>CAIRBL010000082.1 GCA_903876815.1 uncultured bacterium
CATGCTATTTTTCTATATCTTCTTCGGAAAATACTACATAGTTAAACACATTTGACAAAGGCGCATAAACGGGCAAATCTGCTGTCATATGATATACTGACTGACGATAAAAACCACTGACTTGAATTTTCGCAAAGCCTGGCAAATATGACTGCCCGCTACCTAATTTCGGTGTTAATTTGACATAAGCCACATCTCCATCAAGTGGTGTTAAAGTAAAATAAAAAAATTTATTGTTGGCTAAATCTGCGCTAGTAAATAAATCACAACTATCACTACCAGAACTACAACCACAATTAATAAAAGTCTGTTTGGTTTCTGACTTCAGTGTTGCGCCTGATTTGTACAAAGAAGTATAGGCAATCTCTAATTTATCCGAAGCATGACCTCCACTATAGCAATCCTCAATACTCCATGCCAAATCATAGGCCGTAGGCAAATTCGAGGCTGCCGAAGGAATAGTACCGCCAAAACCAACGATGTCCACTTTGGCTGGACTAGTAGTAGATAAATCAAATGCTTCAAAATAATCAACCGTACTAGTAGCTAAACTAAAAATATAAGATTTTTCCTTATCATTATCCAAAAATTTTGCACTCTGTGAATCATCCAGTTGATCAAAATAGTTATTAAAATCACCAATTTCTTTAGAATATTTCAAATAAAACAGAGCCTCTTCCATGCCACTTTCTGCTAAATAATAAGAAACAATAGCATTATCAAAATTTCTAGTCATCTTCACCTCACCAGATATAATTCTGCTTAAAGCAATGACTGAAACTATCATGACTAACAAAATCATCAAAGAGACTATTAAGACAACTCCTGATTGATTATTGAAAAATAATTTTATTTTTTTAGTTTGTTTCATGTTTTATTCAGGAAAAATACGTGATGAAACAGAGGTTTGCAAATTATACGAAACTTGTTCTATATCTCTTAGGCTATCTACTTGGATTTTTGCTTCTATGGTTACCAAGGGCATTTGATTTGGGCCACCATCCGCAAAAGGATCGGAGCTTGGACTCACGACAATATTTAAATCTTCCATAATTGTGCCAGCAAGTGGCAAAATCGTTATACTTTCTTCATGACCATTTTCATCTCTTACTGTATAAATAAGCTCAGTAGGCTCATCAGTTTGCTGCTCTGGTCTGACAAAATAAACAATTTTATTATCCGCTCTTTTTAAAACTACACATCTATCATCCCCCGAACAAGAACTCATATAGGGATAATATATTTCTGCATTAGCAATTTCTTTAGCCACACTGTCCAAAACAAATTGTGTTTCATTAAGTAATTTTTGACCAGCCTGTACCCTCTTTTGACTAGCAGAAAATGCCACATAAATACCACCAACAACAGTAGAAAGCAAAGAAAAAATAAAAACAGAAACCATGATTTCTATCAAAGTAAAACCAAGATAATTTTTGAATGTTTTTTTAATTAACATATTCACGCCAATTATACAAATCTTCTACCAACTCTACAGTATGTGGTTGCCCATTGCTTATCCAATACACTTCTGCGGTCACTCTGAGTCCCACCATTATTTCATAATCAAGGTCATCACAAACCAAATCAAGAGACACGTAGCTTGAACCCTCCTCATAACTCATATATGCATCTTGATCATAATCAAAACAAATTGCTTGCAAGTGTACCAAGCGAGCCATATTAGACATACTGCCATTTTGTCCATTAACATACATGTTATTATCAATTTTAAGTGCGCAATCATCATCAGCATAACACTCTTCTACGGTATCTACCCCACCATGCGTCATCAATAAATAAGGGCTCAGATAATCTACTGCTGAATATTCTCTATCCAAGCCAAAATCCCAAGTACAAGCCTCTATGCCGTTGCCAGCAAAATTATCACAATCAGCTACATTTTTGTCTATTTTGAGCCAGTTTGTATCTCGAATATTTCTTACAATCTCTATGCCTTCTCGAGCCAAATTGACTGCTAAAATACGCTGATAATTATTTTTAGCTGTCTGTAAATTTGAAATAGACAAAGTAAAAGCCGCCATAATACCCACACTCAAAACAGATAGCGCCAAAAGCAACTCTAAAATAGTAAAGCCAAAATTAGTCGCTTGTTTTCTCATGGATATGTCACGTTAATTGAACCAAAAACATAAGTATCATCGACTTTGTCTTGTACAGAAATCAAACCATCATCACCATTTGTATTATGAATATTAACAGCAAAAATAGAACTCACCGAATGACTGTAAGTAGTAGTAGCTATATGCTCCGTACTAAAAGTATAAAAAAATAAAGGCGTAGCTGGCGAATTATCCATATAGACAGTCAAATTTTCATCGTAAATATATTTTTTAATCATAGCATCTGCTATAAAAGTATCTGGGTCAGCATCACAATAACCATTGCAATGCTCCGGACAAGAACCCACTCTACAACTATAATCCTGATAACCATTATGCCCATTATTTTCTGCAAACAAAACATAATAAGCGGGATCATCCACTGTTTTATTTGCAAAAAAAATACCATAGCCGCCGTCTGGGTATTGATTGTTTTCATTTATCACCCGAGAAGACGCTAAATTACGAATCTGTCGAAAATCAGCCGCCGTCTGCTCTGTGGCTTGTCTCAAAACTTCTGCGTCAGTCAAACTAATACGCACCACTGCAATACTAGTCATGATACCAATGATGGCAATCGCAATCAATAATTCTATCAAAGTCACTCCAAGCTGATTATTTTTTATATACCCCATAATGTCAAATACCAGCGAATTAAAACATCTCCATACAATAAAATGACAAAAGTAGCTAGAGTTAAAAAAGTACCAAAAGGTAATTTGTCACCCAAATGTTTTTTACCAAAAATCAAAAGAAAAGTAGCAAATATACCACCTAGAATATAAGCTAAAAACAAAGCTGCTAACACATGGGAAAAGCCAAGTGCAGCGCCCATCAAAATACCTACACGAATATCTCCGCCACCTATCCATTTGCCTTGTGACAAAATAAATTGCAGTAAAAAAAATCCTCCACCAATCAAAATACCAAGCGCTAGACTTTGCCAAGTGTGGCCTAAAAATAAATTTAGCGCTAAAGCCAAAAAAATAGCTGGAATACTGACTTTATCTAAAATCAAATAATACTTTAAATCATACACAAAAATAATCAGTAAAAAACAAAACATCAGCCACCAGAAAAGCAATTGTAAACTAGACAGAACAGTCAAAGCGCCTAGCCAAGTTTGTAAATCTGTACTGGAAAACAGACGCAAAAAAACCAAGACAAAACCTAAGGCTGTGGCTAATTCTACCAAAAAATACTGCCAAGAAATAGCTGTCTTACAATATCGACATTTGGCTTTAAGCCACAAAAAACTAAAAATTGGCACTAAATCTTTAGGATACAATCGATGACCACAAAATAAACACTTAGAAAAACCTTTAACAAAAGACTCTTCTCGATGCAGACGATAAATCACCACATTCAAAAAACTCCCAATAAATAGGCCTAAAATAAAAACAAAAGCTACTATCATAGTAGCTGTATTATAACATTTTTATACTAAAAAGAAAAATGATTCAAACCTACTCGCAACCGTCTGCATTGCACAAAACATTCACGCTATAGTTCGTAGCCATTATTAACCAAGTATTTGTCTGCGGATTACTAGGATCACACTCTAAATACTCAAAACCATTTTGAGCAATATCTGGCCAGGTGGCAGAACTACCTTCACATATAGGTTGATTAGCCCAAGGTCTATAGTTGTCATTACAATAACAAATACCATCAATACATCCAGCATTATATCTAGCTATTAACTCTTTATCGTCATCGTAACACAAAAGAATAGCTGGAGTTAAACTTGCTAAGCTAGTCCTAACAGCAGCTAATCTAGCTTTATCCCTTCCACTTCTTAAATTCACTACCGCCACCGATGATAAAATACCGATAATAGCAATCACGACTAATAACTCAACTAAAGTAAAGCCTAAATTGTGCTTAAGATTATTTTTCATGTTTATGCTTTATAAACATTTCCATTCCAAATAATTTGTCAGCCTACATTCCCCACCCCGCCAAGAGTTCAAACCCCAAATTGGCCAAGAGTTTTTTAAATTTACTTTAATCGTGTAATTATTAGCTGAGCTTAAAAAATACACTTGCCTTTTGAATAAACTACTTGACTGATAATAAATCACTCTGCCGACTTGGTTGAAACCATTTTCTGTCAATATTTGTATGCTATTTAAATCTACTTCTTTACTCACTGGATAAGCATTAAATTTATCATAATATCTTTCTAAAGCGGTAGCAAAAATCTTTGCCTGATCCAAAGCTTCTAAATCCTTAACTTGACTACGGTCAAAAACTATAAAACCGACTACAAAAAAAACTGCCAAGCCAAAAAGTATAGCTAAAATAATTTTGACTTTTTTACTATAATTAAATAAAAACATAAATAAAAATTTTAAAAAACAGTGCAGCCAGCTTCAGTGCAGGTAATAGTGTGGCTCAGATCAACATTTTGAGCGCCCATCACCCAAGTACCAGCATTTGGATCTGAGATAAAATTAGTAGAATACTCCCATCCAACATATTGACTCAAATCTAACCAAAAAACATTAGACCCATGACAAATACTAACAGCTGAAGACTCTGGTGAAGTAGGATTTGCTCCACCACACCATTCTTGATCGGCTGGCAAACCCTGATCAATGCATCTTAGCGGTAAATCATCATCTAAACATATCAAAATTTCAGGTTTAATTTGATCAAACCAAGCAATAATTGCTGCTTCCCGTGCTTTATCACGAGCAGAATTGAGATTGACCACAGCAACTGATGACAAAATACCAATAATAGCAATAACAACTAACAATTCAACTAAAGTAAACCCCGTCTTTTTTTGTAAAAATAACTTCATGCTAATAATTAATCTGAATAAAAAATATTTTCATCTTGTTATTAATATTATAACACAAACATAAAAAATAATACATTTTTTATTAAAAAAATAACCCGCCTTAATAGGCGGGTTATTGAATTTCCTTGTATTATTGAGTACAACCAGAATGGGTACAAGTAACTGTCCTTCCGTTTCCAGTGGCAGCATATATCCAAGTACCAGCCGATGGAGTAGAACTACAATTAGCAACATACTCCCAACCATCAGCTTGTGCATCCACATCCGGCCATTTAGTTGAAGAACCTGCGCAAATAGGAGTATTTGGAGTAGGAGCAGTAGCATTATTGCAAGCAACACCGACCGAAGTCTGTAAAGCTAATGGCGTTGATTCATCAAAACATAATAAAATACCGGTAGTTAATTGGCTCAATGTTGACAATACAGCAGCACCACGAGCTTTATCACGAGCACCATTTAAATTCACCACGGCGACTGATGATAAAATACCAATAATAGCAATGACGACTAACAACTCAACTAAAGTAAAACCTTTTTTATTTTTCATTTTTACACCCCCAATCTTTGTTTCAAACATTAATTATTTGTTAAAGCTTGAGATCTCAAAGCTCTAAGACTTTTTAAATAAAAAATGTTTGGGATATTAATAATTAGCTTAAAATAATTATAGCATTTTTTTTATTTTCTCACAATAAAATTTTAGCCAATACTTTGCGCAACTTTAAACATAGGCAACATAATAGCCGCCACCATACCACCAACACCGACACCCATGACCATCAAAATCATCGGCTCGATCAAAGCTGTTAAACCATTGACCAAACTATCAATTTCACGAGTATAAAATTCAGCTAACTTTTCTAAAATTGCATCTAGCTTACCTGTCTGCTCGCCGATACTCATCATTTGTGCTAACATCTTAGGCATCAAATCTGACTTGATAAATAAAGTCACGACTGAATTACCATCCTCCACTTCTTTGATGGTACCTAAAATCAAATTTTTATACGCTTCGTTATCAACTACTTCTGAAGTGATACGCAAAGCGGCTGATACTGGCACGCCACCACGAATCAAGGTCGAAAAACCACGAGCAAAACGCACAATATAAATTTTTTGAAATAAGGGACCAAAAATTGGAACTTTCACTTTGGCTGTATCCCAAGCTATTTTACCACCAATGGTCCTGGTCCAAGCTTTAAATGCAACAAACAGACCAAAGACTGAACCAATAATCAGCCACCAAAACTTTTGCATGAAACTAGAAACACTGATCAAAATTTTGGTCAAAAATGGTAATTCTGCTCCAGAGTCAATCAACATCTGTGTCATATTTGGCACCACAAAAATCATCATCAAAAATGCTACCACAATCATACCAGAAATAATAAATACTGGATAAATCATCGCGCCCTTGATACGAGAAACCAAATCATAATCTTTTTCCATCTGATCAGCTAAGTATTGCAAAACTTCATCAAGTTTTCCAGAAGTTTCGCCTGATTTCACCATCGCCACATAAAAACGACTAAAAGCTTTAGGGTGTTTATTCATCGCTGAAGACAGCTTCATACCACCGTCAACATCATTGGCCATTTCCATAATATCGCCAATAAAAATTGGGTTGACTGTTTGTTGAGCTAAAATTTTAAGAGCTTGTACTATCGGCACAGTCGCTGAAACCATCACAGATAATTGACGTGAAAAAATAACCACATCTTTACTTTTGACTCTACCGATGTTGATATTAAAACCCTTAGCTGCCACCTTACCACCTTCAGCTAAAGACAAAACAACTAAGCCTTTATCTTCCAAAAGTTCAATGGCAGCTTGCTCTGACAAAGCTTCTACATTACCAGTAGAAACAGCCCCTGTTTGTGCTCTAACTCGATATTTAAAAGTTGGCATATTATTTATTTAAAATTTCGTCTAAAACTTTCTACATCAATAGCTTGTGTCATTGCATCATTTGCACTCACTTCACCTACTCGTACTAATTCCAACAATGATTTATCTAGATTAATCATGCCTTCTTCTTTAGAAGTTTGCATAATACTATTAAGTTGATACAAACGATTGTCCTTGATAATGGCCTGTACCGCTGAAGTCATAGTCAAGGCTTCATAGGCCAAGCTTAAACCACCACCAATACGGGGCAAAAGTCTTTGAGCAACAACTCCCAAAAGTACTTGAGACAAAACATCTTGACCCCAAATTCTTTTATCTGGTGATAAATTACTCAAAAATCTTTCCAAAGCAGAAATGGAACTATCAGCATCCATAATAGCAATAATCAATTTGCCGCTTTCAGCGCCTTGTAAAATCAATTCTTCTAAACCATCTTCATTAACAGCGCTAATCACCACCACATCTACATCTTCATCAATAGTGTCTAACAAACCTTTGACAAAACTATTAGTATCTTTACCTACCTCTCTTTGTTCTATAATGCATTGATTATTAGCCAAAAGATATTCTATTGGCTTTTCTAAAGTCTGAATATGTAAACCTTTATTACGATTTAAAGTTTCAAGCAAGGAAGCGACTGTAGTCGTGCGACCAGAGCCAAATGGCCCAGTGATCATCAACAGCCCTCTTTCTTTGGCTATCAGTTGCGTCAAAATTGGCGGTAAACCCAAATCTTTAGGCGAACGAATAAGCTGAGGAATGATACGCAAAGAAATAGCCAAATAACCCTTTTGATAAAAAACTCTAGCGCGAAAACGAGCTCGATTGGCCCATGAATAAACAGTTATAAGCTCTCTAGCACTTTCCAAATTTTTTTTATCTATTTCTGACAAAAAACTATCTGCCATGGCCAACAAAAAATCTGGCGTCAGAACTTGCTCATCTATCAAAGTGATCAGCTTGCTATCAATACGCAAAACAGGATAATTACCCACAGTCAAATGAACATCGGTCGCCCGACGCTCAGCAGATAAATTCAAAATTTTATTGATCAATAAAGTTTCTGTAGTTGACATGAAAAAAATAACTTATCTATTTAAAATACTCTTGATTTTATCTACTACTTCACTAGGTACAAAATGAGCCTTGATCAAATAATCTTCAGCTCCTAATGCTAAACATCTATCAATATGCTCTTTTTGAGAAAAATTAGTCAAGACTAAGACCGGAATGTTTTTTGTTTCTGCATTTTCTTTTAGGTGTTGCAATACTTCAAAACCATCCATCTCTGGTAAATTTAAATCCAGTAAAATAAACTCCGGTAATTCTTTTTGTGCAACTTTTAAAGCTGCAATACCAGTCATAGCTGTTAAAACACCAAAATTTTCTAGCTCTAATTTAGCTGCATACATTTGCGATAAAAAATCATCATCCTCCACTATCAACACTCTTACTTGTTCCATAAAAATTTAATTAAATTACATTTTACTAACACGCAAAATTTCTTCCACTGAAGTCAAACCTAAAAGAGTCTTAATCATGCCATCTTGATCCATAGTCAAAAAATTTTGTTTAATCAATTCTTTTTCTACTGCTGTTCTATCAAAACCTTTAGCAATAATATCTTTCATATCCCTTGTCACATCAATAGTTTCCACTATCGCTAAACGTCCTTTGAAACCAGTATTACCACACTGCGCACAACCTTCACCACGATAAAAATGATAATCACCTTTTTTAGCGCCACCAAAAAATGAAGCATCTGGTATAGCGTCTAAACCTTTTTTCATTTGCGCAAAAACATTGTCTGGTAACTTTTCTTCCACTTTACATTTTTCACATAATTTTCTCACCAAACGTTGAGCAATCACAACATTTAAAGTGCTTGCTAACAAAAATGGCTCAATGTGCATATCAAACATACGAGGAATAGCTCCCAAAGCATCATTGGTATGTAAAGTAGAAAGCACAAAGTGACCAGTCAAGCCAGCATGAATAGCAAGCTCTGCTGTTTCGTTATCACGAATCTCACCAACCATGATGATGTTTGGATCTTGTCTCAAAAGAGCTCTCAAGCCAGCCGCAAAAGTGAAGCCAACTTCTGGCCGGACTTGCGATTGATTAACACCTGGCACATAATACTCTACCGGATCTTCCAAGGTAGCAATATTGACCGTTTCTTGATTCAAGACACTAAGAGCAGCAAATAATGTTGTAGACTTACCAGATCCAGTCGGTCCAGTAACCAAAAACATACCATTTGGTTTTTTAATATTCGAAAGAGCATGCTCACCGCTATAGCCCATAAACCCAAGCTCTTCAAAAGTTGGCGCTTTTTCTGGAGTTTCCAAAATACGCATCACGACTTTTTCGTGACCCATCAAAGGAATAGTAGAAATACGGAAATCGACATCTTTATTATGAATTTTTATACGAATACGGCCATCTTGTGGAATACGAGTTTCATCAATTTTTAAATTAGACATAACCTTGATACGAGAAACCAAAGCTGAATGCACATAAATAGGCAAAACAATAGTGGTGTGCAAAACGCCATCAATACGATAACGAATTTTGCTTTGACTGCCAACTGGCTCAATATGAATATCAGAAGCTCTACCCTCTATCGCGTGTCTTAAAACTACTGAAACTATTTTGGACACAGGAGCTGATTTGATGACTTCTGTAAAACCTTTACCATCATCGTCTTCTATACTATCCTCTTTTGGTGCAAAAATAGCTTCCGCTGTATCCAAAGCCGCGCCAACTTCTTCGCCCAATGTTTCATACTGCTTTAAGGCCGCACGATAACTATCTTCAGAAATAATATAAAATTTTATAACGTATTGATTTTTTCGAGCCAAAAAATTCAAAGCCTCCATAGCTTTTAAATTACTCGGATCCACTAAGCCAGCCTCTATTGTTTTAGTTTCTTTGTTAAAAACTACCATGCGATAATTTTCAGCTAAATCTTGAGGTAAAATATTCAAAATTTCCGCATTAATAACCTTGCCAGCCAAATTGGTATATTCCATATCAAAAAATGCTGCCTTACCCTGCGTCCAATCTTCATCAGAAACTAAAATTTTACGTCTTATTTGTTTTTCAATATCTGCAAAAGAATCAAATTTTGTATTCAAAAACTCTTGATATTGTTCATCGTTTAACAATCTCTTTGACTGTAAAAAACTCAATAATTTTAACAATTCTTTTTTTGTCATATTAATTTTGTGTTGGCTCTGTTTCTGTAATCGGCGAAGAAAATGGATAGTGATTACCAGGGTTATTTTTGATATCAATAGATGTATCTAAATCTAAATGCAAATTTGTATATTGCGGATGGTTCTCTAATTTTTCCAAAATATCTTCTTGCTTTTTATCTGTGGGAAAAAAACCTAAATTTTCTTGAGCTAGATTTTTAATTTTTAAAACTTTAGCTGCCTTTATGGCATTAGCCGTTTGAATAGCTTCTTGTTCTTTTTTTAAAAATTTATCAAATAAAAACCAAGCGCCTACTATCAACAAAATAGCTAGCAAAATCATAATAAGTATCATTGATCTACGATTATTTTCTGCCATATTATTTCTTTAAAAAATAAGTTTTCATAGTAAAAGTCATACTTAATTCGCCAAGCTCACCACTAGAAAAACTAACAGACTCAACATCAATTAAACGTAAGTTGCTTTCCAAATCATCTAAGTATTGTTTAAACACATCATAAGGCTCCCCTACTTGTTGGGAAATAATATTAATGACATTATCGTCTGTCGTTTCTTCATTTATAGCACCCCCTTGCTTAACTGTCATGTTAATAGCTATGCCAGCTAAACTACTTTCAACCACAGGAGGCGTACTACTACTTTCACTCGTAGCAAGTGGCGCAACAGATGCCTGATTACTGGCCACTACTTCGCTAAAATCAACCGATTCTAAAATCAAACCCCTATTTAAAGCTAACTGCTCGGATAAAACAAATAGTTCAGCAATCTCCGGGCTATTAGGAATAATTTTTTGTAAACGCGTTAATACAGCCGCTCTCTCTGTCTTAGCTTTATTAAAATCTTTTTCTAAATCACTCACTTGCTGAATCAAATTATTCACTTCTTGTTCATTGGCGCTAATTTTTACAGCCGCTTCTTTGGCTTCAGTAGCCTTTTTAAAACTTGGACTCAAAATAAAAAAATAACCAGCAACAAAAATCAACAAAACTACCACCAACAAAATTGCCCATAAATATTTATTGGCAGCCAATAAGCCCTGACTTGGTTGTTCAAATTGTGAATCTATCTTTGCGGGCATAGATGTTATTTAATAGTTTGATAATAAAATAAATTTGGATTTAAGGTAAACTCAATTGCAAAGCTTACTCCGGTATCGCCTAAGCTAGCGGAAGAAATATCTACCGCTGTTACAAATTCAACTGCCTCTGGTTGTTGCAAAATTTTTAATTGTTTGGCAACTGTAGCATAATCCGGCGCTGTTGCATCCAAAGTTAAGGAGCCATTATTTGAAGCTGATACACTTCCATAATAAACATCAGGTAAAGTATATTTCTCTACTAAAGCAAAAAAGTTAGTCCAATATATATGTTTATTTAAAACGTCATAAACCAAATTGACCTCTTTGCCAATACCATTAATCTCTTTACTAATGTCTTCAAAGCTTAATAATTTTTCTTCAATGGTTGCAATATTATTGGCTGTACTAGACTCATTACTTGACCAACGAGCAGTTGCAACCAATAAGCCAAAATAAAAGACAGCCACTACTCCTAAGGCACCAAAAACACTAGCCAAAATTAAACCACTGATTTGCTTCCAACTTTTTATTTTGGTAGAGCTTGGCACCAAATCAACACCTTCGGCAGTATCAATAAAACGAGCATGCAGACTTTTTTCTGGCTGATGAAATTGTCCATCTAATTTTTCTGGTACAACTTCTTGCAATTCAAAACCATTGTTAGGTATTTTATTAGCCACTGGCTTCACTACTGTTTCTTGAGTGATGGGCGCAACTGGTACGGGAATTTGTTTTTCTATTGTCTTAGCCTGATTATCAGAAACCAACGGTTGAAAGGCAACATTTTGTTGTTCTACATCTTTTTGATGCAATCTATCAGCAAATTTTGACATCCAAGAAGTATGACCACCGCTTAAGTTGCTCATATCTAGCTCTTGATCATCAATTTTTGGCACCCTTAATTCAGGCTGAATAGCGCGTTGACTATTCACCTTTTCTTCTGACTGCCTTAAATCTTCGGGCATTAAATTTATATTATCTGCTGCCATTTATTTATTTTAAATGTCCCGCATGGCCAGTCCAATACTAGCTGCCATCCTAGGACCAATTTCCGCTAAAACTGGCTTCAAATCCAAAGGATAAATGATTCTATCCCATGGATCACCAATAATCACTGGCAATTGCAATAATTGTGATAAATATTGTGGTAAATTTGGTAAAAAAGAACTACCGCCAGCTAAAATAATCTTCTCAATTCTTGCATCACCTTGTCTTTGATAAAGATCAAAAACATATTTGATTTCACTAATAATAGGATTCAAAGCATTTTGGATGGTGTTTGGCACTGAACGATTACCCGCTACATTCAAACCAAAATCTCTCTTGAATTGCTCTGCTCTATCTACATTGACATTCATGCTATTCATGATAGCCTGGGTAATAACTTGTCCACCACTATCAATACCACGGTTCAAAATCGGCACACCTTCTTCAATCACACAAATATCAGTATTATTAGAGCCAATATCTACAATCATTACGCTAGAAGGGTCATTGCCCATCAAGGCTCTAGATAAGGCAAAAGCCTCGGTTTCTAAACTCACTAAATTTAAACCTGTGCGTTTAAAAATATCTAAATAACGGGAAACTAAATTTTTTGGAGCTGCAGTCAACAAAATACGATAACTTTTGTTTGCCACACTATCTCTACCTACCACTTCATCTTGAGTGGCTGGCTTTTTTTTGTCATCCACTGTATCATCTTCATTTTTAGTCAAATTTGGCTCCACGCTATCTTTTTTAGTAAAAATACCACCTACTTTCTGCTGACTAGCATCACTTTTGTCCGTGCCAAAATCTTTTTTGTTCAAAATCTTCCAATCCAAAATCATTTCTTCAATTGGTAAGGGTATAAATTTTTTGGCTTCCCATTTGATGGCTGAGGCCAAATCTTTTTTGGGCATCGGCGGCAAACTAATGATGGAAGTAAACACAGAAAAAGTAGGTAAAGCAGCAATCGCCTGACGAGATTCCATGCGTGATTTTTTGGTAATAAATTTGATATAATCAGCAATCAATTGATTGTTTTTTTCAGTAGAAGCGCGCAAAATATTGGTATTTATATCAGCGTAGCCATAGGTTTTTAGTTTAGCTTGGCCTTTATAATTTTCTAATTCAACAATCTTGACACTGGCAGTACCAATATCTACTCCTAAATAACTATTCACACTTGAAAATAATTTCATATCTAAAACTGTTTTTTGCTTTCAATAATTCTTTTCTTATTATAACATATTTTATTCTAAGCAACAAATACTTTATACACAAAAACTGCAGCCAACAAGCTGCAGTTTAAGAGCTGAATAAAAATAAAAATTTAATAAGGATTATAGTTCATTTTTGGCAAACCTTTAGCAAAATTTTGCATGCCTTTTGGTGGATTAGCTTGCAGTCTACCGTCATTAATAAATTTTTCTGCTGGCTCACCATTAGTGGCATAAGTCCTATTCAAATCAAATTTTTTTGCAATTACACTGCCATAAATATTGAGTGTGTCACTACCAGGGCCAGTGGTAATAAATTGCCCGCAGCCAACTGCCACTGGATTGCAATCAGGACTTTCACCGTCACCCAAAACTATAAAAGTTCCAGCGACCTCTGTCACACCAGTACTAATAGTCACGTCGCCATTAACTATCCATACCAAAGAAGCGATTTCACTTAATTTATCGACATCTGTATTTGCATACGTGATATTATGTGTGATATTTAAATTGCCGTTTACAATAACAATTCCTGAGCCATTTTGTCCACCATTAACATTTCTATTAACAGTTGGGCCAGTAATACTAGTATTTAAAATATAAATGTCATTATCCAAAGTAAATGGATTGTTAGAAAACCAAAAAGGTGGTGGTGTATCAGGCTTAACCAAAACATTATATTTATTAAAATAATACCCCATAAGCTCTTCTCCAACCCGAGTTACTAGACCATCATAGTCAATTTTACCCAAAACATTCTTATAATAACCACCACTTAAGCTAGGAAAATTGATGATGGAACTGTTAGCTTGTACTGGCAGAGAAAGACCTTGGGCATTAGTTTTGGTACTGGAAGCATAAAAATTAGTGATATCACCACCAGCTTCAATAATATAAGCATTGTATCTATTTGGTGGCAAAGGATAAGTGCCGGTGATATTACCTTTGGAATAAATATTACCAGCATCTACTTGAAAATAGGGATTGTTATCAGCTGTGATGCGTGGAGAAAACTGTAGCCAACCAATACCAAAGCCAGATACACTATGTTTATTCCAGCCCCAACCACACATATAGCCAAAACCATCATTGACAGTGCTACTAGCATAGTCAACCATCAAACCTGGCGTGCTATAATATTTATCACAAGTTTGACAAGAATTTGTGTTGTCATTATAAGCGTTAGCTGGACACCTGGCATCTTGCTCATCTAAAGGAGTGGTGATAGAACAATTAGAGCATTGATAGCCAGCTTGTGTGCTAGTAGTGTTTCCATAAACATCATAAGTGTATTTCAAACAATTATCACAAGTGTTATCCTCAACCGTAACGCAAAGACCAATATCAGCATCTATGCACTCAGCATCAGTTAGGCAACTAAAGCTATGTAATTCACTACATGCTTGTTTACTGCCAACTGTGCAATTAAAACAACTATCCAAAACACCAGAACCGCTGCCACCAGCTGGTGCAATCGGAAAACCAAGCTCCCAAGTCCAGTCTGCTTCATCTTCTAAAGGCAAAATACTAGCATGACAAACAGCATCATCATCATGACACAAGCTATTTTCTACCAAAATATTATCCGGAGATAAAGTCAGAGTATTTGGTAGATAGTATAAGTCTCCACTAGGACCATTTAAAAATACTCCATTAGTTGGCGCTTCAGTGCCACCTGGATCATCAAAACAAATCCACCAACCAATATTACCCGCCCAGGCACACCCAGTAACTGCTCTAGTATTATTAGTATTATTAACCTCTAAAGACAGATTATAATCAACTGAGCCTGACCCACCACTCCCAGCCGAGCAAGTATCATCAATAGGATCATTATCTTCAATAACTCCATCACCATCAAAATCATTCAAACAATTCAAAGATAACCAACCGATATTTGGTGACCAAGCCCAACCAGCAAAAGGATAAGTCCCATTTTCTACGCTAGTAGCCTGAGCTATTTTTTGATAAGCAACAAAAAATAAAGCGCTAGCTAAAACGCTCAAAAAAAAGATGCGTATATAAAAATGAAAATGAAAATGTTTTTTCATAATAAATTACTTTTATTATAACATAAATTTCCCTAAAATAAAAAATAACCAACCTGGTTATTTTTTATTTTTATATACTAGTAAAAAATTAACGGCAAGCGCTATCCACTTGACTATTGATCAAAGACTTCCAAGCACTACCGGTACAAATACATAATGCCTTAGTGCTTTGAAAATAATAAGTATAACCTTCAGTTTCAGCCACACAAGTTGCTTTATTTTTACCTTTTGTATCAAAAGCAATAATACCATCTTCACCCAGCAACACTTGATCAAATGTTGCTATATCCCCAACAAAATCATCAGCTGTAATATTACCAGCTATCAAATCATCCATGTTTAAATCACCATCCAAAAAAGCATTGCCGGCTCTATCTACCTTAAATTTATCACTACCATTGGTTTGTAATTTGATCAGATGAGAACCAGCTGCTGAAGCAGAGCCAATATTACCATAAATCAAATTTTCACCAGCCGCTACCAAAGTATCTCTCAATTGCATTGAACCTTCTTTGACATAAACATCGCCTCCAAAAAAACCAGCGTAATTATTCGACCCTGTACCATTTGTATCCTGACAATATTCATAAAAATCACCATCAGCCTGCTCTGCAGCGTAGGCTTTTTCACCCGACAAAGCACAAATACCTAAACCAGCAGAATTAAAATTTGCACCAGTCACATCCCATCCACCAGTAGCCACAATACCAATAGCTGCCGGTATGCTGACATCTGCCATAGTTTTATTTATGCCCAAAAGACTAGAAAAAGGATCGTTGTCAGGTAATTCATTTCCAGAAGAACCAAATCTATCTGGCTCAGGATCGTCTATCCTAACTGCTTCATCTGTGTAGCCTTTAAATAAACCCGCGTAAGCTCCAGAAGAACCATAAACACCAATCAAACGACCGTGACCAAATACGCCGACCGTACCAACACCCGTGACGCCAGCATTTTCTTCATAAGCATTAGTACTGGTAGCCATACCAACTATCGCACTCACACCAAAAGGATAATTATCATCATCGCGAGCTCTTACATCAGCAATAATTGGATCTGTGCGCAAATACCCTTCAACTTCAGCACCACCGTCCATGTGTACTAAATAATCAAAATAACCTTGTCCCACAACTGTCAAATTACCAGAAAATTCAGAATCCCCTATAGCTTGTAGTGAACGAGCAGATAAAATACCATCAACCGTCAAATTAGAAGACTCCACTCTTACACCATTAGCACCATTATATGGGCTAAAACTACCTTCACCAGTGGTTCTTAAAAATCTAACCCCAGCAAAATCTATATTACCCTCAATAGCTAAAGCTGTGCCGCCAGCTTGATTATAAAACATAGCAGCCACACCCAAAGCTTTATCCTTGGCGCCAGATACAGCGCACAATCCCAAACCAGCGTGCGTCAAAGTAGCGCCACCATTTGAACCTCCGGCAGCTATCAAACCAACCGTATAAGCCGTATAATTACCTACTGATGCTTGAGTTTTATTTAAACCTAACCAACTAATAATCGTATTATTCTCCACTGGCTCTTCCATTTCCCACTCACCTCCTGGCGGAGGTACAATAGAAATTGTACGAGCACCTTTGGCTATCACGCCCTGTTCACCATAGCCATAAACGCCAATTACATCTCCTCCACCATAAACACCAATATTACCATAACCCTGAACGCCAGCGTTATTATTGTCATAATTTGCTACACCAACAATAGGACTCAAGTTACCAGAAGTTTCTACATACAATTGACCGCCATTAGCTAACAATACTAAACCATCAAAATAACCAGCATAGTCACCACTTCCTGCATGACCATAAATACCAGCGCCACCAGCTTGATTGCTCTGACCAAAAATGCCATAATCACCTAAACCAAAGACGCCGGTAGTACCTAAGCCATAAACACCAGGATTATTTGTCGCTTCACCATAAACAGCAAAACCATTGTTTGCCTTACCATATATTGCCCTGCCACCAAGATTGTTTGACTCACCATAAACAGCAAAGCTAGGATTTGAACCACTATTGGATATAGTTTTACCATAAAAACCATAAGTAAATGCATTGCTAGCTGAATTAACTTTGCCAGCTGTTGCACCAAAGGCCCATTTCGCCTCATTGGCATTGGCTGGCTGTCCGGCTATATCTAGAGATCCGGAAATAAACAATCTATCTGTATGAACTTCACTGGCATTTAAAATTTGATGACTATCTAAATCAAGATCTTCATTTAAGGGATTTTCCAAAAAATTTAAACCGACATTGCCACCAGGCGGTGGATTGTCTGGATCAACATAATTTTGAGCAAAAACTATAGGCACAAAAACACAAACGCTCAAAATTAAAATCAAAATTGTTAAAAATACTTTTTTATTTTTAAACATAATTTTTTCTTTTTATCTTGATATTATTATAACACAAATTAAAACAAGCAGCGAATTTTTCACTGCTTGTTTTTAAAAAAAATATTTTAGTATCTTTATTTATCAGAACACAAAGAATCAGCCTTACCATTAACCATCGAATACCAGGACGTTCCATTACAATAACACAATACTTTATTAACTTGAAAATTATACACCAAACCATCTGAGCCAGCTTTGCAAGATGGCGCCGCAGTACCATCATCATCATTAAAATCAAAATAACTGCCCTTACTTGCATTAAAAGAAATCGATCCCCCACTCTTCATACCCAAGGTGCCAGCTACAGTCGCACCAACATTGATAGTAGCTGCTGACCCATTGACCACAAGACCATTACTAAATGAACCTTGTGTTGCTGAGATTGAACTAGCAAAAGTAGCAGCACCAGCCGAAGAAACTTTAAATCTATCTACACCATTATTTTGTAATAATAATAAATTAGAACTACTATGACTACCGCTAGGCAAATTAGCATAAAAAATATTTTCAGTTGAACCCAAGGCAGTAGTTGGCCTGACCTGCATCATACCATCTTGGTAATAAGCACCGACTAAGTGTAATTTATAACCTGGTGTTAAAGTGTTGATACCAACATTACCCCCCATAATAGCCATTGAATTTGCCTGAGCAAAAGTTTGTGGCAAACCAGAATCTAAATTAATCCCCAAAGAATCCAAAGCAGAGACAGTGATGGAGCCTAAAGCAATAGCATTTTCTGCGCTAGCTCGTGCCGAATAGCCCAAAGCCAACGATTGCACGCCACTAGCAATAGAATTCCAACCTAAGGCCGTAGCACCAAAACCAGAAGCAATCGCTTCATTACCAGCAGCAAAAGCAGAGCCAGCTGTAGCTTCAGCAGCAAGCCCAAAGGCAAAAGATTCAGAGCCAGAAGCATTAGAGCTATCACCACCAACAAAAGAATTATCACCACTAGCTTCGTTATTTGAACCAATAGCAAAAGCATAAGCCCCGGAAGCTGTCGTGTTATTTCCGACCGACAAGGAGCCAGCGATGCCAACTGGGCCAGAAAAATAGCCGGCCCAACCTTCATTTGCTAAACCATATATTGCTGTGCCACCAAGATTATTAGAAATTCCAGCTAATGCATAATTTGGATTAGCGTCAGACAAAGCATTGGTAGCAGCGTAAACACCATAAGAAGTGCCACCAGAGGCTGATGAGCCGGAAATAAAGTACGCCGCTTTAGTTGGCGCGCCACTACCAGCAGCACTATTTGCCGCTGTCAAAGAAATCGAGCTGTTGGTTCCAGTAATGTTTACTGTCCCATAGCCAACTCCCGGCATCGGAACATTAAAAGTATTAGCCTTAAAAGTTGCTGTTTGTAAAGTATCAGCATTTAAAGCCCCGCTGACAGTCAAAGACGTGCTAGCGGTTAATGCATCAACTTCTAGGTTACCGACATTAATAATATCATTATTTGCCAAATCTACTTCGCCAGAATCATTTGGGATCAGTGGTGTGTTGACGCCAGACTGATCACCAGGATTCACATTTGGCGCTATCCAAGCCGCTAAAACTTGCTGTTGAATAAAAACTAAACTCAATACAGCTGCCGTTAGTGTCAAAAAACCTAAAGAAAATTTATTTAAAATATTTTTCATATTTTTATTTTATTCATAGAAAATTATTAATATTATTATAACATAAATTTACAAAAGAGAAAATTATATTGCTTTATCTCAATAAATTAGCTATAATGAAACTATAAAAATATAATAAAAATATGTACAAAAAAATTATTTTCATAGTCATAGCCATTGTCATTGTTTTGGCTGGCGTAACTGGTATTTTGGGCTATATTTGGCAAAGTCAAATACAAGTCATACAAAATAATAACCCTGAGCCTCAAAAAGAAAAAACTGGATCCTTGAAAATACCACCCCTCCCCCCAGTACCAGAACCACAAATCATCAATAGCTATAGCGGTGAAATCATCGAAATAGCTGCCGACAAATTAGTTTTAGCCACCAAATATGGCAACAAAACTGTAAGTTTTGATGGACAGACTATTTTTGAAAAATTATTTATTCCCAAATTTCCTCAACTACCGCCAGTACCTGGACAAGAAAATAAAGTCGTCGACACTACGCCTGAACCAGAAACTTTGACTTTAAGTGATTTACAAAAATCACAAAAAATCCAAGCTTTCTGCAATGATAATATTAAAAATCAAGATCAATTTACAGCTGACAAAATCAGCTTAATTGTCAAATTAGATAAGTAACCACAAAAATATGAATGGATTGTATATTTTATTAATCGCCCTTGTTGTCGTAGTATTATGGGTCATCGTTCTTTTTAACGGTCTAGTACGCTTAAAAAATCGCGTTTCAGAAGCTTGGTCTGATATTGATGTCCAGCTCAAAAGACGTTATGACTTGATTCCAAATTTAATGGAAACAGTCAAAGGCTACATGAAACATGAAGAAGGTGTTTTGACCAAAGTTACCGAAGCAAGAAATATGGCAATGTCAGCCACTGGCACCGAGGCCAAAGGCAAAGCAGAAAACGCTTTATCTGAAACTTTAAAAAACTTGTTTGCAGTTGCCGAAAATTATCCCGACCTCAAAGCTTCACAAAATTTCTTACAACTTCAAGATGAAATTTCTGACACAGAAAATAAAATTCAAGCCTCTCGTCGCTTTTACAACGGCAATGTCAGAGACTTTAATACTAAAATCCAAGTGTTTCCAAACAACATGATTGCCAACACCCTAGGTTTCAAAGCCTTTGAATTTTTTGAAATAGACAATGAAAAAGAAAGAGAAAACGTACAAGTAAAATTTTAATAAACATACTTTTAGCCTCGAGTTTACTCGAGGCTTTTTATATTTTTTAAAATTGACAAAAGCACCTATTTATTGTTATATTAAATTGAAATTAAGCTAAAAATAAACTAAAAATATGTACAATCAAATTACTCAAAATAAACGCAAAAGCTTCTTTTTAATGCTTATCTTTATCGCTGTCATTGCTCTACTTTCTTGGGTTTGGAGCCAATATTCAGACGCTGGTTCTAGCATGGTAGTTTTTGCTGTTATTCTTGCCTCGCTGATGAGCCTGATGAGCTTTTATGCTGGCGATAAATTGGCCTTAAGTTCAGCTGGCGCAAAAGAAATAAAACAAGAAGATAATCCTTATGTCTGGCGCCTAGTAGAAAACTTAAGCATTACCGCTGGCCTGCCTATGCCAAAAGTTTATCTCATAAACGACGCCAATATGAACGCCTTTGCTACTGGCCGTGATCCAGAGCATGCTTCTGTGGCTCTCACCACTGGAATTATTCAAGGACTAGAAAATGAAGAACTAGAAGGCGTAATTGCACATGAACTTTCTCACATCAAAAATTATGACATTCGTGTCATGATGGTCGTTATTGTCTGTATCGGCATTATTACTTTATTATCTGACTGGCTATTACATAGTTTTTTATGGCGAGGTAATAGAGATAGCGAAAATAAAGCTAATGCTGCTATTATGTTGATTGGTTTTATCTTGGCTATCCTCTCCCCACTGTTTGCTCAGCTGATCCAAATGGCAGTTTCTCGCAAAAGAGAATTTTTAGCTGACGCTTCTGGCGCACTACTTACTCGCTATCCAGAAGGATTAGCAAAAGCTTTAGAAAAAATATCTACTCAAAATAACCTTCATCCATTACGTAATATCAATAAAGCCACTGCTCACTTATATTTTGCCAATCCTTTTAAAGCTGAAAGTGTTAGCAAACTATTTTCCACTCATCCCCCAGTCACCGAGAGAATCAAGGCCTTAAGAAGTATGTAAAATTATGAATAATGAATTAGAAAATATTTTAAATAAATTTACCTATCATTTTAAAAAAGTTTTAATCAACGCGCAAAATCTAGCCTTTGCCAAAAAACACGAAGAAATAGAACCTTTGGATATTTTGATTTCTTTGGTAAATACCAAAGGA
>CAIRBL010000083.1 GCA_903876815.1 uncultured bacterium
TCGCGAAGCGATAATAACAGAATATTTTGAGATAAAAGGTAAAAAATTTTTAAGCTCCTTAATACGCGTTGAATTATCCGCATCCATAAACAATATCAAATCTCCCTGAGCAAAATTTACACCCTTAGCCACCGAATAACCTTTGCCATGATTTTTTTGATTATTCAACAAAATTACCCCTGGAATTTGACTAACTATCGTTGCTGTTTTATCTCTTGAAGCATCGTTGACGACTATAAGTTCAAAATTTTGAAAATTATTTTTTAAAAAATCTAAAACTTCATCTAAAGTATCTTTGATGACTTTTTCTTCATTAAAAGCTGGGATCACCACACTAATCTGCATAAATTTATTTTCTAAAAGTCCAATATTTTTGTAAGAAAAAATTCCAATTAATAACTATGACGACTGTCAATAATTTTGCTAATAAATCATACCAAGAGAATTTATCCACAAAAATAAAAAGCAAAAATATTGTCAGTAACCAACCACCAGAAGCAACAATAAAAAATTTTAAATAATCTTTTAAGAATTTAGAATTTTGCACTCTAAAAGTCCAATATCTGTTTAACAAAAAACTTGAACTAGCAGCGACCACAAAAGATAAAGTGGCCGCCAATAAATAATGCCAACTCAAAAACCTAGTAAAAAAAATATATACCGTAAAATCAACTACTGTATTAAAAGCGCCAACTAAGGCAAACTTAATAAATTGCCTAAGACCAGTGCGACCATCTAATAATTTTAAAATTTTATTGTCCTGCCAATAATACATATCAAAAATTTAGCACTTCTATTTGATAGCCATTTTTATCACTTGCATTCTTAAGATAAAAACTATTTTTCTCTAAGCCATAAGCATCATAAACTTTCAGTAAGGCAGCAGAATTTTTCTTTGGTAAAGTCAAAATCTCTGGCACACCATCACCTGATAAATCACGAGCAATGATATTTACGCCCGTTTTAAGCTGGGTAGTAAAGGCCACAAAATTGCTCTTGTCTCTGCCTTTAAAACTAAAAGTCCTAACATGGGCTATTTGATCTTTTTGTGGAGCAGTGACTATCTCTTGCCAACCATCATTGTTCACGTCACCAATAGTCAAATTTACACCACTCTTCATTTTATTTTCGTAAGCTAAAAATTTTGATTTTACTCGAAGCTCCCAATCAAAAATTCTAAGTTCCGGCTCAAAACCACTGCTAGGGGCTGTCACAATCTCTTCTAGATCATCATTGTTCACGTCACCAACAGCGATATTTACACCACCAAAAAAATTAGCATCATAGGCAAAAAATTGTTTTTGTAAATTACCGCGCCAATCAAAAATTCTAATGTGTGGACCGCCTTTTGACATTGGAGCTGTGACAATATCAATTTGTCCGTCATTGTTCACGTCACCAACAGCGATATTTACACCACCAAAAAAATTAGCATCATAGGCCATAAACTCAGACAAAACATTACCATCTTCGTCAAAAATCCTGATATGAGGCCCACCACTGGCTTTTGGGGCGGTGATTATTTCTTGAGCACCGTCATTGTTCACGTCACCAACAGCGATATTTACACCACCTTTAAACTTAGCTGTGTAAGCAAGCCAATTATTCAGCTCTTTACCATTTTCATCTAAAATAAAAACTTTGGGCTCTAAGCCAGAGTCTGGAGCTAAAATAATATAACGTTTTTGTTCGAAAGTAGTGGCAGCTAGCTCTAAGGCTGCTCCAATATCTATCAAACCACTACCTAAGTCTGAATAATTACTAGGATTAGCTGTTATGACGCTGCTGGCGCTATTTTTGATAATACTATAAATATCATTGGGTTTGAATTGAGGATAATTCATTTTGATTAAAGCAGCGGTGGCTGAAATAATCGGCGTAGCTACTGAAGTACCAGACCAACCGCCACTGTAGTACTCCTGAAAAACACTGTCGGTACTATTTTGATAAGTAGTGGAAAAAAAGCTTGTGCCGGGCGCTGAGATGTCAATACAATTTTCACCAAAATTAGAAAAAGCGCTTAATCTTTTAAGATGATCAACAGCAGCCACTCCTAAAACTCTATTTACTCCATCAAAATCACAAATAGGATAATGTGGGTAAACATCCAAATCTAAACCTTCATTTTCTTCGTTGCCAGAGGCAGCGATAATCATCACTCCTTTTTCATAAGCATTTTTAATAGCTTGCTTCAAAATAGCATCATAAGATGGCCCCACTAAACTCAAGTTTATAATATCAGCTCCATTTTCCACAGCATAATCAATCGCTTGAGCTAAAACCATGGTATTACCCTGACCTTTGGCATCCAAAATTCTTAAAGGCATAATTTTTGCCTGTGGCGCAACGCCTACAATGCCAAAATTATTTTTAGTTGCTGCCAAAACCCCAGCAATCACAGTACCGTGATTAATGGCTGTTTTTTCATAAGCAGCAGACAAAACTGGCTCTGGCACATTATCTGAATCAATAAAATCCCAACCATGAACATCATCAATATAGCTATTTTCATCATCATCTAAGCCATTATCTGGTATTTCTGCTGTATTTTGCCAAAGATTAGCCAATAAATCAGGGTGGTCTGTGTCTATACCAGAATCTAAAATAGCCACAACCACTTCTTTGTTGACCTGCATATCATACGACCAGCTTGGTTTGATATTGATCAAATCAAAATAGCTTTGATTCACCATAGCACTATCTTGCGGAGTATAATCTTGCTGAAAAGCTAATAAAATCTGCGGATTAACCAAGCCAAAAAGTAAGCTTAAATTAATAAAAACAAAAAATTTTTTAAACACGGCTAAAATTACTTAATTTTTAACATTTATCGCCTAAATTATAACATAAAACCTTATGTAAAAACAAGAACCCCGTCAAAATTCAATTTGACGGGATTTTATCAGCAAAATTATTACCTAAACAAAGTTCTAGCTAGCTCCCAATAGGCTTTATTGCCATATAATTTTTGCCAATACCACCACTCTGTCCCCCATAAATAAGTTTGGCTAAAATTAATATTTTGAGCAAAAAGTAAATTAGCCTCAAATTGTCGCACGCTAAAAGATTTATTAATTTCCTTAGCACTTAATTCTGTCATCTTACCTTTTGGCACCCAAGGCTCTGTTTGCAGCTCACTCACTATACGAGAAGCGCCCGTTTTATTTACTCTATCAGCTTTCCAAACATAAAACCAACTTGGTATTGGATAACGAAAATACTTAAACACTGGATTCCAAACTACTCGATAAACAGTGTTAGCCAAAACATCGCTAGCCCTTGCTTCTCTTTCCCACATAGACAACTCACCAGAAGCGGAAATAATAACAGGCCTTTTATCTATTTGCTTCACCAAGGCAACTTCTTTTTTTAAAAATTCTTCATCACTCTTTGGACAAGTACCAAACCAATCAACTAAGGGCTCATTTTCAATTTGCCAAGCCACAATTTCTTTACGGTCTTTATAACGATTAATAAAAATCTCCAGCATTTTTAAAGTTTCATTTTTGATAGTTTCTTCTTTTTCGGTTTCCAACCATTTTGGTAAATGACATTCTGGCCAGCGTGGTAAACGAGCACCGATATTAACAATAAAGCTCACATCTCTTTTTGCTCCCTCGTCAAGCATCAAATCATAATCATAAAAATCTAATTCTCCTTTTGTTTTTTCTACTTCATCCCAATAAATTGGCAAGCGAATATTTTTAACCCCCAAATCATCTAAAATCGCTTTGTAGGTTTCTTGCCAGTCCAAATCTAAACTTTTCGCAAATTTACTAGAAAAAGTTATGCCCCAAAAATTAGCATCAGCTTTGAGCTCTCCGGAACTTGGGTAATGTTTGGCAAATTTAAAAAACCAAATTAACCAAAATACAAAAACTATTAAAACTAAAATCTTCCACATCTTCATAAAAAATTAGACCACCATAAAATAAAGACCAATGCTAATCAAAGTAATTGCTAATATTTTTTGAATAATAATACCTTTAGAAACATCTTCTTGCAAAAGTTTTGGGTAAAAAACAGAGATCAAACCACCTAAAACTAACAAAAAAGCATACTGCACTCCTTGTAAAGCATTGACCAAAGCTACTGAGCCCAAAAAGACTGCATAATTTTGCAACAAAAAACCAACGGCAGCTATACCTTGGTTGGCAAAAAATAAAACACTTTTTTTCTTTTTTAATTTTTTTAAACCAACAAAAATCTCTTTTCTGTTTGCTTTTGGTACTAATAAAAATAAAACGCACAGCAAGGTACCTAGTCGAATCCAAATAAAAGCACTAAAAAATGTTTGATTTAAATAAATATATTTAGTAGCCACAAAAAAGACTGCAAAGAAAAATGCAGCAGCTACGGCAGTGAGTATAGCTATAAAATTTTTTTGTTTAACTAAACCAAACCAAATCAACACCTTTGTCCACAAACTATGACCACTAGGCAACCATGCTAACAATACTGTGCCTAATAAAAGAAAAAATAAGGCCAACCATTGCAAGGAGCTAAAAGTTTCTCCCAAAAAAACTAAAGCCAAAATAATAGTAAAAATTGGCACCAAACCACCAATCAAGGGAATGATCTTGGAAACATCTCCAATTTTTAGTGAACGATATAAAAGCAACAAAGCTACCGGAAACAAAGCGCCAACTACTAAATTATAAATCAACCAAAAAAATCCAGGCCACTCTAAAAACCAAGGAGCCAAAACTAACACCACTGCACCTAAAACTCCCACCAAAAAAGTATAAGTTTTGGTGCTTGGTACTAAATTTTCTAACAAAAACTTATCAGATAAATTAACTATTGCTAAAATCAAATAAGCAGCAATCGCAATAACAAGCCAATCCATAAATTTTATTTTTAATTATAAACTACTAATAATTTCTTTAAGCGGCGCCATTAACTTTGAATCAAAATCACTTTGTGTAACAGCTGTGGCCGCATATAAAGCATTGATTGGTTTTTTATCATCTTGCTGATACTTTTGGGGATAATGCTTTTCTATGGCTCCTTCGGGAAAAATAAAAATATTATGAGTTTTTAATTCAGCAATCAAGCTAGGAACTTGCCAAGACTTGGGTGTAATGGCTAAATGATTTAATAATTTATCCAGCTGAAATTTGATCAAATCTTTATCAGCTAAAACTCGATAATCAATTTGAAAAATATTTAACAAATCTAAATAAATATTAAAATTACCCTTACCATGAGTCTGTACTACTTTGATATCTTTATCGCCTTTATAAAAACGATCTATCAAACCACGCAATAAAATTCTATCGGACACTCCCTCTACCAAAATCACCGTATCGGCAAACAACATTTCTACATTATCAGCATCCAGCTCCTGAATAAGCCGTTTGTAGCTATAATGCTGTTTTTTTATGGGCAAACCAAAAGCTTTGGTACTCAAATCATCTTTAACTACTCGTAAAACTTGTGGCAAAGTAACAGAATTGATAAATAAAGGCGAATGAGTAGTAAACAAGACCTGACCGTAATCACCAGCATTTTGCATAGCCCAAAGTAATTTTTTGATAATAGCTGGATGCAAATGAGTTTCTGGTTCATCAATAATGACTATTTCGTATTCTGGATGATAAATATAAAGTAATATAGCAAAAATGCGACGGAAACCAGAGCCCAAATGATCAATCGTGGCCTTTCTATCGCCTTCTTTAATGCCGGCTTGCTCATAATGAATGTCTAGGGCGTTATTTTTGGTAACTATTTTGGGAAAATGTAAACGTAAACTTTGCTGAAATTGCTCTACTAATTTTGGATATTTTTGAAAACTATGCCAATCTTTATTTAATTGCTCAATTGCAGGCCCATATCTCTCCATAGACCACTTGTTGGTCAAAAAAGAATGAGCTGAAAGTGATTGAGCAACAATGGATGGCGCAAAACCTCAAAAAATTCATGGCGAATGGCCAAAAAATTTCA
>CAIRBL010000084.1 GCA_903876815.1 uncultured bacterium
AAGAAAATATTTTTCATCTTATTCCTTCGGGCATTTTGCATGACAAAGCAGGGAAAATAAATGTTTTGGGTAGAGGAGTAGCTTTTGATCCACGGGTAGTTATTGAAGAGTTAGATATTTTGACTCAAGCTGGTTATCAAAGTAAAAATTTGAAGATTAGCCATCAAGCCCCATTAATTTTACCTTATCATTTGTTAGTTGATCGTTTGTCTGATAAAAATCAAAAAATAGGCACAACCGGCAGAGGCATTGGCCCACTTTATACTGATTTTATCAGTAGACAAAGTTTATTTGTCAATGATATTTTTAATAAAGATATTTTTAAGCGTAAGCTTTTGAATTTTTTAGAAAATAAAAAAAATATTTTAGCACAATTAGATAAAGACTTGGTTAAACAAATTTTATTGCACCCACATTTAGGTTCCGGGTTATTTTTTGATGAAAAAAATATTTTAGCCGTAGATAAAATCGTGGAAAAATATTCTGAGTATGCAATACATCTTAAAAATTTTGTGATTAATCTAGAAGAATTTTTAGTGCAGGCAAAAAAAGAAAATAAACATATTTTATTAGAAGGAGCGCAAGGTACGCTTTTGAGCATTGATTACGGTACTAGCAAATTTCAAACTTCTTCAGACTGCAGTTTAGCGGGACTTGCTAAAGGTTGTGGCTTAAGAGAACGAGAGGTTGATTATGTTTTTGGTATTGCCAAAGCTTTTTATATGACACGTGTGGGCAATGGACCTTTTCCAAGTGAATTAGGCGCAAAACAAAGCGAGGATTATTGCGCTGCTGGGCATACCAAAGAGGAAGAAAAAGAACAATATGCTAATAAAATTGCACAATTACAGCAAGGAGATGATTTTGCCCAAGGCATAGCTTTTCGTCTTTTAGGTCGTGAATATGGCGCCACAACTGGCAGGCCACGACGCACCGGTTGGTTGGACTTGGTAGCCTTAAAATACGCTATGCAATTTAATGGTAAAAATTTAAGTTTAACTAAGGTAGATGTTTTGACTGGAGCGGAAAAAATTAAACTTTGCGTAAAATACAAATATACTGGACCAGAAATTTTTTATGCGGGCAATATTTTAAAAACCAATCAAGAGCTAGATTATTTTATACCGGATTCCGATATTTTATATGCCTGTGAACCAGTTTATCAGGAATTTGCTGCTTGGTCAGCAAATTTGAGTCAGATAGACCATTATCAGGATTTGCCACAAAATGTGAAAATTATTATTGAATTTATAGAAAATTATACTGGCGGACAAGTTGATTTGATTTCCGTCGGTCCAGATAGAGAACAGACTATCATAAAAGTATAAAAATGTTTTCTTGTCATCCCCGCGTAGGCGGGGAGAGCAAACTATTATTAAAATATAAAATTTATGAAATTAATTTTACGTTTATTATTCAATGCCATTATTTTGATTTCAGCTGCTTACTGGATGCCAGGTGTGGTGGTTGATAATTTTTATGCTGCGTTGATGACAGCCGTTTTATTGGGTCTGGTCAATGCTGTGATTAGGCCGATTTTGATTATCTTGACTTTACCGATTAATATTTTGACTCTAGGTTTATTTACTTTGGTGATCAATGGTTTTTTGATTTTATTTGTTGCTAGTTTTATTGAAGGTTTTAGTGTATCTGGATTATTACCAGCTATTTTTCTATCTTTAGTTTTATGGTTGTGTTCTTGGCTGACTAATGCTTTGTTGATTGATGAGAGAAAATAAAAAACAACTCATAGCTGATAGCTCTGAGCGTTTTTAATAAATAAAAATATCTCAAAATATTCTTAAGCTTGAGTTTTTTGTTTGTTGATAGTTTTCAAACAAGAAGTACAAATAGATAATTTTTTACCATCTATTTTTTTGCTTTGCAAATTAATACTCATTGTTCTTTTGCTGGCAATATTAGAATGACTGCGGCTATTGCCTACCACTGCTTTACGTTCGCAAATTTCACACATTTTGGCCATATTTTTGGATTAATTGTTGCTTTTTTAATCAATTAGGTTATAATTGGATATAAACCAATCTAACATAAATTTTAATTTTTGTAAATACTTATGCTTTTTTCAACTTTGTTTGATAGTCCGATGATGTTTTTGGTCATAGTTTTGGGCATTGTGTATGCCCTTACTATTCATGAGTTTGCCCATGCAGCAGCAGCTACTTATTTAGGAGATGATACAGCCAAGTTTTCTGGTCGACTGTCTTTGAACCCTTTAGCGCATTTGGATATTTTTGGTACCATGATGTTGTTAGTGGCTGGTTTTGGCTGGGGCAAACCAGTGCCGGTAAATCCTTATAATTTAAAGTATAAAAAATGGGGCAATGCCATGGTTGCTTTAGCAGGGCCTGTTTCTAATTTTATTAGCGTTATTTTGTTTATTGTTATGTTTCGTGTGGCAAGTTATTGGTTGCCATATGATAATATGATGCTGACTTTTGTAGCTTATTTGATGATGATTAATCTTATTTTAGGGATATTTAATCTGATTCCTATACCGCCACTTGATGGTTCTAAGGTTTTGTTTGCGGCTTTGCCTGATAGTTTGGATGACTGGAAACAAAGATTTGCTGTCAATGGCCCTTGGATTTTGTTGATTTTATTGTTAGCTGATAGTTTTTTTGATTTGAAGATTTTTGCTAGTGTTTTTAATTTTTTTCTTGATTTACTGGGTTATTTTTTGTAGTTTAGTTGTTTGACACTCAATGGTCTTGACACAGGTATGGATTTGTGTGTAATATATAAATTCAATTGCGTTCCTTCCAACGATTCGGAGTCTCGGACCTCAGTCCACCCAAAGAAAAGTGTCACCACGTCTACGGACAAGTGTGGCAAAACTCTCATGGCGTATCCTTAATCATGGATCAAAAGTTCCCTTTCAGGGTGCATGCATCCGTGTGTCTGGACAGCCTAGAAGTGGTGCTGTACGAGATTTTCGACTCGTTTTCTTGAAGCGTTGTGTGGTAAAGCCCCTCCGCAGGTGGAGGTTGCTCGTCTAGGGGGACGAGTACGCTCGTGGCCCACCTATTGGGTCTCGATACACAACGCTGGCCTCGAGCCGGAACAAGCTGCGTATGTGGAATACGGGCGGAGTTCTGGTTCGGGGCCTCTTTAATTCTTAAAAATTTGCTTATATCCTTGACTTTAGTATTTTTTTGTGCTATTTTATTGAGGACTTTTCTTTAAGTTTTAAAGAGTATTTAATTTAAAATTTTTTTAAAAAACAGATTTTTGTATGCCTACAGTTAATCAATTATTAAGAAAACCACGTAAAACTGCAGCCGCTAAGGCAAAAACACCAGCCTTACGTTGGACCTTAAACAGTTTACGTCGTACCAAAAAAGAAAGAGCCGAAGGCGCTCCTTTTAAGCGTGGCGTTTGTGTGAAAGTTACCACTACTACTCCAAAAAAACCTAACTCAGCTTTGCGTAAAATTGCTAGGGTGAGATTATCCAATGGTATGGAAGTAACTGCTTATATTCCTGGCGAAGGACATAATTTACAAGAACACAGTATTGTTTTGTTAAGAGGTGGTAGGGTAAAAGATTTGCCTGGTGTACGTTATCATATTGTCAGAGGTGTTTATGATACCCAGGGTGTAGATAAAAGAAAACAAGGCCGATCTTTATACGGAACTAAAAAAGGAAAGAAATAATATATGAGAGGTAAACAATCCCCAAAAAGAAGCATTAAGGCTGACTCTAAATTCAATCGTCTTGATTTAGCCAAGTTAATCAACAAGATCATGACTAGCGGTAAAAAAACTACTGCCCAAAAAATAGTTTATGGTGCTTTTGATTATATTTCTGATAAAACCAAAAAAGATCCAGTCGAAATTTATGATACTGCTATGCGCAATATTTCTCCTAACCTAGAAGTTAAAGGTAAAAGAGTTGGTGGCGCTAATTATCAAGTACCAGTAGTGGTTACTGGAGAACGTAAAATGACTTTAGCTCATCGTTGGTTAATCAAGGCTGCTCAAAATCGTAAAGGCGCTGCCATGTACAAACGTTTAGGTGAAGAACTATTAGCTGCTGCCAACGGTGAAGGTGAGGCCATGAAAAAAAGAGAAGATGTGCAACGTATGGCTGAAGCCAACAAGGCTTTTGCTCACTTTGCTTAAAATTTATTTATTTTCAATGCATGACCGAACTTTTCGGTCTTGCATTTTAGTTTAAAAATATCAAAATTTAAAATTATGCCTAGAATTCATCCTTTAGCACAAGTAAGAAACATTGGTATCATTGCCCACATTGATGCTGGTAAAACAACTGTTACCGAGCGTATTCTTTTTTATACTGGTAAAAAACATAAAATCGGGGAGGTGCATGAAGGTGCCGCCGAAATGGACTGGATGGAGCAAGAAAAAGAACGTGGCATTACTATTACTTCTGCTGCTACGACTTGTTTTTGGCCAATTGCTAACTGGTTAGGTGGTGGTGAAGCTAATATCAATATTATTGATACTCCAGGTCACGTAGATTTTACGGTGGAAGTAGAAAGATCTTTACGTGTTTTAGATGGTGGCGTGATTGTTTTTGATGGTGTAGCAGGCGTTGAGCCACAGTCTGAAACTGTGTGGCGTCAAGCTGATAAATATCACGTACCAAGATTGGCTTTTGTGAATAAAATGGATAGAATGGGCGCTGACTTTTATTTTGACTTAAAAACCATTCACGAAAGATTGACCAAAATTGCTCATCCAATGCAATTGCCTATTGGAGCAGCAGAAACTTTTCAAGGTATTATCAAACTTTTAGAAAGAGAAGCTTGGTTTTATTTGGATGAAGAAGGCAAGCAATTTGAAAAACGTGATATTCCTGAAGACATGAAAGATAAGGTAGAGGAATATCGTGGTCAATTGATTGAAGCAATTGTTGAACATGATGAAGCTTTGATGGATAAATATTTATCAGGCGAGGAACCAAGTATTGAAGAATTAAATAAAGTTTTACGTAAAGCAGTTATCAACAATAAAATTGTCCCAGTTTTATGTGGCTCAGCCTTGAAAAATAAAGGTGTGCAATTTTTATTAGATGCTGTGACTGCTTATTTACCATCTCCAATTGATGTGCCGCCAATGGAAGGTCATGATCCCGAAGATGAAGAAAAGAAAATTTTGGTCAAGTCTGATGATACTGAGCCACTAACAGCTTTAGCTTTTAAGGTAGCTACTGATCCTTTTGTCGGTCGTTTGACTTTTATTCGTTTGTATTCTGGTATTTTGAGCTCTGGTTCTTATGTGTATAATGTCAATAACGGTAAAAAAGAACGTATTGGTAGACTTGTACGTATGCATGCTAACTCTCGTGAAGAAATTACCGAGGCTTATTCCGGTGACATTGTTGCTGTGGTTGGTTTGAAAGACACTACTACTGGACAAACTTTAGCTGCCGAAGGTCGTGAAGTTGTTTTGGAAAGTATGGATTTCCCAGAGCCAGTTATTTTTGTGGCTGTTGAACCAAAGACTAAAGCTGACCAAGAAAAAATGGGTATGGCTTTAGCAAAATTAACCGAAGAAGATCCTACTTTTACTGTGCGTACTGATGAAGAAACCAACCAAACTATTATTGGTGGTATGGGTGAGTTGCATTTGGAAATCATTGTTGATCGTATGAAACGTGAATTTTCTGTGGAAGCCAATGTAGGTGCCCCACAAGTAGCTTATAAAGAAACTATTACTGCTGAAGCTGAAGGTGAAGGTAAATTTATCAAACAGTCTGGTGGTCGTGGTCAATACGGTCATTGTTGGTTAAAATTAGCTCCAAGAGAACGTGGTACTGGTTTTGAATATGTTGATGCTATCAAAGGTGGTGCTATTCCTCGTGAATACATTCCTGCTATTGAAAAAGGTATCAAAGAAACTTTGTCCAATGGTATTTTGGCTGGTTATGAAATTCAAGACGTTCAAGCTACTGTCTATGATGGTTCTTATCATGATGTGGACTCTTCTGAGGCTGCTTTCAAAATGGCTGGTTCCATGGCTTTTAAAGCCGCTTTTGCTAAAGCTCGTCCAGTTATTTTAGAGCCAATCATGGCTGTTGAAGCAGTTACTCCGGAACAATACATGGGAGACGTCATTGGTGATTTGAATTCCAAACGTGGTCAAGTCAATGAAATGACTGATAGAGCTGGCGCTAAAGTTATCCACGCTGACGTGCCTTTGTCTGAAATGTTTGGTTACGCTACTTCTTTGCGCAGCATGACTCAGGGTAGAGCAAGCTATAGTATGCAATTTAGCCGTTATCAAGAAGTGCCTTCCAATGTAGCTGAAGAGATCAAGAAAAAACAAGGTAAATAAAATAATTTTGCTATAATGTTTAAGACCCCGTTGCGACAATAGTTGCAACGGGGTCTTTATGTTCTGACATAGGCGGTGACGAGAATGTTTTGTGCTTTACCAAAAACTTTGGCCCAAGAAAAAATAGCACACATACTATGCCAAGATTCAGAACTATTGAGGTATTGTTCAAAGACGATACGGCTACTTAGACCGTATTTGGTGGTCCTGATATTTTCTAAATCACCAGACATAGCCTTAGCAGAGGCCGTGGTCATGATCAGAAGGGCAGACTTGAAATGATCCAAGTCTTTGTCTTTTTGACTGAGCATGATTTGTTTGGAACTGTTGACTCCTTTGATGATTTTGAAACTTTGTCTGAACTCAAGTTGATGACCTTTGGCCTGAAATGACACGACTACTGAGTCTAGGACTTCAGTTTTATGCCAATTTTTTGCCTCTTTTAAGGTCATTTCAATCTTTTTGGCCATTACGGAGTGATGGACAAAAAAGACAAGGAGAAAGCAGAGAATTGTTTTCACTTTTTACCTCATTATTTGGGAAGGTGCGACTTTTGCATCAATTTCAGCACAAGTGATTTTTTTTGTCAAAATTTGACAAAAGCCACTATTTTATATAAGATTTGACTACTAAAAACGCTTTTTATGTATCAAAAATTAGATAAAGTTTTAGCTTTGGTTGCTAAAACAGGCGATAAAATCGTCGTAGTTTCAGAAAATCATGAGCCTTATGTAGTCATGAGCTTGGGGGATTACGAAAAATTGTTGACTAGCTCTCATGCTTTGCATGATTTGACTGAAACAGAGCTGATGAACAAGATAAATCGTGATATTGCTATTTGGAAAGCAGCTCAAGTCGATGAAAATCAAATGACTAATGATTATAATCTGGAGCAATTCAAACTAGATACTTTAAGCCAGAGCCAGACAGAAAACAACCCTGAAATTCAAAATTCTCCAGAAATAACAGATGTGGATAAGTCTACAGAGGAAGAAGAGGAAAAATACTATTTAGAGCCAGTTGATTAATTTTATCATTTTTTGGCTAATATTAGTAAAAAACATGCTTTTTGGTGTCTGATATCTTATGGTCTTGCCAAAATTAAAAAAGCAT
>CAIRBL010000085.1 GCA_903876815.1 uncultured bacterium
AAGTGTCCGGTATTATTAGACCATTTCACTGTAAAGCTGGCAGACGTTGCAGATAATATGGATATAAGCCGTATTGCCGAGCCTTCTGAAAAAGACTTTGCCCGTCTCAAAGAATATGAACAAGTAAAAGCCCTGCTTCTTTCCTATGAAGCTACAAACGACAATTACAACTAACCTACCTGAGTTTTGGGTTTGTTATACCGCTGCATTTGTTTCTCAAACATAAACGCATCATACTCTTTCTGGGACTTAAACCCTTGCCGCTCCCAAACTTCGGCTACTTTCTTCTTAACCGGTGTTACTGCTACCTGGTCTTGCTCCAATTGCCAATCATGTCCCCAATCCTGTTTTAAGGCATTAGCCAGAAAGCCCGCATAGGATTTTCCTGATTTGGCATTACTGTAAAGAATATTACGTTTGACGTAATCTGCCCCATGTTTCTTTTCATGCTCAATAATCGCTGATAGCACGGTTTTTTTAGTTTTGTGTTGCTCAGGTACTAAAAACATTAATTCGTCGATTATGGGCGATTTTGGTGCGTTTAAATTAGCGAATGAAGTAAGTGGATTAGGAATTGGTTCTAGCAGTGAAAATTGTTCAGTAGGGAATGATACCGGTATATTTTTTGTAATGATGTTAAACCGGATAGCTCCAACACGCCGACCGTATTTAATTTCATCAAATTCAAAATAAAGATCGGCTTTTTCGTTCAGTTCTTTTTGAGTAATTTTTAAGATGTTATTTTTAAAATTACTATATTCCACATGCTGATCCTTGAGAATTCCTAACATTTCGCGGAGCTGCTCTAACTCTATTTCGCGCACCTTCAATTTCTCATATTGCTTCAGCAAGGTGTACATTCTAACAGTGTATTGACTATTAAAACTCAAAAGCATTTCTAACTTGCAACTGGTGAAATTGGATTTAAGTTGCAGCAAATAAGGTTTAAGCAAAGGGTCAAAACTCAAATTAACCATACCGCTGCCATCAATGTATTTGGCCGATGACACCCAATTTGTTTGCAACAACCCGTCTTCTTCTTCAATACTTAAAACTCTTTTTAATAAATTTTCCGTTGTTTTTTTACATTCTTTATAGGCCGACCCCTTAGCGATACCCAAAAACTCTGCTAATTCATTAACACTTATCCGATAAGGCTTAAAATCTTCGTCATCCGGTTGAATTTTCGAAATCATGGTCAAAACTAAACGCTGCTCTGCCAAAGATAAATTATACCTAGCTTGAACCAAGTGATTTGACTGAGTAACGATCAAGGATTTTGGCAATAAAATTTTATTTTTTTTAGCCATATAAACTAAGTTTTTGATTTTTAATATGAATTTTCTTTAAAAAAACATTTTTCGACCACAAATTCCAAAGGTTTAACATAACCATTTGTTTTTTATATAAAAAATATACCTAAACTGCATTAAATCTATTTTTTTACGATGGAAAAGTAAAAATTTTTCGTAAAAACTGACTCAAAGTAGAAACAGAAAGCTCACTTTAGCACAAATCCCAAAGATTTCACCACAAATTCCAAAGGTTTCACCACAAATTCCAAAGGTTTCACCACAAATTCCAAAGGTTTCACCACAAATTCCAAAGGTTTCACCACAAATTCCAAAGGTTTCACCACAAATTCCAAAGGT
>CAIRBL010000086.1 GCA_903876815.1 uncultured bacterium
CGAATATCCTCCGCATCTTTGCTCAAAATAGCCAAAATTTGCTTTTCTGTCTCATCTACAAATGACTGTTTGATGGTTAAGTCTATTTCCACAGAAGCAATGATATTTTTAGTACTATCCAACAAAGCAAAACTTAACTCTTTTTTGCCGAAGGTGTTATAAGCAAAAGCTTGCTGATAAAAATTCAAGCTTTTTTCTGGCTGAACGAAAGAATAATTAGCCGCATTAAAACCAATCGTATTAGCTTGAGTTGGCTTGATAATCAAAAAATAAAAACCAAAAATAAAAACCACCCACAATAATGCTTGTAAATAAATAGTTTGCTTAAAAACAAAACGTGGTCGTTCAAAAACACAAGTCTTATAGTCTTGGCTACCCAAAAAACTAATAAATGCCAAAAGTAAAACCAGTGGCAACCAAGTAACCAAACTATCAAAAGTAAATAAATTACTAACTAAATAAGCTACCAAGGTTGAGGACAAAATAGCTGACAAAGCATAATGCTCTTTGGCATAAGTAAAGATTTTTTTGAAAGCTAAGAAGAAAATAGACAAAAAACTCAATAAACCAAAAATACCAGATGCTAATAAATTATCCAAAACAAAATTATGTACTCGATCAAACCATTGTTCAGAAATCTGAGGATTATAATTTTTATTCAAACCATACACCGCATTTTCTGGACCATAACCTAAAATTGGCTTTTCTTGAAAAGATTTGATAGCTACTTGCCAAATCAACAAACGATTTTGTGTAGAAGAATCACCTTGGGCAATATCAACGAAACGTTTTAAAAACAAAGTATTTTGCACCCAAGTTTGTTGACGTTGCACAAATACTAGACCAACAAAAGCACATGAAATGATAAATAAGGAAGCTAAGGCTATTTTAATTTTTGTATTGGCTTTAAACCACCACCAAATCATCGCCACAAACACACCGACAAGTAAGCCTAAAATACTAGAACGAGAAGCATTGACAAACAGCATACCCAACAAAGCTACAAAACTCACAATATAAAATGAACGCCAATTTTTTTGTTTATCAATATAAAAAGCAAGGCTGGCAAAAAAAATGTTAAACATCAAATAAGAGCCGAAAAACAAAGTATTACCAATAGTCCCAGCATTTGGTGCAATTGGCGTCTGAGCGATCCATCCCCATCTACCAAAAAAATCATAAAGTATGATCCACAAAGCACTAAATAAAGACACTCTGAAAATTACAAGCCAATTAACAGTTTTTTTGAAATGACTAACTAACAAAATAAAATAAGCCAACAAAAATAAATAATGTACCAATCCATCCATTCTTTCATAGTTACCAAAAAGACTGTTCAAAAAATTAACGCCAAAAATGCTAGCTACAGCTTGCACCAAAACAAAAATCCCAAAAGCCAACAATATATAGTTACGCTTGAATTCTAGCTTGACTTGCGAGAGCAAGCTTAGCAAGGCAAATAAAATAGCTATCAAAACTATGCTTCTAAAAGCTATATTTTTCAAATAAATGTAAGGAAAAATATAAATATAATGGGCCAAAATAGGTGTAGCAATGACTGTGGTGCTCAAAAAGGTGTTGAATTTATTGATATTTTTAAAGTTAAACATACATAAGATTCAATATTTAATCATTCACCACTATAGCAAATACTGCTGAATAATGCAAAAAGCGCCCGGCATTCGCCGGGCGCTTTTTTATAAGACTTGCTAAGCTATAATTATCTACTAATTAGTAAGATAAAGTAGCACCAGCAACATCAGTAATACCATCTAATCTGGCATTTGACCAATAAGTTGAACCATCATCATGATTACCATTGTAGGTAAAATCAGTGGTTAAGTCATCGATCTCAGTTTGGATGTATTGGTTATCACCAGTGACATTGATGTCAGCTAAGATAACCAAAGTTACTGTACCGTCTACCAAGTTAGTTTCACCATCTAATTGAGTTAAATCGATAGTAACTTCTGAACTTGCATTTGGTTGAGCAGCATCAGTCTTATTAGCAGAATTGCCTTCAATATAAGCTTTGAAGTTGGTTGCTCTCAAAGTAGTAGAGGAAGCAACGTTCAAAATCAATTGTCTTAATTGAGCTTTTAAGGTCTCATTGGCAGTAGTTCTATTTGAACCATTGTCAAAGACAAAAGTATATTGACCCACAATCTTACTTGTACCACCAGCTAAAGTACCATCTTCCATGTCATTGGTGATCATGGTTAAGATAGAACCAGTTGTAGTAGCGGTCTTAGTCTTGACAGAAGCAAGAGCATATTCACCGGCAGCTACAGTGCCATTGGTATCTTCAATAATTGTGATTTCTTCGGCTGAATCTACACCAGTAGCTTTGACAGCTTCATCAACACCTAAACCGAATAAGTTTAAGGCAGTTGAAGTAGCAAAACTGAACTGAATGCCTTCATCAAAGTCAGCTGTACCTTCTGCATCACCATCAGCATTCATACTCTTGGTTAATACACCAATGAAGAATGAAGTTGTTTCGTCAGCAGCTAAAATATTAGCATCATCAATAAAGTCAGCAGCTTCGAAGTAAACATGACCATTTACTGATGGAGTCTTATAAGCGACTACTGCACCAGTTTCGTCATAAAGTTTGACAACCTTGATATCATCACTACCAGCATCTTGATATTCTTGTAAAGCTAAATCAGTTAATTCAATCTCTTCATTAGCAGTGGTGAAACGTAATTCACCCAAATATCTGTCGGTAGTTTCAGTACCAGCCAAGATGTAGAAATCATCATTAGCTGAAGTATCTGAGGTCAATAATTCTGCTTTCAAAGTACCTTTAGTAGATACTGTGATTAAGCGAGAATCTGTGTCAGCATTTTCTAATACTTCCACAACATTGACACTATCTTCATCAGCAACTGCGATATTGCCAGCAGTATTTACTGACTCTAAAGCAAAGCTACCTGTATCTGGTAAAGTGGAAGCAAAAATAGCTTTGACAACCAACTCTACATCAGAACCAGCTGTTAATACTCTATTGGTATTATTTAAGCTGGAGAAAGTGATATAACCAGTTGTTAAACCATCATTTACGATATCATTTGAAGTTGATTTTAATAACTTCTCAGTTGTACCGTCAACAATGTATAAATCTAATTGAGCGATATTATCATCTGTAAAGGCAGCATAATAAGTATCGTCAGCATCAATTCTGACAGAAGTTAAGGTCAAATCTGAAGATTCACCAACTTCTAAGCCAGTCTTGAAGACTTCAATAGCTTCTTCTGTACCAGCACCACCGACGACTGATTTATTAGTCATAGAAACAGTGGATAATGTCAAAGCACCAGCTCTGACAGTGGCAGTAGAACCAGAAATTGAACTTGGAGTAATATCAGTGATAGCAGCATCAGAATCATTACCAGTGACATTCATGGCTGAACTTTCTAAGTAAACTTTCAAAGTATCACCATCGTCAATTGGAGCTGAATCATTAGCGCCTGATAAATCTACTCTTAATTCAAAAGTCTTGGTTACACCAGCTTCCAAACTGATTTCATCAGTCATAGCCAATGTCCAGCCTTTTAAGGTAGTAGATGCGGTTTCAGTAACATCATAAATAACACCACTATCTACATCTCTTAATTCAAAGTTGGTTACTTCACCAGCTTGATAAGCTGCATTAGTACTTTGAACGTAGAAATCACCATTTGAACCTGAAGTATCACTAATATCATTGATAGTAGCATCTTCACCATTTGAAGTGAAACTGATAGTAGCCAAAACTACATTATCATCACCACCACGAACATCTTTGTTTGGAGTGGCTGATTTGTCCATATCAATGGTAAAATCACTTGATTGCAAAATAGCTTTGATACCGTCACCAGCTTCATCCAAAGAAGCAATGCTGGTTAATTCAATACCATAACCATAATCTTGACCCATGAAGCTAAAATCAGCTGCATTGTCAATATATAGATCAACAGTATTGTTTACACTGGCAACTCCGATATCACCATAGACTTCAACTTTGACAGATTGACCTTTTTCAATCAAAAGGCTGTTCATGTCAAAATCAACGTATTTGTCATTTAATGAAACATCTTCATCAACAACATCACCGTCTACTTCAATTCTTAAGTTAGAAACAACATCACTGCTGTTGGTACCACCATTTCTAAATCTGGCGGTTTCCCAAAGAATTGGTTCATTAGCTGTGTCTAAAGTAAATTCAGCTAATTTAACATTATCTTCACCAAAGCTGACATTGTTGTCCTCATTAGTAGGATTTGATAAACCAACTGTGCCTAAATTAGAAACTGATACAGCAGTCATTAAATTACCAGATACTGGGAAAGAACCACCAACTGAACCACCAGTCACAACGTCACTGGCTGAAGCAACTTTCAAACCATAAGTACCACCGGTAGCTGTTGATGCAATAGTAGCTTTAGCTACTAAAGTAACAGAGCTATTAGCATTAATGCTAATTCCGTTTGTAAAGTTAAAGGTGGCTTTTTTGTCAGAATTTACATTCTTTGAAGTGCCAACTTTTACACCATCTTGATATAAAGTGACATTATCAATGTCTTGAGAATCGCCTAAACCAAATGAAGTCAAAGTAATAGCTTCGACACTAGCAGCTGTAGAACCAGCAGCTAATTTGAAAGCTAAAAATTCATTTGGTGATAACTCTGGCACATCTTGCGCAGCTGGAGTAGCAGCAGACAAGCTGACAGTTAAATTACCGTCAACTGGAGTTACAACTTCTTCATCAGAAGGCATAAAACCAGATAAAGAGATTTCTTCACCAGTGATAGAAGTACCAGCGGTGTAGCCTGCTAAATTAGCAGTAACAACGAAATCTAAATTGAAGTTATTAGCTTCAAAGGCATCCATAGAGGCAAAAGGTCTCTTGGTTGTGCCATCAATACGATAATAGGTATCGCCACCTTGTTCCATGGCAATAGTACCAGTTGGTAAGGTGCTACCTAAATTACTACCTACAGTGTAGCTTGAAGAGAAAAAGCCTGGAATTACATTTCTGACTTTTGATCCCCAATTTGCACCATATAAGGCAGAGGCTGTTTCAGCAGTAGGAATCCAACGTAGGATACCACCTGGTTCTACAGCATAAACTTTATTTGAGTTCTCATTTGTAACTAAATAAGTACCTTCACGATAAGTGACAGCGCCACCATCTGGGTACATATCTAATTCAGTTGTAGAAACTCTTTGTACGCTATCAAAGTTTTCGTACCAGGTCTCATAAGTTTTGACATCTGGGAAAACGTATTTCATGCCATCTGAACCAATGTAATATACAGCAGCTCCTGAAGTATTGGCTTTGGCCAATAAGGAACCAGCTGGATAATTACCAGCAGCTTTTACAGTTAAGCCGCCAGACATTGAAACAACAGTGGCAATCATTAAAGCAAAGACTGAAAATTTCTTTACTAAATTCATGTATTCTTTTTGTTAATTAATAAGTGTTCTCTAAAAGATAAATTTTACTCTTAACTAGTATGTTAGCATCCAAATGCATTTGGACTAACTCCGCCAAAGGCGGAAACTATGATGCTTAATACCCGTCACTAAGAGTGACATCGACCTTGCTGGTCATTAAACTCATAGGCAACAAGCTAGCTCGAGTACGGACCTCGAAAGTAAAATATTATCATTTCTAGGAACAAACAATAATCCCTAATCGCGCGCGATATAGCGATAAGTTAGGGATTATAGCTTTCGTTTTCAAAATTTAACGAAAACTATGTATCCATAACCTAAACACTTCAATTACGCGCTTTGGGATTGATATTTAAAATTATTGTTTTAAAAGATCTGAGCTCTCAGCTTGCATGGCCTGTTTGATTTCTAACACAGGAAGTACTTTTGGTTTAGCAGTATTAAAACTTTGAGGACTAGAACTAGCATTAGCTTTTTCGGTATCTACTATTTTTTGAGCAGCATCGATAGTTTTGAGCACTGCTTCAGTTTTTTTAACAGCTTCTTGGCTTTCATTGATTTTCAAAACCGCATCTTGCAATGAACCACTTTCTAGAAAAGCTTTGGCTTCATCCAAAGAAGTACTAGTATCAGCGGACTGAACTTTGATATCTTGAATATCTTGAGCTTCTACTTTAGGTATCTCGCCCATAATAACTGGCAAAATATTATTTTCTGCTGTTTCATTTTCTTTGACAGCCTGCTCGATCACCTCTGGTGTAACTGTTTCTACTTTTTCCTGAGATGCTTGCAATGTTTTGGATAAATCTTCGATGTTAGCAGTGATTATCTCCGTCACAATTTGTTTCACCGTAGCCACATCTTCAGCTTTGATATTTTCTGGATTATTTTCTACTTGATTTTGAGCTACCTCTACATGAGTGGCTACCGCGATAGTCACTGCTGTTTGGCTTACCTCGGCGCTAATCACCTTGACGCTATCCAAAGCCTCTTGAATCACTTGGCTTTTTTCAGCGGGGATTTGTTGAGCTAAAATTTCTGCTTTATCTTTGCTAACTTTCACCAACTCTGTAACTTGTTTAGCTAAAGAAACTGTTTCTATCGGATCACTTTCTGCTTTAACTATTTTTAAACTTTGATCAATGGCAGCAGCTTCTTTTTCTAGATAAATCACTACTTTCTGAATAGCTTTTTCTGAAGCAGCAATTGTTTCTGGCTGGTTATCTACTTTATTGGCTTCTACTATTTTGTCTATTTCTGCTAATCTTTTGTTCAGATGTTTGATGTGAACCTTGGTTTCTGTCACCGGACTTAAGGCTAAAGTGAGCTCAGCTTTTTCTATAGAACGTTTCAAAGGATACAATGCTTGACCAGGCAACGAAGTTTGTGCAGCTACTGAAAAGCCAGAACCCATACCAAAAATCAAAAGAATAGCGATCATTTTTGTAGCTGAAGGCATCAAACGACGAGTCAAGCTCAGCATAAAAAGATCAAACTTTTCAGCTCGACTTAATTTGTGCGCCTTCATCAATCTAGTCTGAGAATAAATCTCTGACATTAAGGCGTGTTTGGTTTGACTTTGCCAATCCGAATTGACTTGGAACTTATCCAATTTTTGGATATTAGCAAATTGTTTTTCTAAGCTCATAAAAAATTAGTTTTTTTCTGTTAACTGCTTTAATTTACTTAAAGCTCTATGTAAGGTAACACGAATATTATTTTTATCTTTTTGCAAGATCTCAGCCATTTCATCAAAAGACATTTCTTCTACAAAGCGTAAAGTGAGAATTTCTTGATATTCTGGTTTCAGAGTTTCTAAAACTTTTAATAAACTTTCTGTCTCCAACTGAATAGACAATTGTTTTTCTAAAGCCACATTTTCATCTGGCGTTTCTTCGGCTTGTTCCAAGGAAACATTGTTCTGTTTATTTTGGCGATAATAGTCAATCACTGTATTGCGAGCTACTCGGAAAATAAAAGCGCGAAAGTTTAGCATTTGCTTTTGATCAACGAAATGTTGCCAAATTTTTAAAAAAACATCTTGAGTCAAATCCTGGGCCACTTGGACATCAGAAACTTTCATCATGATAAAACGATAGATTTGACCAACATATTGGTCATAAAAAAATCCAAAAGCTTCCGAATCACCGCTTTTTAGCTTCAAAAAGTATATTTTCTCTTTTAAATTGCTTTTTAAACTTTTCATAAGATAAGACGTAAAACCAACGAAAATATTACAGTTGGTCTTTCTCTATAATTTTGGCTAACTTTAGCCAAAATTTATTTAAAACGCTATTTTTTATCTAATATTAGCTTAAATTATAACACTATTGCCAATTTTTGTAAATCCCTCGACCACTCAGCCAAGCCAGTGTCTCAGGATGATCTAAACAATAAATAAATCAAGCATCTTGATTTATTTAGACATTATTATAGCACAAAAAATGGGGAAATAAAACAAAAATCTATAGCTGTACCTCTATATCTTGTTCCACTTGATTACGCAAAACCCTGATCATCACCTTGTCCCCTACTCGGTAATTTTGTAAAATAGCCGTCAAACTTTGATGGCTAGAAATAACATCATTGTTCACAGCTACAATCTGATCTCCAGCCTTAAAACCAGCTTTAAAAGCTACAGAATTAGGCTCTACAGCCGCAAGTGGCTGACTATAAACAAAATTGCCTTTAGCTAAAAAACCACTATTATTCTCTAAATCTACATATTTTAAACCAAAAGTTACTCTTTTAGTTTGGTCTAATAGGTGCTTGACTGCTTGTTTGAGATATTCAGCCGGAATCAAAACTAAATCTTTGTCTTGTTTATAAGCTAGACCCAAAACATCACCCTGAGCATTAAAATAAGGAACTGCTAATAAATTTAAGTCTGCTGGCAAATTTGTATCGGTTTTTAAATAATAGTCCACTTTATCAGTTGATAAAATTTTATCCAGCACATAATGATTGTTACTTAAATAAGCGGTATAAAAATCATGGCTAGCTACATTTGGCAAATCAATGTTGGTAAATAATTTTTCACCAATTTTCATATCTGAGGCTAGCTGAAAATCTATGGGCGACAAGAAGCTAGCGTTGACTTTGATAAAAGTCAAACCAGTGAAAGCATCTGTCTTGACTTCTTCTATGGTATAAATATTATCACCCAAAGCCACCAAGGCCTCATCATTTTTCAATACTTGGTCAGTGGTCATTAGCCAACCATCAGAAGTAATCACTGTGGCTGCTCCCAAATAATCTGTGCTAGAAAAAATAGGATTTTCTAAACCAGCTACTTTGGCGGTTTTTTTGTAGACTCCAGCAACACTAGAGCTATATTTTTCTGCCAAATTAGTCATTGGTTGTTCAACGTTTATACTCAGCTTATTATCAAAATTATTAAAGCTGGTACTTATGAGCTGATTACCCGCTAAAGATTGTACTAGCCAAAAACCAGCGCCGCCTGCTAAAACGCCTATAATACTGGTCAAAATAATCAAACTAAAAAGAGCTGGTGGTTTTTCAGTAGTTGGTCGCTCAAAATGCTTAGGACGACTAGCGTGCTCGGCTTTTATGTCCAATTTTTCCATAATTTTTTTATTTAATAATTTAAAAAGACAAAGAACTTATCAATAAAGCAGCGCTAGCAACTAAAAAAATCACTAACCACTGCACAAAACTTTTAAAACTTGCTAAAGACCATTCTAATAAAAAGAAAAACCACAGAGCAGCAATAGTGCCGGCTACATAAAAACTAATTGGCATCAAAAATAAAGCTAAAAAAACTTGAGCTAAAGTAAAAAGTAATAACCAAATAAAACCTGAGACTATTTTTTCGTTTAGCAAAAATATTTCTTTAGCAAAAAACAAAGCTAGAACTAAAAATAACAATAAGCTCAACCAAGGCGAAAAATTAATAAAAACAATCAAATAATAAAAAGTGCAAGCCAACTGCCAAAAAGATAGATAATACAAAAATCTTGTAAAAGCTAGATAATCCAAGTCATTAATATCTTTGAGGCTCTTAAAATATTTGGCAATCAACCAAAATATAGCAAACCAAAGCAAAATATAAAAAACTGTCAAAATATAACGCCAAGTAGGCAAATTGACTACTATCAAAAACAAAATCTGAGCCAAATATACAATAGCTAAATTGACCCACAAACGAAAGAAATGCAAAAAGTGTTTTTTGGCTAAAATTTTGATAGTTAAGATAATCAATAAAATGGACAAAAACGCCAAAAACCAAAAGCTATCTGGTTTGACAAAAAAACGCCAAAAACCAAAAGCTAATAAAATCGGACTAATAAATGGTAATAAAGTTTGTAGCATATATTTAATACTTCCAAGTCACTTGATCGCCAATGCTTAAAGATAGACGCTTAATAGTGCCGGCTGGCAACTCTAAGACATGATTGACAGCTTTTGGTGAACTATAAGTAGGTAATTCAGCTAAATGAGCACCCGCCGGGGGTGTTGGCATATTTTCTTGCCAGGCCACAATGGTGTTATCCTCAATCCACAGCAAATCAATAGGAAAAAGCATATCTTTCATCCAAAAATTTAAGCTCTGCTTATCAGCATAAACAAATAACATGCCTTCGTCAATCTCTAATTTTTCTCTACCAGACAAACCCTGAGCTTGTTCTGCGCGCGTATCAGCTACATCAACTAAAAATACATTGCCTGCCAAAGATAATTTTGCTTGCTCAAAGTGCACATCAGAACTACAAGCTGTCAAAAAAAAGAATAAACTCAAAATCAAAATTTTTTTAAACATTCTGCTTTTCTAAACGGCTGTTTAACCATGCGCTAAATATCAGCATAAAAAACAACAAAATAAACAAAGCGCTTAATTTGGCCTTGGTAGTAAAAAAAATAGAAACTAAACCAAAAAATAAACTAATCAAGCTCATAAACAATACCACTTTTTTTTGCGACCAGCCTAAGCGCAGAAGACGAAAATGCAAATGCTGACTATCGCCTTGCCAAAATGGCTTTTTATTTTTGATCCGATGAATAATCACCCACAAAATATCTAAAGCAGGCAATCCCATCACAAGCAAAGCAGTGGCAATTTTGGATCCAGAAATAATAGACAAAACTCCCAAAGCAAAGCCAATAAAAGTACTGCCCGATTCCCCCAAAAATATTTTAGCTGGGTGCCAGTTAAAAATCAGAAAGCCAGCAATAGCGCCAGCCAAAGCTAAGCTCAATAAAGAGGTGGTGGAACCAACTACGTCCCAAGATAAGCTGACCATAAAAATAATCAAACTAGATATCAAACCAATACTCGAAGTCAAACCATCTAAGCCATCTAAAATTTTGGTCGTGTAAGTCATACCCATGAGCCAAAAAAATGTCAAAGCTATCATCAAATAATCGGTCAAATAGCTAAAGTTTGGCCAAAGGTCGGTAAGATACAAAACACCACCCTGCCAATTGGTCACATAAGCAATCTTGAGACCAGCTACAAGCATCAAGGCTACGGCCAAAATTGGCCCCCAAATGGACTGTTTGGAGCTCAAAGCTAGCTTATCATCCAAAAAGCCGTTGACCATCAAAATAAAGCCAGCCAATAAAAAGAAAGCTACTAGATCAATAGAAATTTTGCTATCTATTAATTGACCTTGTAACCATAAATAAATAGTCACCAATAAAAAGCTAGCATAAATCGCCCAGCCACCCAAAAGCGGCATGGCTTGTTGGTGAATTTTTCTGCTCAAAGTAGGCTTGTCTACTATTTGCCACCTAGGCGCTAAAAAAATCATCAAACGCGTAAAAACAGCGCTAAAAAATAAAGCGCTTAAGAAAATGAAAACTAATTTGAACTTTAAATCAAGCATTTTTATTTTGCTCAAGCCAAGTATCTAAAATAGCAGTAGCAGCGTATTTATCCAAATCTTTTGTTACACCCTGCTGACTATATAATTTAGAAGTATATTGTTCATCAACTGTAAAAATTTTGACCTTTAAATTTTGTTTTAATTGATCAATAAATTTTTCCGTCAAGAGCAATCTTTCATTTGTCGCACCTGATAAACTATGAGGTAGGCCAATCACGATAATCTCAATATTTTCCGCAACAATAATTTTCTTGAGTTCAGCTAATAAAAAATCAAAAGACTTATTAGCTAAAATTAAATATGGTGCCGCAATACTATCAAGCGCAGCTAAAGCCAAGCCGACTCTTTTGTCGCCATAGTCTATACCTAAAATTTTTGGCTGAGGTATAAACATATTTTATTTAGTCAAAATCAAATGACCATTTTCAGTCACTGCCACTGTATGCTCAAAATGAGCAGTAAAACTTGAGTCAGCTGAATTCACTGCCCAATTGTCCTTGGCAATCTTTACTTTGTGTGTCGAACCAGCTATCAACATCGGCTCAATAGCAATCACAAGCCCTGGAAACATTTTGCCTATTTTTTGACCATAAGTAAAATTGGGAACAAAAGGATCTTCATGCACCGCTCTACCAACACCGTGGCCAGTCAAGTCTCTGACAATGCCAAAACCAAAGGGTTTAACATATTGTTCAATAGCTATGCCAATATCAGCAATATCTTTGCCAGGTTTCACTTGCGCTATACCGATATTCAAAGCTTCTTTGGTAACTTCTAATAATTTTTTTGAAGTAGCAGATACCTCTCCAATAGCTACTGTTGTTGCCATATCAGTAAACAAGCCTTTGTATTCCATGCCAATATCTAGGCCAACTAAATCACCATTTTGAAAAACCTGATTATTGGGAATGCCATGCACAACTGTTTGATTGACAGAGACACACAGAGCATTGGGAAAGCCATGATAACCCTTAAAACTTGGCTTAGCGCCTGCTTGTATAATCATCTCTTGGGCAACTTTATCCAGCTCTAAACCAGTTACCCCAACTTTTGCCAAATCTGCCAAATGTTTTAAAACACCAGCCAAAATATGACCACCTTCCTGTAAAATTTCAATTTCGGCTTGAGTTTTTTTATCGAACATTTCTCAAATAATTTAACACATCATCTGTAACCAATGATATTGATTTTGCGCCATCAAAAATAACTAATTTACCTTGGTTACCATAATAATCTAATAGTTGTGTAGTTTCTTCTCTGTATATTTTTAATCTCTGTGCCACTGCAGCTTGTGTATCATCGGCTCTTTGCTCTAATGGCAACTGACAAGTATCACAAATACCTTCTTTTTTTGGTAATTTATAAAGCAAATGAAAAATGTGCCCATTAGGACAAACGCGACGATTAGACAAACGTTCTATGGCCTCAAGATCGGAAATTTCAATATTAAAAACTTTGTCAATTTTAATATTTGTTTTTTCATCCAAATATTTAGCTTGCTTCATTGTTCTAGGAAAACCGTCAGAAATAAAACCATCCTTATATTCTTCCTGACTTAAAGTTTTGATCATCAATTCAATGGTCAGCTCATCTGGTACCATAGCGCCAGAATTCACTATCTGGGCAATTTTTAAACCAAAGTCACTTTTATTTTTTATTTCTTGGCGTAATAAATTACCAATTACCACTGTTTTAATATCCAAAAATTGCTCAATTCTTTCCCCTTGGGTTGTTTTACCGGCACCTTGGGGACCTAATAATATAATTCTCTTGACAGTTTTCACTGATTTGGGCATAAAAAAAATTTTTCTGAACTAATAATTAAATAATGCATACGAATTATAGCAAAATATCCATCTTTACTCAACAAAACAAAAACCCCCAAAAATGGGGGCAGAAGCAAAATATTAATTTTTTATTAAAAGCCTTCGTAATCACGCATAACAAGCTGTGCATCTATTTGTTTGACTGTTTCTATCACTACAGCCACAACGATCAAAATACTAGTACCGCCTAAAGACATAGTGCGCACACCAGTCAAAGGACCAACAACGATAGGTAAAACAGCAACAATGCCTAAAAATAAAGCGCCAGCCAAAATAATTCTGGTCATAACCATATGTAAATAATCGGCTGTATGTCTACCTGGTCTAATGCCTGGAATAAAACCACCTTGTTTTTGTAAATTTTCTGCAATCTGTTCTGGATGAAAAATAATAGAGGTATAAAAATAAGTAAAAACAATAACTACCACAAAATATACAATACCGTAGAAAGTTTGATTTTGAAACAAATCAATAATTTTTTGAGAAAAGTTAGCCAACCAACTGACATCAGATCTTAAGAAAAATTGAGCAATAGTTGGTGGAATCAAAATCATGGAAATAGCAAAGATAATAGGAATAACACCAGCTTGATTGACACGCAAAGGCAAATGAGTATTTACTCCACCAGCACTATGCTGACCAACCATGTGCCTTGCATAAGATACCGGAATATTGCGCTGACCCTCAGTAATCAAAACAATCACCACGATAGTAATCAAAGCAATAATGGCAAAAATGATAAAATTCAAAACTTGAGAACTATCAAAGGCCACTAAAGTATTGGCCAATGATTGTGGTAAAGAAGCCACGATACCAGCAAAAATCAATAAAGAAATACCGTTGCCAATTTTCTTTTCAGTAATAAGCTCTCCTAACCACATCAAAAATACAGTGCCGGCTGAAACCATCACAATAGCTGTAAAAAATTGAAAACTAGACATACCAGCCATCAAAGCACCGCTAGTTCTTTGGTCAAGTAAATTAATAAAACCGTAAGCTTGCACAGCTGCCAAAGGCACAGTCAAACGACGAGTGTATTGATTAATTTTTTGTTGGCCGTATTCCCCTTCTTTTTGTAAAGCCTCAAGGCTTGGCACAATCATGCCCAAAAGCTGGAAAATAATAGAAGCAGTAATGTAGGGGCCAACACCCAACATGACAATAGAAAAGTTTTCCATGCCACCACCAGAAAATAAGTTTAATAAGCCTAAAACGTCATTACTGGAAAAAATGTCACGTAAACTACTAGCATCTACACCAGGAATAGGTATATGAGCGGCAATTCTAAAAACTATCAATAAAGCCAAAACATATAGAATACTATTTCTAATGTCTTTAGCCTTCCAAATTTGTTGTATTTTTTTAAGCATTTTGTTCTTTATTGGCTGCTTCCTTTAAAATATCGGCTGGTTTTTGACCAACTACAATAGCTTGGCCACCAGCAGCTTCAATTTGATTTTTAGCAGTAGCAGAAAAAGCATTGGCTTCTACAATCAATTTTTTGCTCAACTGACCAACTGCTAAAATCTTGATACCATTGGCAGAAGTTTTAATCAATTCAGCTTTTAATAAAGCACGAGCATTAACTTTGGTGCCGTCAGCAAAAGTTTTTTGTAAGTCAACCAAATTTACAGTGGCAAATTTACTTTGCAAAGATTGAAAACCTTTGTTTTTTGGAATACGTAATAAATATTGCTTGATACTGCGTGACTGCAAACCAGATTTACCACCAGAACGAGATTTTTGACCCTTCATACCACGAGCAGAATAATTACCTCTACCAGAAGAATTACCTCTACCCAATCTCTTGCCAGCTGATTTGTTGGCTTTATTAGCTTGTAATGTGTGTGAACTCAACATAATTATTTTTTAACGTTAGTTTTAGCAGCTTGATCACCAGCTTCTTTAGCTACAACAGTTTTAATTTTAGTCCTGGTCTTAAAAGAAGACAAGGCTTTGATAGTAGCTTTAACATTGTTGATTTTATTATTACCACCTAAAATTTTAGCCACCACGTCCTTGACACCTGACAAATCCAAAACAATACGGACAACACCGCCGGCTTTGATACCACTACCTTTTTTGGCTGGTTTCAAAATAACTTTAGCGGCCTTATATTTGACTTCAATAGCATGAGGAATAGCACCATCAACAATAGGCACATGAATAATTTGTTTTTTGGCTTTGACTACTGCTTTTGTAATAGCACCAGAAACATCCATGCCTTTAGCAACAGCAATACCAACTCTACCTTTACCATCGCCAACGACCATACAAGCTCTAAATTTCATGCGCTTACCACCGGCCATCACACGAGTAACACGAGCCAAATCAACCATGCGTTGTTGAAATTCTTCTTTTTCTTTTTCAAAACGTGGGCCTGATTTTTGTCTAGGTTTAAAATGAGGCTTTCTTTCAGTACCGTTTGCTGGTGTATTACCAGTTGCGTTTAATTTTTTTTCTTCTGCCATATTAAAATTTTATTCCACTATTTCTTAAACCTTCAGCCAAAGCTTTGACGCGACCATGATATCTATAAGCACCTTTGTCAAAAACTGCTGTTTCAATATTTTTCTCTTGTAATCTTTTGGCTAATAATTCACCAACTTTAGTGGCTAATTCTGTTTTAGCGGTCTTATCTTTTAGCTCAATGTCAGAGGCTGCAGCCAAAGTTACTCTATTTAAATCATCAATGGCTTGCACGGAAATATGTTTTAAACTACGAAAAACAGACAAACGTGGTTTTGAGTTTGTGCCTTGAATTTTGGCTCTAGTTCTTCTTTGACGACGGAAGAATCTCTCGCGTTTTGCTTTATTTAAATCTTGCATATTTTTAACTTAATTAAGATTTGACCACTTTACCAGCCTTACGTCTGATAGTTTCGTCTGAATATTTAATACCCTTACCTTTATAAGGCTCTGGTTTTTTGATACCACGAATTTCAGCCGCTACTTGACCAACTTGTTGCTTGTCAATACCACTGATCTTGATGACATTCTTTTCTACTTCAATAGTGATACCAGCTGGAGTCTTGTAAACTACTGGGTGAGAAAAACCAACGTTCAAAGACAAATCTTTACCTTGCATAAGAGCCTTAAAACCAACACCGTTGATTTCTAAACTTTTAGCAAATCCTTGACTCACGCCAATAACAGCGTTATTTACTAAATTACGAAATAAACCCCAAAGAGCTTTTTCTTTTTTCTCTTCTGGATTATTTATAGTAAAACTCAACTGATCATCGACAAGTTCTGCCTTAACAACTGGCAACATGTCAACCTGCAAAGTGCCTTTTGAGCCTTTGATCGTGACTTGTGATCCGTCTATTTTGACTTCCACTCCTTTAGGAATAGTAATCGGTTTTTTTCCAATTCTTGACATAATATCTAAAAATATTAATTACCAAATTTCACACATTAATTCTCCACCAATATTTGCAGCTTTTGCCTGTCTGTCAGTCATGATGCCTTTAGAGGTAGACAAAACAGCTAAACCATAACCATTTAAAACAGTAGGGACTTCTTTGCTATTGATATAAATCTTTTGACCAGGTTTGGAAATTCTCTTCAAATGGCTAATAGCCGGTTTTTCATCTTCATATTTCAAAACGATTTTCAATTTATCAAAATTAGCCTCTTTGACTTTGTCTACTGATGCTACGTAGCCTTCTGCTTCCAACAATTTTGCAATACTAAATTTAACCTTAGATAAAGGCATAATGACCTCTGGCTTACGAATAGCCACAGCATTGCGTATTCTTGTTAACATGTCTGCAATAGGATCTGTCATAATTTTAATATAAAATTAATTTAATGTATAAAATTTACCAACTAGATTTAGTTACACCTGGCACTTCGCCTTTGGAAGCTAATTCTCTGAAGCAAATACGGCATAACCCGAATTCACGCATGTAAGCGTGCTTACGACCACAACGCCAACAACGACGCACTATTCTAGTAGAAAATTTTGGATTATCTAGTGATCTTTTTGATTTTACAATTTGTGCTTTTGTTGCCATATGTATCTATTTCTTATTTTTCTTAAAAGGAAAGCCTAAATGTTTTAATAAAGCTAAGGTTTGTTGATCATTTTGAGCTGAAGTAGCAAAAGTTACCTCTAAACCATGAACCTTATCCACATCTTCCATACCGATTTCTGGGAAAATAATGTGTTCTTTGAAACCAATTGTATAATTACCATTACCATCCAAGCCTTTTTTAGCATCCAAACCATGAAAATCACGTAAGCGAGGCAAAGCGCTGACTACAAATCTTTCGACAAAGTCATACATTCTTTGACCACGCAAAGTTACTTTGGCGCCAACTACCATACCTTGTCTAATTTTAAAATTAGAAATGGACTTTTTGGCTTTGGTTAAAACTGGCTTTTGACCACTAATACGTTCCAAAATACTTTGTGCAATTTCAATCCACTGCTTGTTTTGAATAGCATGACTCAAACCAATATTAATAGACACCTTCAAAATTTTTGGGGTAGCCATGACATTGGTCAAGCCTAGTTCTTCTTGAAGCTTGGCTTTGATCTCTTTATTATATAATTCTTTCAATCCTTTCATATTTTTTGCAATTTAATCGCTAAGTTAGTCAATAACTTCTTTGGATTTTTTACTTACTCTTGAACGTTTGTTATTTTCACCTAACTTAATACCAATACGAGTTGGTTTACTGGTGCTGGGACAAATTAACATCACATTACTACTGTGAAGAGGTCCATTAAATTCTATTCTTTGGCCTTTTTCACCACGCTTGCGACTCTTAATATGTTTGTACATAGTATTGACACCTTCAACTACAACTTTATCCAATTCCGGTAAAATTTGTGTGACTTTGCCTGTCTTGCCTTTATCTTTACCAGCAATCACGGCTACTTTGTCGCCTACTTTGATTTTAAATTTCTTATTCATAATTATAATACCTCCGGTGCTAAGGAAATAATTTTATTAAAACCTTTGGCTCTTAATTCTCTGGCTACTGGTCCAAAAATACGAGTAGCTTTTGGTTCCTTATTTTTCTTTTCAATAATCACCACAGCGTTTTCATCAAAACGGATATAAATGCCACTTTTGCGTCTAACTTCTTTTCTTTGACGAACAATGACAGCCGACACAACCTGGCTTTTTTTGACTTGAGCGTAAGGTTGAGCTGATTTGATAACGACGGTAATAATATCACCAATCTGGGCATAACGTTTTTTGTAACCACCCAAAACACGAATACACTGCACTAGTTTAGCACCAGAGTTATCAGCAACCTTTAACATTGATCTATGTTGAATCATATCTGTGAATTAATTATTGAAATCTTTAAAAAATTAAACTTTAGAAACTTTTCTTAAGACACGCCAGCGTTTTGCTTTTGACAATGGACGACAAGCTTCAAGCACTACCAAATCACCAACCTTATATTCATTTTTCTCATCGTGAGCAGAATATTTTTTGGTCACTTTGTATTGTTTCTTGTATTTAGGGTGAGTTTTCACCGAAGTGACTTTAACAACAACGGTTTTATCCATTTTGTCACTTGTGACTTCGCCCTGTAGTTTTCTTTTGATAACTTCGTTTGACATGGTGATTATATTAGTCATTAGTTATTTGTTTCACTTGACTTTCTTTTTTCATTTATGATAGTCAAAATTTTTGCAATATCTTTTTTGTTGTTTTGCAAATCTTTGACATGATTTAATTTATTATTAGCAATACTGAATCTTAATTCTCTTACTTTATTTCTCAAAGCTAATAATTTTTTATTTAAATCAGTCAGGCTTAATTGTCTTATTTCATTGACTTTCATAATTTTATCTTAATTCCTTGGTTACAAATTTAGTTTTGACTGGCAATTTATAAGCAGCAAGTGCTAAAGCTTTTTTGGAAGTAGCTTCATCGGCCCCCACCATTTCAAACATAACTGTACCAGGTTTAATAACGGCGACATAATGATCAACCGCGCCTTTACCTTTACCCATTGGCATTTCATTACCTTTGGCAGTAATCGGCATATCTGGAAAAATTCTAATAAAAACATCAGCGCCACGTTGGACATGACCGGTAATTGCACGACGAGCAGCTTCAATCTGACGAGAAGTTACCCAGCCAGCTTCTAAACTTTTGAGACCGTAATCGCCAAAGCTCACTTTTGTCATGCGAGTAGCTTTGCCTTTAATCTGATCTCCTCGTTGCCATTTTCTATGTTTTACTTTCTTTGGTGCTAACATAATAAAATTTTAATCAATTATTTGCTCTCTTTTTTAATAGCTTGGATGGTTGCTTTATTTTTACCAAACAATTTTACTGATTTAACTGGTTCTTTGACTTCTTGTTTTTTTTCTTTTTTAACAAAATATTCACCTTTATAAATCCAAACTTTGATACCAATCACGCCATAAGTAGTAGTAGCTACTCCGCGACTATAATCAACATCAGCGCGCAAAGTACTTACTGGAATAGTGCCTTCGACTAACTTTTCACGGCGAGCAATATCCACACCGTTCAAACGACCGGAAACTAGAATCTTGACACCTTTAGCACCAGCTTTCATCACCTTGTCAATGTTTTGTTTCATCACACGACGGAAAGGAATACGACGTTCTAGATCATCAGCTACAGCACGAACAATCACTGCAGATGACAAGCTTGGATTGGATAGTTCAGTAATATTGATTTGCAATTTAGTAGTACGATCAATGAACTTGCCTAAAACTTGCTTTTTCAAGTCTTCGATGCCACTACCACCGCGACCGATGATTAAACCTGGTTTGGCGGCCAAAATATTAATGGTCATTTCACCACGATTTCTCTCGATCTCTATTTTATCAATGCCACTATCTTTCAGTTTGACATTTAAAAATTTGCGAATGTTGATATCTTGGCGTAAAAATTCTACATAATCACGACCAGCATACCAGCGAGAGCGCCAATTTTCACTCAAACCAAGGCGGAATAATTTTGGATTAATTTTGCGTCCCATAGCTTATTTCTTGTTAGTATCTTTTTCTTTAGTTACTTCTTGCTTGCTTGTATCTTTTACCGACTTTTTGCTTACTTTTTTTTCTGTATCAGTAGTTTTCTCATCAGTTTTTTTATCTAATTCAGCTAATTTCACAGTTTCAACTTTATTTTCTTTCATTTTTTTGTTGACTTTGACACCATCTTTGGCAGTCAAAACAATTTCTATATGACAAGAATGTTTGCGAAATGGATGAGCGCGGCCAAAAGCAGCTGGAATCCAACGTTTCAAATCCATACCTTTATTGACAATGATACTCTTGATCACCAAATCTTGGGCAGGAATATCGTATTGATCTACAGAATTAGCAATAGCTGATTTCAAAAGTTTTTCTACTACTGGAGCAGTTTTTTTGAAAATAACTGGCAAGCGGAATAAGGCTTCACTGGCTGACAAACCACGAATGGCGCCGGCTACTAAACGAGCTTTTTTGGCAGAAATTCTGATGTTATTTAATTTTGCTTTGACTTCCATCATAAAATTGAATCATTTATTTCTTTTGCTCTTTAGCCATTTTACCACCATGACCAAGAAATTTCTTGGTTGGAGCAAATTCACCTAGTTTGTGGCCGACCATATTTTCTACCACATAAACATTGACGTGTTCGCGACCATTGTGCACACCAAAAGTAAAACCAACCATTTCTGGAGTAATTACTGATGGGCGTGACCAGGTTTTGATAATTTTGCCTTGTTCTGGCTTCAAATTCAAAAGCTTTTTTACCAATCTCTCGTCAGTATAAGGACCTTTTTTTAAACTTCTTGACATAGGATTTTATTATTTACTTGTTTGTCTACTCTTACGACGTTTGATAATAAATTTATTAGAAGCTTTGGTTCTCTTACGTGTCTTGATACCATAAGCTTTTTTACCAGTGTAGGTTTTTGGTGATTTCAAACCAATTGGATTATGACCTTCACCACCGCCATGAGGATGATCCACTGGATTCATCACTTTACCACGAACAGTTGGACGAATGCCTAAGCGTCTCATACGACCAGCTTTACCCCAACGGACATTTCTGTATTCTGGATTATTAGCTGAGCCAATAGTAGCGGCACATTCTTCGGAAACGATACGAATTTCACCACTTGGTAATTTTAATTGCGCCTTACCGTTATCCAAAGCCATCAAAGTAGCAGCGTTACCTGCTGAGCGAGCTAACTGACCACCTTTGCCAGGCATCATTTCAATATTATAAACAATTGTACCAGTAGGAATGTTTTTTAACAACAAACGATTACCAACTTGGATGGCGATTTTTTCTTTTGAAGACAAAATTTTATCACCAACTTTTAGATTTTCTGGAGCCAAGATATAACGACGTTCACCATCAGTATAAACTAATAAAGCTAAGCTGGTATTACGATTTGGATCATATTCTAAAGATTCAACGCGAGCTGGAATATTAAATTTATCTTGCTTGAAATCTACCAAACGAATATATCTTTTTACTCCACCGCCCTTGTGACGTACAGTAATTTTGCCTTGGTTGTTACGACCAGCAGTTTTCTTTTTAATAGAAACCAAAGCTTTGTGAGGACGAGCTTTGCTCAAGGACTTGTTCACTAAAATACTAGTGCGTCGTCTTGAGGAAGTGGTTGGTTTGTAAACTTTAATTGACATATATTTTATCTAGTCTCCACTATTTAGATGCCTTCGTAAATTGTAATACTATCACCTTTCTTTAAGGTAACAATAGCTTTTTTGAAATTCTTAGTACGACCTCTACCAGAACGAACTGATTTGCCAACTTGATTAATCATATTGACAGCCTCTGGCACTACACCATAAACTTCTTCGATAGCTTTTTTGACTTCAATCTTGTTAGCCTTGTTTGCTACTTCAAAAATATATTTATTCTCACTATGAGCAATAGTAGCTTTTTCGGAAATTAATGGGTGTACTAAAATACGGTGAGCAGTACCATAACCCTTCACTTTTTCTAAGTCAGTCAATTTCTTTTCTACTTTTTCAGTTTTGGCCACTGAGCTTGACTTTTTTTCTACTTCTTTAGTTTTTTTATTAAAAATACCCATAGGATTATGAATAATGCTTTTCAATCTTGTTTAATAAATCTTTGCTTAATACCACGTATTCGTATTTCAACAAATCTACAATGTTCAAACTACCATAATAAATAGTGGTGATTTTTGGTAAATTGTTAGCAGCTAACTTAATATCCATATCAGCTTTACTGGTGACAATCAAAGTTGATTTATTTTTACCAGGTAATTTATCTAAACTAGCTTTTAACAATTTAGTTTTAGCGGCTGACAAAGTATATTTGTCCACCAAAACCAAACGTTCATTTACTACCTTATCAGATAAAACCATAGTTAAGGCTAACTTTTTGGTTTTTTTATTGATTTGTTTAGAAAAATTACGTTGATTGGTTGGACCAAAAGTAATACCACCACCGATCCAAATTGGTGAACGACTGGAGCCATGTCTAGCGCGTCCTGTGCCTTTTTGTTTCCATGGTTTTTTACCACCGCCACGTACTTCTGATCTACCTTTGGTATGAGCAAGTACTTGGCGAGCATTTGCAGTTTGCGCTACAAAAACTTCTTGGACAACGCCTGGTTTTACATTGACACCAAAAAACTTTGGATCCAAATTTTCGGTACCAAGCTCTTGACCTAGGAAATCATATAATTTTACTTTGATATCTGCCATAAATTTAGTTTAAAAACTTGCCAAATATATTCTTTAAGCAACTTGCTCTTCTTTTTTCTCTTCCTCGGCCTTTTCTTCTGTTGTCTCAACATTGTCTACAACCTCTACTTCTTTGACTTCTGTTTCGTTCACTGGTTCTACTGAACTTTCTTCTACAATATTAGTCTCTTTTTTTGCTTGGGGGTCAACAAAAGTTAATTCGCCATTGGCCACAATCTTGACCAAACTTTGACGATGTCCAGGCACAGCGCCTTTGACATATAGCAAATTATTTTCTGCATCAACGTCAACGACAACTAAATTACTAACTGTCACTGTATCAGTACCCATATGGCCAGCCATACGTGTACCTTTAAAAACTCTAGCCGAATCAGTAGCACCAATAGAGCCAGGCATTCTCAACTGATCTTTGTGTCCATGACTAGCTGGTGAACCACCAAAACCATGACGTTTCACTACACCTTGAAAACCCTTACCTTTGGAAGTAGCAGTAACTTTTAATTTGTCTCCAATTTGAAAACTAGAAACATCAAAAACTTTACCTTTTTCAAAATTAGCAGTGTCTGCCACCCTAAATTCACTTAAATGACGAAAATTAGCTAGGCCCTTTAAGTGACCTGCCAGTGGTTTATTGATGACACGTTTGTTTTCAAAACCAACTTGCACAGCTTTATATGCTTCTTTGTCACCCTTAACTTGGGTCACAGTGCAAGGACCAGCTTTGATAACAGTAGTAGCCACCACAGTACCATCCTCCAAAAATTTCTGGGTCATCCCCATCTTTTTTCCTAAAATAAACTTGGCCATAATCATTTATTAAATATTTTCGATTTAAAAATCGTGATTTTATTCTTAAAAAACTTTTAAGGACAAAATCACGATCTCTAATTTCTATTCAAGCGCTCGCCCCTATAAAGAGCTTGTGCTAAAAAATTAAATTGTAAATTAGATATTTTGTGATTTTTTCCTTGTTTTAGCTTTTTTTCTTACTAGACACTTCCCAAATGAATGGGGTTGTTTAATTTGAAAAAAATCTAACTTTACTTTTTGTTTTTACAAAAAGGTTTTACATTTTTATTTCAATATCCACACCAGCTGGTAAATTTAAATTTTGCAAAGTATCCATTGTTTGTGGAGTTGGATTAATGATATCCAATAATCTCTTATGAACTCTCATTTCATATTGATCACGAGAGTTTTTGTGCACAAAAGTGGAGCGCAAAACTGTAAATTTTTTCTTTTCAGTAGGCAAAGGAATTGGTCCTAAAACTTTAGCACCACTACGTTCAACAGTCTCAATGATTGTCTTGGTAGATTGATCAATAATCTTATGATCATAAGCTCTGATCTTGATCCTAATTCTAAACTGTGTTTCTTCTTTAGCTTGCATGGAAAATGAACATTATTTTTTAAAATACTTATTTAATCAATCCTCGCCCCATCAACGAACATCAATGAGGCGAGGAAGAAAAAATTATTTAATAATCTTAGTAACTGCACCAGCACCAACTGTACGACCGCCTTCGCGAATAGCGAAACGAGAAGTTTCTTCTAAAGCAACTGGAGCAATTAATTTAATGGTTAAGTTGATTGTATCACCAGGCATAACCATTTCTGTACCTTCTGGCAACATGACTTCACCAGTCACGTCAGTGGTACGAATGTAAAATTGTGGTTTATAACCTTTGAAGAATGGAGTATGACGACCACCTTCATCTTTACTTAAAATATAAACCTTGGCTTCAAATTCAGTATGAGGAGTGATTGAGCCTGGTTTAGCCAAAACTTGACCACGTTCTACATCTTCTTTTTTGGTACCACGTAATAACAAACCAGCATTATCACCAGCACGACCTTCTTCTAATTGTTTGTTAAACATTTCAATACCAGTCACGACTGTTTTGGCAGTGTCTCTCAAACCAACCAAAGAAACTTCTTCATTGATTTTGATAACACCTCTTTCAATACGACCAGTAACTACAGTACCACGACCTTCGATAGAAAAGATATCTTCGATAGGCATTAAGAAAGGTTTTTCAGTATCACGTTCTGGATTTGGAATATATTCGTCAACTTTAGCGATTAATTCTAAAATTGCTTTACCAGCATCACCAGTTGGATCTTCCAAAGCTTTTAAGGCTGAACCACGGACAATAGGAGTGATGTCGCCTGGGAATTCATATTTCTTTAATAAATCTCTGATTTCTTCTTCAACTAAATCAATCAATTCTGGATCATCAACTTGATCAACTTTGTTTAAGAAAACAACGATATAAGGCACACCAACTTGACGAGCAAGCAAAATGTGTTCGCGAGTTTGAGGCATAGGACCATCAGCAGCTGACACTACCAAAATAGCACCATCCATCTGAGCGGCACCAGTAATCATGTTTTTAACGTAATCAGCGTGACCTGGACAGTCAACGTGAGCGTAATGACGTTTTTCACTCTCATACTCAACGTGAGCGGTAGCGATAGTAATACCGCGCTCTCTTTCTTCTGGAGCGTTGTCAATTTGATCAACGTCTTTGTTTTGAGCAATACCACCGTTGGCTGCTAACACCTTTAAGATAGCGGCTGTTAAGGTAGTTTTGCCATGGTCAACGTGGCCAATAGTACCAATGTTGACATGAGGTTTTTCTCTTTTAAAAGCTTCTGCCATGTTAATATCTCCCTTTGAGATAGCAATCCCCTTAAAATTTAAGGATTTTTGTAATCCAGCTATCTAATCTTTATTAATTTATTAATTA
>CAIRBL010000087.1 GCA_903876815.1 uncultured bacterium
AGCTAGATCACTCACTACCTTTGGAACACTTGCTTCAGATGTAGCGACTGCTGTTTGGGCTAATGGTACAAGATCTCTAACTACCTTTGGTACTTTAGTCTCAGATATTTGGTCTAACCCAACTAGAAGATTGTCAGATAAGATATTGACTAGCGGCGGCAATTTAACTACTGAGGCTTATATGGACACAGCTACCTCGACAATTATTACTAGAATAAATGCTTTGAATGATATTGCGCCTGAAGATGTTTGGAATTATATCGGTCAAGCAGTGCATGGTGGACAAATTGGTGATTGGACGGTGACTATGACAGACACGCAACAAATTTTAGCGGGCAATGAATATCGAGTGAAGATTTATACCAAAAATGCTGGCTTAGCAGAAGATGGCTTTACCGCACCTTTGATTACCATCTATGATGTTAATCGTAATGTAGTTGTCTCTAGTGTGCCAATGACAGATATTGGCGTTGGTCAATATGAGTACGTGTATTCTGTGGCTGATGGCGCTGCTCAAGGTGTCTGGGAAACCATAGTAAACACAGAAGTTATAGAAGATTCCGTGGTGGTTATTAGTGATTATTGGGAAGTTAGAGGTGCTCCAGCTCAGGTCATTGTCAATAGCATGAGTGATACTACTGTGCCAGTTGTCAGTGCTTATACCACTATTACCAACGAAGGTTCAGGCGGCTACGAGTATTTATATGAATGGTGCGTAGTCAGTCAGGCAAACAATCCTTGCGGTGGCGGTGACGACGTCTTTTATGCTTCAGCAGCTAAATATATTCAAGCTAGTGAAGACTGGAATACAAATTTGACGGCTGATGTGCCAAATCCAGGTAATTATTATTTTAAAGTAGTGGTCTATTTTGGTAGCGAATCTTCTGGTGCATCTCGTAGCTTTACAGCTGTAGCTGAAAACGTTGGCCCATCTTGTGGTGATAATAGTTGTAACAATGGAGAGACTTGTAGCTCGTGTTCTGCTGATTGTGGTCAATGTAACAACAACGGCGGAGGTGGCGGCGGCGGAGGTGGCGGAGTGCCACCACCAGTGAACCCTCCTCCTGGTGAAGCTTGTGACAATATTCACAATAATCCTGGCGATATGAATGTGGATAGTCATGTAAATTCCGTTGACTTCTCTATTTTGCTATATTTCTGGCGCACCTTAGCACCATTTAGCAATAGCCATGTAGATATCAATTGTGATACCAAGGTTGATTCCGTTGACTTCTCTATTTTGCTATATCATTGGGGACAAACATGGTAATAATATATAAATAAATGTTGAATAAAAAAATTACAATTATCTTTAGTGTATTAGCTTTATTTCTTTGCCAGATTTTAGCAAATACGACTTTGGCAGCACAAACTAGTTTTAGTCTACAGACTGAATCGGTGCGTAGAGGGGACGTGATAGTAGCAGAGCTATCTTTGCAGGAGCTAGAGCAGACCATCAATGCTATGGATGGCTACATCAGTTTTGACCCAAATTTTCTCAAAGTAGAAGACGTTAGTATTGGTAATTCAATTTTTACTTTGTGGCCAAGGACGCCAGTTTTTTCTAATGACAATGGCCGGATTATTTTTACTGGTGGCATACCAGGCGGTTTAAAAAACACCAAAGGTAAAGTATTGAGAATTGTTTTTTTAGCCAAAAATACTGGTGAGACCTCAATCGCTGTCAGTGATGAATCTGTCTTGTATCTCAATGATGGTCAAGGCACAAAACTCAGCCCAAATAACATTGCTTTAGATTTGAGTATTGCAGAGGCAGATGAAAATGTGCCGACACAAAATAATTGGAACGAACAATTGGTTAATGACAAAACTGGACCAGAAAATTTGATAGTTCAGCTTGGTCGCGACGCTTCTATTTTTGACGGACGTTATTTTATCAGCTTTTTTGCACAAGACAAAGAAACAGGTATAGATCATTATGAAGTCAAGGAAGGCGAAAAAGATTTTGCTTATTCAGAAAGCCCATATATATTAAATGATCAACAATTAAAGAGTAAGGTTTTTGTCAAAGCCATCGATAAAGCTGGTAATGCAACGATAGTAGAATTTAAAACAAAAGTTAGTTTCTACGCTCAGCCTTGGTTTGCTATTTTAATCGCCATATTAGTAGTAGCGGGTATTATCTGGAAATTGAAGAAGAAAAAAATAAAATAAAATATTTTGCAAAACAACCTTGTAAATAAAAATGCAAGGTTGTTTTTTTATTTACTCAGAAATGCTATTCATTATTTTTAAAAAATGTTGTATAATAAAAACAATTAATAGGGGGAAATGCCATCATCTTTATAATGATGCAAAAACAAAAACAAATTAAAAACAGATTTTTTTTCATTTTAGCTTTTACTGCTATCCTTTTTTGTTTACCTCACATAGTTTCGGCAGCAACAATTTATTTTGCTCCAGCTTCTGGATCTTTTAAAACGGGAGACCTTATCAATGCTAGTGTTTATGTAAATACCCAGTCGCAGGCCATCAATAACACCGAAGGCACAATTTATTTTCCAGCAGATACTTTAGAGGTAATTTCCGTTTCCAAGTCAGGATCCATTTTTTCTTTATGGGTAGAAGAGCCGTCTTTTTCCAATGGCGCCGGCTCAATTAGTTTTAATGGTGGTGTACCAACTCCTGGTTTTACTGGCGCTAGTGGTAAAGTTATTGGCATAGTTTTTAGAGCTAAAAAAGCTGGCACAGCTTCTACTTATTTTGCTTCAGCTTCTATTCGGGCCAATGATGGTTTTGGTACCAATATTTTGACAGGTACTGGCCAAGCTCAATTTGAAATCACTAGCACAACTGAGCCACCTCCTCAAGAAGAGCCTAAAGAGGAGCCAAAGGAAGAACCAAAAGAAGAACCGCAAACCAAAACCGTGAGTTCTGCTATTAGTTCCAACACACATCCGGATCCGAATAATTGGTACAATAACTCTAGTCCAAGATTGTCTTGGAATTTACCGGCTGGCGTCACGGCTGTCAGAATTTTGTATAGTGAAAATCCAAATTCACAACCTAGTGTAGTCTATCAGCCAGCTATTAGTAGTAAAGCTTTAGATGGCGTTGGTGATGGTGTATGGTATTTTCACTTACAACTCAAGAATGCTAATGGTTGGGGCGCAGTGACACGTTTCCGTTTCCAAATAGATACTGTCAAGCCAAATGATTTTAGCATTAGTGTAGCGGGAGAACGTGATGACAATGATCCAGTTGGACATTTTATCTTGAGTGCTAATGATGAAACATCAGGCATAGACCATTTTACTATCAAGATTGACAATGGAGAAGAACAAACATGGCAAGGTAAGAGTGGAGAGGTTTACAATACTTCAATCTTAGGAGTGGGTGAGCACACTTTATTTATCAAAGCTTTTGATAAAGCTGGAAATTATTTAGCTGATTCAGTCAGCTTCACGGTTAAGGCTTTAGCAGCCCCAGTTTTCATAGATTATCCGCAAGATTTATTAGCAGGTGATGAGTTTATTGTGAGGGGTAAGACAAATCCAAATTCACAAGTAACTATTTGGATTGAAAAAGAAGGCGAACAAGCTATCGCCGAAACTGTTACTAGTGACGCAGATGGAAATTTTATCTTAACTTTAAAAGACGGCTTTAAGAAAGGTATTTATAATATTTGGGCCAGCGTTATTGATGGTCGTGGAGCTCAATCTGACAATTCAGCAAAACTAACTACTGTTATCAAACAATCTGATGTTTCTAAGATAGGCATGCAGGCGGTGAATTTATTGTCTATTGTGATTATCTTGGTGGCTTTAGTATTATTACTTGCTTCTTTGAGTCTCTTTGGCTGGCGCAAGGTTTTGGTCTTTAGACGTAAGATTAGAAAAGAAACTAGAGACGCTGAAGAAAAACTACATAAGATGTTTAATGTTTTGCGAGATGATATTAGAGAGCAGATTCAAACCATGGAAAGAGCCAAGAATCGCCGAGCTCTAAGTGTGGCAGAAAAGAGAGTGCTCAAAAAACTACAGGAGTCTTTAGACAAGACAGAGTTGGAAATGGAAAAAGAAATAAACGACATTGAAAAGATTTAAAAAATACCCCGTCCAGGACGGGGTATTTTATTTTGTTTATTGACACTGTGTGCCAGGCATACCATTTGAGCCTTGGTAAGTCCACCAAGTAGTAGTATGACTACAAGAGCCGCTATAAGGATCGTTATTTAAGCCGGTGTATTTTTTAACTTCAAAATGTAAATGTGAGCCAGTAGAATTTCCCGAAGAGCCGACTTGCCCTATATAGGCGCCACACAAAACGGACATAGGATAAACGACGGTATCTCTTTTCATATGAGCATAAATAGTTACCCAGCCATTACCATCGGTCATATTGCCTTCATGATCAATGCGAGCGTGATTACCATAGCCTCCGTTGCCACAAGTACTACCATAAGATCCGATAGTTGGGCATGAATTATATCTATAATATAAGCCACCATGAGCTCCAGCGTAGATATTGTTACCAGTATCTGTAGCGAAATCTGTGCCAGCATGACCATTATAATAACCACTGGTACTACAGTTGTATTTTTTAAAAGCAGAGCCAGTCTGATGGTCATACCAGGCACTGATGGTAGGTGTGACGCTTAACGGAAGACGAAACAGTGGATCAGCTAGAGCTATTTGAGGCAGGCTCAAAAGTAGCGCTAAAGCACTGAGTATAAAATAACTTTTCTTCATATAGTTTTTTGTCCGGCGAATGCCGGATTATTTAATAATTTTACCCTCAAGATCGACATTGATACTTTGTAGCGTCTCTTGGTTTAATAAAACATTTAAAGCTTGCCCATTTTTGATCCAAGTTGGTTCTTTGCCGTAAGTGATAAACTTGCTCTCTGTGATAGCAGTTTTATCTGGGTTAAATTTATTTATCCAAATAGCATAATCTGAATGATAGACAAGCATGTTACTGTCAGGTGACCAAACAGGCTTTTCTGAAGGCATTGGCACAGCGCCTTTGTCGGTGCTATTATAAAGACCAAAGTTTGTGAGTAATGTTTTATTTTGGCCGTCAGCATTAATGATATAGTGTGAGCTCATACCATGGTCAAAATCATTGAGACTAAAAAAAATAATTTTTTTACCATCAGGCGTCCAAAATGCTCCCCAATCTTCAGATAAATTGGTTATTTTTTTTTCTTCTTTGGTCTGCAAATTTAAAATTGTTAGACCAAGGGCATTGTCATAATATGGTCCAGTCCAGTCTGGATTAAGTTTTTGGTAAACAAAGAAATTAGTATCTGGTGAAAGATCTGGTTGTAATACTTTGTCCATGATTTTTTCTTTGCTATTTTTGGCAATATCAAAGCGCCAAAGATCTTGGGCTAAATCAGTAAAATAGGCCAATTTATTTTTTTTATCTAACATTGCCCAGCGCACTAAAGAGTCAGATATTTTTTGCTCACTCTTATCTAGTAGATTTACTAAATATAAATTAGTGCCACCAATACTTTCGCTTTCTTCTATTTCTCCTTCCCAAGCCTTACCTACTAAAGCATAGTTAGAATCATAGTCAAATAATATTTTTAAATTAGCCTGATTTGTTAAATTTTTACCCCCCAAAGCTTGACTGACGCTTTGTAGCTCACCATTTAAAATAGTTAGCTTTTGCGCTTCAGCTACTTGACGGGGTTTTTGCCATACTACATAGCCTATACCCAAAATAACAATTAGCATGAAGCTTAATAATAATTTTAGTTTCATAAAATGAAGTTTAGTTAATAAAAAACCCAAACTTAAATTTGGGCCTGTTGAAATATAAAAATGGTGGTGCGTGGCCAAAATGGCAACAAGTGCACATAAATGCTTTTCTTCTTTTTTATTGTCTAATAAAATATTTTATTTGTCAAATTTTCATTTTACTTAAAGGCTAATTTTTAGTATAATATAAACATGCAAAAAGTGCGTAAAGCTATTATAGCGGTAGCTGGCTCTGGTACAAGATTATTACCAGCTACCAAGGCTATGCCCAAAGAAATGTTGCCAATAGTTGATAAGCCAATTATTCAGCTAGTAGTTGAAGAATTAGTAGCTGCTGGTATTGAAGACATTATTTTGGTGACTAAATGGGATAAAAAACCACTCGAAGATCATTTTGATCATTCTTGGGCCTTAGAATCTGATTTGGCAAAGTCCGGCAAAAAAGAAAAGTTAGCCGAGATTGTAAAAATTTCTGAAATGGCTAATTTTATTTATGTCCGTCAAAAAGGCCCATATGGCAACGGCACTCCTATTTTATCAGCAGCCAGCCTCGTCAAAGATGAGCCGTTTATGTATGTCTGGGGCGATGATTTGGTGAAGTCCAAAGTATCTTTTGCCAAACAAATGCTAGATGATTATCATAAAACTGGACACTTGATGATTGGTGTGCAAAAAGTACCACGCAACCAAGTTGATAAATATGGTATTGTGAGCTTAAAAGATAAAAAAACCATGCAACTTGATGGTATTATTGAAAAACCAAGTATCAAGGAAGCACCAAGTCAGCTAGCTGACTTTGGACGTATGGTCTTAAATCAAGAAATTATTGATGTTTTACAGAAAACATCTTTGGGTAAAGGCAATGAGTTGTGGATAGTAGATGCTATTCGTGATTATATCAAAGCTGGTGGTGCATTTTATGCCAAGGAAATTCAAAATGGAGAATGGCTCACTACTGGTGACCCATGGAATCTACTCAGAGCTACTTTAGAATACGCTAAAGATAGAAAAGACTTAAAAAATCTTTTGAAAAATTATTTGAAAAAAATTTAGTTTATTTATGAAAAAAAATAAACTCATTATTTTGTTGGCTTTAGGAGTCTTTTTGATGACTAGTGGTTTTGGTTGTAAACAAAATATCGTGAATAAAGAAAGTTTTAAGCCCATTACTTTAGAGTACTGGGGGGTTTGGGATACACCAGAGCAAATGTCAGCTATTATCAAAGCTTACCAAGCCACTCATCCGACTATCAAAGTCAATTATCGAAATTTTCGTTATGAGGAGTATGAACAGAAACTTTTAGAATCTGCTTGGGAAGACAGGGTGCCGGATATTTTTATGATCCCAGCTACTTGGCTCAAAAAGTATCAAGACAGATTATCGGCTATGCCGAAGACGGTGAAGATTCCAGTGACCGAAATTAAAGGTACAATCAAAAAAGAAGAAGTTACTACTTTGACTACAGTAAATAGTTTGACCAGACAAGACATCAAAGATCAGTATGTCCCAGTTGTTTATGATGATGTTATTTTAGATGAAAAAATTTATGGCTTGCCTTATTCAGTAGATACATTGATCACTTTTTATAACTCTGATTTATTGACGAAAAGTGGTATAGCTGAGCCGATGGTGGATTTTCATGATTTAGTAGAACAAATTCAAAAATATAAATTATCAAAAATTGGTCAAGCTAATACTGTTTTGCAATCTGGCGTAGCTTTGGGTGGCTACAATAATATCCCTCGTTTTTTTGACATTTTATCTAGCTTAATGTTGCAAAATGAAGTGGAAGTTCAGGGTAACTATTTTGGGCCATTACAAAATAGAGAGTCAGCTACTAAATTAGCAGAAGTTTTTACTTTTTATAGTGACTTTGCTGACCCAACCAAAGCCGTTTACTCTTGGAATGATGATTTAGACAATGCTTTTGAGCTATTTACGCAAGGAAAACTGGCTTACTTTTTTGGCTATAGCTATCATGCTGATGAACTACGAAAGCGAGGAGTGCAATTTGATTGGGAAATGACAAACTTTCCCAAAACCAGAGGCGCTGAAGGTAGCGTTTATTATTCTAACTACTGGGTAAATGTCGTGCCAGCTAAATCTAAAAATAAAGATGCAGCTTGGAATTTTATTCAAAGTACAGCGTCTAAAAATTTGGTACTTAATTATTTAAATCCAAATAAAAAACCAACAGCCCTAAGGTCGCTTATTAATGAACAATTACAAAATGAAGAGGTCAAAGTTTTTGCTTCACAAGTTTTGACAGCTGATAATTGGTACAATGGTTATGATGTGGATTTGGCTGAAACTTATACAGCGGACTTTGTGAAAGCAATTTTAGCAGGTGAATTAAAAATAGATAATGACGGTTTAGATTTTTGGGTAAAAAGAGTAAATCAAACTTATAAAAAAGCAGATTAATTTAAATTATTATAATTTAGATGAAAAAGATTTTTAGTTTAGCCTTTGTTTTTTCTCTATTAGTTGTGCCACATTTTGTACAAGCTGGTTTTTTAGATGGCTTAGCTTGTGTGGAGAGTGGAGCAAATTGTAGTTTGGATGATATAAAAACTGGCTTTATAACTTTGACAAAATTATTAATAGGTGCGGTTGGCGCCTTAGCTCTTTTATATTTTATTTGGGGTGGAATACAGTGGATGACTTCTTATGGTAATCAGCAAAAAATTCAGCATGGTCGAGACATCATGTTACAAACAGTTGTGGCTTTGGTGATTGCCTTTACTAGTTTTTTGTTGGTAGAATTTTTTGTTAACGATTTTTTAAAAGCAGAATCACCGATCACTTCAGAATGCGCTAATCAAAAAGAAGGCAAGGCTTGTGGCGAAAATTATGTGTGTAGTGGCATAGATTTTAAAGATGATCAAGCTGTTTATAATGAAATTTGTATGAGTAAGTGTCAGCTTAAAAGTCTAAAAGATACTAGCACTAATTGGACTTGTTTATCGCCAGCTATAGCTGAGATGTCAGGTGTGAAATCAGAAAAAGGTTTGTGTCCAGGCAAGGACATTTGTGTGGATGTCAATTCTATTGCTATTGATAACTCATCATCACCTACTAATGAATTTGCCGGAAAATCTTGTTGTGTCAATTATAGCGTTGGACGACCTAGTTGTCAGGAGATATCTTATTTAGATGAGTGTTTCGCTGGGCAGACAAAATTTAGCACAAATTGTAGTGAAGTTGATATGTGTGATCCAAATTGGGTTCAGGCAGATATCGGTTGTTGCGTGTCGAATGCTGGTGAGAATATTTGTATGGTGCCAAACGCTGGCATAATTTGTGATAATTTTTCTGCGCAAGATTGTGAAAATATTGTGGCCTGTGGTTGTACGTCGGGTTGTTATGAATAAGTTGTATTAATTTAAAATATGAAAATAAAAAATTTGTTAGTTAGTTTGTATCTATTATTTTTAGCAAACATAGCTCAAGCGGAATCCTTGTACAATCCTTTGGGTAAAAGTACAAATAAATTTCCCGTTTTAATTAATAATGCCATCAAAGGTATCTTAGGTTTGAGTGGCGCAGTAGCTTTGGTGATGATAGTTATTGGGGGTATTACTTGGATGACTTCAGCTGGTAACTCTGATCGCGTCAGACGTGGCAAAGACACTTTGTTGTGGGCAATTTTAGGCTTGTTGATTATCTTTTTAAGCTACGCTATTATTAATTTTGTGTTTGAAGCTTTAGCAAGAGAAGCAAGTTTATAATTATAGTATTAATAATTGAAATTTATTACCTTGAAAGGGGGTGGAAAAATGAAAAAAATTATTACAGCTTTATTATTAGTAGCGCCGATGATGGCTTCAGCTCAAGTGACTACCGATTTTGGTTTGAATACTTTTGCAAATAGCGGCTTAGGCACTCGTGATCTTAAAGAGACTATTGCTGCTTTGATTAATGTTATTTTAGGTTTCTTAGGCATCATTGCCGTGTTGATCATTTTGTTAGGTGGTTTTAAATGGATGACCTCACAAGGTGATTCTGGTAAAGTAGATGAGGCTAAGGGTTTGATTGGTGCTGGCGTGGTTGGTTTAGTTATTATTTTAGCCGCCTATGCCATTGCTCAATTTGTTTTGACCAATGTCTATAACGCCACCGGCGGAGTAACGGCTTAAAATATTGATTGAGTTTTTGTTTTTTTTATCGTATAATTATAGTATTAATAATTGAAATTTATTACCTTGAAAGGGGGTGGAAAAATGAAAAAAATTATTACAGCTTTATTATTAGCAGCACCTATGATGGCTTCAGCTCAAGGCAATTTTGGTCTTGATGATCTTAATACAAGTTTAGGCTCTCGTGAGCTTAAGAGCACGATTAGTCAATTAATTAATGTTGTCTTAGGTTTCTTAGGCATCATTGCCGTGTTAATCATTTTGTTAGGCGGTTTTAAATGGATGACCTCACAAGGATCGTCTGATAAGGTGGACGAAGCTAAGAAATTAATTGGCGCTGGTATCGTGGGTTTGATTATTATCTTAGCCTCTTACGCAATTGCTCAATTTGTTTTGACCAATGTCTATAACGCTACTGTATAAATACCATTATAGTCTAGACTATAGTAGGTCAACGCTTGACCTACTAAAGTATGGATTTTAAAAGTATGAAATTTAAATTAATTTTTTCTTTTCTTTTGCTTGCACCTAGTCATTTGCTTTTAGCCGATGGTTTGTCTGAGGCACAAGCTGGTTTGAACGTAGCTGCTGGCGGAAATTTTAACACCAATAGAGGTATTAGAGATTATATTGCTATTTTAATCAAAGGTGCTCTGTCATTGCTCGGGGCAATTTTTATTGTATTGATAGTTTTAGCTGGTTTTAAATGGATGACCTCAGCTGGAAATTCTAGTAAGATAGATGAAGCTAAATCTACTATTGTAAATTCTGTGATTGGTTTAGCGGTAGTATTAGCAGCTTATGCTATTGTTAATTTTGTTTTACAAGCTTTACAAGATTCAGTTTCTAATTCCGGAGGCTTTAATGATGGTGGCGGTGGTGGTAATACACAAAATTAAATTTATATAATTGAACCCCCGCCAAGCTGTGCTTGGCGGGGGCCTTTTTATCTCCTTTCTAAGGTTATGACCCAATCAACCATTTCACCATTGAATTCCATCTTGTGGTTATCGTTGGCTATGGCCGTTTCGTATTCGTAGACTCGGCCATTAGGTCTAATCTGCCAGTAAATAGTCAGGGGACCAGGACTAAGATCCTGTTGGCTAAAAGCGCCAGCTCTTAGGGCGATCGTTTTGCCTTTGAATTTGACATTGATGATGTCTTGGCCAAAGGCATTATCTATGTAGCCATACAAGAGTGGGGCATCGTAGACGAAACGATCGTTAATTTTGACCTCCTGGATACCAGGCCAGTGACCAGATCGTGGGATGGGAGGCAATTTAATTTCGTCAAGTGCCCAGCCACCCTTGTCATCTTTAACTCTTATAGAGATATGGATTACATCTCTACGCGGAGTTGACACTAGCTTAGGGTAATTTGGCAAGACTATGTGCCAAATATTTCCCTTTTCTTCGGCCACATTAACAAGGACTGCTTGTTCGCTTGTGATCCTCCACTGACAATATGAAGGATCATAATCAGGCGTGGGGCCTTGGTAGCTACTGCAAGCCACCATTAGCCAGCTCAGAGCCAGCCAAAAGAGCGTGTGCTTCTTCATTAGACTTCTTCCTTATGTTGGATGATTTGTGATTATAAGAGCGTGAACTATATATTATACATTATTTATGTTTTTTTGTCAAATATAAGCTAAAGTCTTTGGTAGAAATATGATATAATTTAGCCATGAATTTCCTATTAAAATTAAAAAAATTTTTAGAAAAGCACAGTTTTTTGTTTTTAGTTATAGCTGTCATTATTTATATAATCAGCTTTAGTTTTTTGACTCTAAAAAAACTAGACTATTTTGCTTATAATAATTTTGACCTAGCTATTTTTAATCAAGTTTTTTTCAACACTATTCACGGTCGTTGGCTAGAAATGACGGTTAATTTGAATAATTATATAGCTGATCATTTTACGCCTTTTATCATTTTTCTTTTACCATTTTATGCTTTAAAACCTGGCCCAGAAACTTTACTTGTGATGCAAAGCTTTATTTTGGCTATTAGCGCCTTACCTTTATATTTTATCAGTCACAGAGTAACTAAAAATAAAATATTATCTTTAGGCATAGCCTTGGCTTGGTTACTTAATCCATTTATCCACCAAGTTAATTTTACGGAAGTTCATTTAGAGGTGGTAATGGCATCTTTATTTTTTATTATTTTTTATTTTTATTATCTTGATAAGTTTGGATATTTTTTATTATTTTTTATCCTCACTTTATTAGTCAGAGAGGATATGGCTTTATTTTTATTAGGCTTTCCTCTTTTGGCGTTATTTGAAAAAAGAAATTGGCGTTGGACATTTTTGCCAATTTTATTATCAATTTCTTATTTTTTGTTTGCTGTTAAAGTAATAGATATTTTTTCAGTCCATAAACAGTATAAGTTTTTTATTTATTATGGCTGGCTAGGGGGCAGCGATGCTTTTTCCATTGCTTGGTCATTTGTCAGTCACCCTTGGCAAGTTTTGCGACATATTTTCAAGCTAGAAAATATTACTAGTGTTTTAGTTGTTTTGTGGCCGATGTTGTTTTTGCCTTTATACAAAAGCAAGTATTTACTTTTATCAGCCGTGCCTTTTGTTTTGACATTATTAACCGGCAGCGGCTTTAGCTCTTTGGTTTATCATACCCATTATATTTTATTTGTTTTACCAGGTATTTTTATTGCTTTTATTTTTGCCTTAGCTGATTTGCAGCAACATAAGTATTATCAGTATATTATAATTTTATTGAGCGTTACTGTGATATATTTGGCTATATTTTTAGGCCCAGTAAAAAATTTTTTAGCGCATCAATTTGACACTAAGATAATAGATTATAAAAGACAATTAGTAAATCAAATACCTCCTGAGGCGAAAGTAGCTGTCAGCTCAGATTTTTTACCAGCCTTAAGTAGTCGGCAATATGTCTATCCTTTAAATTATGCTTTTTTTGGTTATAGTCAATTTTTATTAGAACCTTTTGTTTTACCCCAGGTAGATTATTTATTTATTGATTTTGAAGATTTTATGATAGACGTGGTGGCCAAAGAGGGCAAGAGTTTTTTGACCGAGCATAAAGAAGTGATGAATGAAAACTGGCATAAAACATTGTCTGATTATGATTTGATTTCAGTTGAAAAAAATATTTTTTTCTTTAAGAAAAAAACTGAAGGGCAACAAAATTTATTTTTAAGTGAAGTAGTAGATTTTAGTAAAACAGACAATAACAAGGATTTGTTTTTTGGCCATAATTTTTTTGCCAAAGATAATGTTTTAGAAATTTTTGTGGATACAAATCTTTTTGTAGAAAATGCGTTGATTCGTTTTTATAGCAAAGACTCTTATTTTGATTTTCCATTAGACTATGCGATGTTTTCTAAAAAATTTTTAGAGCCAGACAAGGCTATTAAGCTGCATTATTATTTACCAGCAGACGTCGAGTCCTTTGAGATATTTAGTTGGACTGGTGAAAATATGGTTAGTTTGATTAATAATGCTGTGCCAGTTTTTCAGCTAGAGCTTTTACAAAGTAAAATTATTTTAAAGCGATGAGATTAAATATATTGTTAAAATTTTTTATCGTAGTTGTATTTTTTTCTTTTATTTTTTTAAGTTATTTCTTGAGCCACCCACACTACAACTTGACTGATTGTTTGTTTATTAGTGGACAGTTTTTCTTGGTTTTTTTTCTTCTTTGGCAATTACTGGTTAAATTTTTACCACAGAAGATAGTCGCTTATTTATTGAGTTTTGTGTTTATTATAGATTTTCTCTTGGTCATTTATTTTTTAATAGTAGGCATTCGTTTTAATTGGTTTTATTTTTGGTACAATCGTCAGGATGCTTTTTTGAGCTTGCGGTTAGTTTTTGATAATTTTTATTTATCTTTATTTATCTTATTTATCTTTTTTCTTGTTATTGCCAAATTATTTTTGCTTATCTTGGCTGATTTAAAATTTCCAAAAACAAAAACACAATATGTAGTGTATGTTTGTGCTTTTTTGTTTGTATTGTTTGCTTCTGCTGGGCCCAATAAAGCAGAAATTTTTACAGTATGGGGGGAAACTTTTAGTGGAAATAGTCAGATTATCAATTTGTATAGTCAAAAGTATAGTGATATTTTAGCACAAACCAATCAAGCTAATAAAAAAAATATAGAAACATTGCATGGTCTTGATGATTCTCAAAACGTATTTTTTTTACACTTAGAAAGTTTGAACAGTTCCTTAGTTGGTGAGGACTTTACGCCAAATTTTTATAAGTTACAAAGCGAAGGATTAGTGTTTAAAAATTTACAAACAAATAATATTCAAACCATTAGAAGTGAAGAAAATATTTTGTGTCCAGTATTACCATCATTCGGCCTGTCCTTGCATCAGCAAGGCAAGTCGGCTGATTTATATTGTTTGCCGGCTATTTTTAAAGACCTTGGTTATAAAACTTTATTTTTTAAAGACGATGATTTAAGTTTTGCCAATACCGGTGATTTTATGTTGAGTCTTGGTTTTGATGAGGTGCATAATAGCGATATTATGAAGCCAGAAGATAAATCTTTGCCTTGGGGTTATAGAGAGGATATTTTTTATCAGCGAGTTTTAGAATATTTAGAGCTATATAAGGGTCAAAAGATATTTGTTTATATTGCTGTGAGTGCAACTAATCACTTTCCTTTTATGACTTATGATAATTATCAAGACCTAAACTTAAACCTGCCATTTCAAGATGCGCAAAACATCAAAGAAAGAATGTCTAATACAAGCTTTTTGCAAGATCATTTTTTTGGTCAATTTTTGGAAACTTGGCGTTCAAAATATGCCAGCAGCTCTCATTTATTTGCTTTTGGTGATCAAGCTTGGCCAACCCAAGAGCATGGTAATTATCACAATGAGGCCTTTGCTTGGCAGGAAAATTTTGTTTCTAGTTTAGCTATGATTTCTCCGCAAATAGCTCAAGACACTTATGGTCTTAAAAATGATTATGTGCATCAGCTAGATATTTTTCCGACGGTCTTATCTTTAAATAATGTTACAAATACCATTTCTTTGGGCATTGATTTACTAGCAAAAAATGAAAAGCGTAAATGTATTATTTCTGTGCAGCCTTATTCTCGTAGATACATTGTGGTGATAGAATATCCCAAAAAATATTTGTATAATATTTTAGATAATAGTTTGGAAATTTATGATTTAGAACAAGACCCACAAGAAAAAAATCCAATTTTTCAGGGCTCCGCAGACGACATTTCTTATTTGGAAAATTGCCTCAACAATATTATTGATTAATTTGGTATATTTCTGCTTCAAGGTCTTCATAGACCAAATTAATATTTTGATTAGCCAAAAGAGCATTTTTAAATGCTTCTTTTTTATTGTCTTTTTCTAGGAAAATATAGTGTGCGCCAAATTTAGCGGGGATTACTTGATCTAAGCTATTTATTTTGCCCTCCAGAATATCAAAATAACTTTGTTGTAAATCAGGGCTAAAATTGTACATAAAAGTTTGATCTAGACCGATTAAGTAATAGTTGTGATCATTGTGATAAAACAGCATAGGCCATTGATCCCAATCATCATGAAAAACAATACTTTTTTCTGGTATATTTTGTTTGAGCCAAGTAGCGCTGGCTTGAAATTTATCAAGTGGCCAGTTGTTATATAAAGACGAGCCAATGGTTTTATTGATTAAAAGTGGAATTATTAAGATAACTAAAATACTTAAGCAACTGGTGACAAATATTTTTAAGTTGATTTTTAAACTGAGCCAAAAATGATAAAAATTTTTAAGCTTTAGAATATTTTTTAAATCATCTCCAGCAAAAGCAACAAATATTAAGGTGAATGGCAAAAAGTACTCTATATATCTTTTTGATTTGACGGTCAATAATAAAAAACCAAAAGCTAGTAAAAAGGCAAAAAGTGTTTTTTTTGTGATCGATTGATATTGAAAAACTAACAGGGCAATAAATAAAATACTTAATATAAAGAGCTGTGGTCCAGAGGATATGATTTCGAAAAATTGAGCCCCATACCATTCGCTACCAACAATAAATTTTTGTCCGAGATTAATAATGCCGATTTGTACAACTTGTTGGTAGTAAAAGTATAAATTTTGTGGCCAATTGGGGTGAGATGCTATGCCAATCAAAACACCACTAAGACTCCAAAAGATGCTGGACCAATGATAATGAGATTTTTCTTGATTTGTAAGTTTATTAAATAAATAAATACTAGTAAAATACGCTAAATAAATAGGAAAGATGATTGGCCAGCCACCATATAGCCAAACAAACATAAAACCGCTCAGCAGTAATAAATATTTTTTTTGTTTTATTAAAGCATAAATAAATAGTAGGCAGATGATAAAGCTTAGGGAGTTGACTTTGATGAGACTCCAGCGAAAATTGAGATTTGGTAAAGTTATCACTAATAAAGTCAGTGGCCAAGCCAAGTTAATTTTGAGTTTTTTTAAAAAAATATATAAAGCTAGAGCAGCTGAGCTAGCAAAAATAACGGTTGCTATTTTTACTGCCCAAAGTGGGTCAAAAATATGAGTAAAAAAAGATAGTAAAAGATGATAAAGAAAATGATGGTCAGTAAAACTGTCTTTAAGGGTGCTAAATTGCATCCAGGGCAAAGTTTGTAGTATTTCACCTTTAGCGATTAATTGAGCCATTTTGGCGTGATAAAAGCCATCTGGATCACCGATAATAGGCTTTCTTTGCCACCACCAATAAAAAGATAAAAAAATGATAAATAATGACAAATAATCAATTGGCCATTTTTTGAGCTTATTTTTCCAGTCGCCACTATGCATATAGCTTATTTTAGCAGAACAAAAAATCCTCGCCAAGCATGGGGGCGGGGATCTCTACAAAATCAGCTAAACTAATTTTATTATGGATCTTTAAAGTCGTCAAGTTTTTGTAGGGAAGGTGCTGGTTTTTTGGTTGATTTTTGTCTAAATATTTGCTACACTAGACAAAGAGTGGAGCATAAATTAATAAAATTTATGCTTTTTAAGTAGTTTAATACAAAGCTATGAGTGGACATTCTAAATGGGCAACAACTAAGAGGGCCAAAGAGGCCAAAGATTCTAAGCGCAGTGGTTTATTTACCAAGTTATCCAAAAATATTACTATTGCCGCTCGTGAGGGTCAAGACATTGATTCAAATTTTAAATTACGCATGGCAGTAGATAAGGCAAAGGCTTTGTCTATGCCTAAAGATAATATTGAACGTGCTATCAAAAGGGGCGCTGGAGTTGGTGGTGGTGAAAATATCGAGCATTTGATTTATGAGGCTTATGGACCAGAGGGCGTGGCTTTGATTATTGAGGTTTTGACGGACAATAAAAATCGCGCAGTCTCCAACATCAAACATATTTTAAATAAATACAACGGCAACATGGGATCTAGTGGTAGTGTGCTCTGGATGTTTGCTTTTAAGGGGGAAATTATTTTAAACAATACTACCTTAACAGACGAAGAGGAACTCAAAATTATTGAAGCCGGTGCAGAAGATATCATCAAAGACGAGCAAATTCGAGTCATTACGGATAAAGAAAATTTGGCCCTAGTAAGAGACAGCTTGGTCAAAAATAATTTTTCCATTCAAGAGTCAAATATTATTTATTTGCCGAAAGAAAAAGTGCAAGTGCAAGATGAAGACAAACTGTTGCGCTTATTAGATGCTTTGGACGATGATGATGACGTGGACACTTTGCACACTAACGCCGATGTTTAATTTAAATGTCAAATATTAAAAAAACTATTTTAGGTTTAGACCCTGGTTTTGCAGATACTGGTTTTGGTGTGGTGACAAAAGAAAATCATACTTTAAAATTTATTACAGCCGGCAGTATCAAGACAGATAAAAAGCTTGATTTTGCCAAGCGTTTGGAAGTTATCTATAAAGAAATCAATTTACTCATCAAAAAATATCAGCCTGATATAGTAGCGATTGAAAAATTATATTTTGCTCGTAACGTTACAACTGCTTTGGACGTTGGTCAGGCTAGAGGAGTAGTTTTATTGGCTATCGCGCAGCAACAAAAAAATTTTATAGAGTTTACTCCCTTGCAAGTCAAACTGACTTTGACAGGCTCGGGTGCAGCCGATAAGCGCCAGGTTGGTCTGATGGTGAAGACAATTTTAAAATTATCAGCCGTACCTAAGCCAGACGATGCAGCCGATGCGGTGGCTCTGGCTATTTGCGGCGCTTGGTTTAATCAAAAATTATCACAAGTGAAATGAAAAAATTAAAAATAGTTTCAATTTCTTCAGAGCTTGATCCATTTGTCAAAACTGGTGGCTTAGGTGATGTGGCTCGAGCTTTGCCTAAAAGTTTGCATCGTTTAGGTCACGAGGTGATAGTTATTATTCCTTTTTATAGCAAAGTCATTGACGCTAAAAAGTATAATTTAAAAAAAATTTATACCGATATTTTGATTAATGTCGATAAAAAAAATTCAGTTAAAGTAGATTTTTACCAAGGAGAATTAATGCCTCAATTACCAGTTTATTTTGTTCGTTGTGATAAATATTTTGGTAAGAAAAAAAATATTTATAGCTCATCTCGTGAAAATGCGCGTTTTTATTTATTTTCTGTAGCCGCTTTAAAGTTAATCTCTTTACTGAAATTTAAAGCCGACATTATCCATTGTCATGATTGGCATACAGGTTTAATTCCCTATTTAAAAAATACTCGTTTTAAAGACAGCCAGACACTCAAAAATTCGGCTACTATTTTTACGATTCATAATCTGACTTTTCAATTCGGACAAAATTGGTGGGAAGTACCAGTAAAATTAAGAGACAAAGGCAAGCTGGCTTTACCAGATTTTAAAGCCAGTCAATTAGCTTATATTAATTTTGCTAAACGAGGTATTATGTATGCTGATGCTGTTAATACAGTTTCAGAAACTTATGCTAAAGAGATTTTAAAAAAACATTTTGGTCAAGATTTACATCGTATTTTGATGAATCGAAAACATAAATTATTTGGCGTCGTTAATGGCATTGATTATTATCAATACAATCCCAAAACTGATAAGACTTTGATTAAAAATTATACTATAGACAATATTCATCGTAAAATAGTCAACAAAAGATATGTGCAAAAGCTTTATCATTTACCCATAACTGACAACACGCCATTGATTTGTTTGACCTCTAGATTAGTTGAACAAAAAGGTTTTGATTTAGTCATTGATGTTTTGCCAACTTTGCTTTTACAAGATGTACAAGTGATTATTTTGGGAGCAGGTGATAAAAGATATGTCCAAAAACTAAATAAATTAGCTAAAGCCCATAGTGATAAATTAGTTGTCATACCTTCTCATCAGGAAGTTTTAAAAAGAGAGACTTTGGTTTATGCTGGAGCGGATTTCTTTTTGTTGCCTTCTCGTTTTGAGCCTTGCGGAATTAATCAGTTGATTAGTTTTCGTTATGGCTGTGTGCCGATAGTGCGTGCTACTGGTGGTTTGTCTGACACGGTGATTAATTTTGATCCTAAAACAGATAAGAAAACCAAAGGTAACGGCTTTAATTTTAAAAATTATAAAACCGCTGAATTGTTAGTAGCCTTAACCAGAGCAATAGAGACTTATCATCACAGGCAAATATGGAAAGACTTGATTAGACGTGGCATGTCAGCTTCTTTTTCTTGGGATTTGCCAGCCAGAAAATATTTAGAGCTTTATAAAAAAGCTATTAATTTTAAAAAAGAAGAAAATGTCTAAAATAACGTGGGTTAATTTTTTACATATTTATCAGCCACCTTGGCAAGAAGAGGGCATCATTCACCAAACTGCCAGAGAGAGTTATGACTATTTATTTACTTTGCTTGAGAAATATCCTAAGTTTACTTTTACTTTAAATATTAGTGGTTCTTTAATTGAACAATTAAATATTTTAGAGCCAGAAATTTTAGCTAAGTTACAACTTGTCGTCAAAAATAAACGTTTAGAACTTACAGCCTCGGCTTTTTATCACCCCATTTTACCATTACTACCAGAGCAAGAAGTATTAAGGCAAATAAAACTTAATCAAGAAATATTATTTAAATATTTTAAAATTAAGCCAGCAGGTTTTTATTTACCGGAAATGGCTTATAGTTTAAAAACTGCTAAAATTATTAAAAAATTAGGTTTTAGCTGGATTATTTTAGATCCAATTTCCACGTCGCAAAAAATAAACAATAATATTTTATACCAAATTAAAAATTTAGGTCTAAAAGTAATTTTTAGAGATAGATGCTATTCCCAAAGTTATCCTGCCGAAGCTATTTATCAAAAATTTCAGCACCAAGAAATAAAAGTAGAAACTATCATTACTGCCACTGACGGTGAAATGTATGGTCATAAACATGAAGACTGGCAGGGACATTTGGAAAAGATTTTAGTAAATAAAAATTTAGATGTTTTAACGGTTTCTCAATATTTAAAAACTTTAAAACAAACAGCAAGTGTGAGCTTACGTGATTCTTCTTGGGAGACAAGTCAAAAAGATTTACAAAAAAACATTCCTTTTGCTTTATGGCAAGATCCCAAAAATAGTATTCACAAAACTTTATGGCAATTAGCAAATTTAAGCATTAGTTTAGTCAAAAAATACCCTAAAGATCAAAATCATTTTTGGGCTCGATACCATTTAGATAGAGGTTTATCATCTTGTACTTTTTGGTGGGCAAGTGCTAAAAAAGTAGGTATTTTTTCAGACCTCGCTTGGCATCCAGACATGGTAGACAATGGCGCTGAAGAATTAGTAAGAAGTGCAAGATCACTAAAGCAAGCAAGTGTTGCGGAAAAAATTCAAGCTGAACGTTATTATACTAAAGCAAAAAGATTGATTTGGGAGAGGCATTGGCGTAAATATAATATTTAATAAAATCTATGGAACTTGAAGAACAAAAGAAAAAGGTAGCCTTGTTAAACGATGAGTTGTTTATTAAAGATTGTTTTAATCAAAATTTAGGTAAATATTATCCAGATTTTGTAGAAGTAAAACAGCTTGATTTGCATGCTTACAAAAAACATGTGGGCAAAACTAGTGCTGTTTTTGTGGTGGGCTATAAAGTAGAATACTTAGCCAAAGATAATAGTATTAAAAAAATAAAATTAGTTGCCACTGGTCATTCTGATGGCTCAAGAAAATTAGCTTTTGCTAAACTCAATTATTTGTATCAACATGGTTTTAATGACGGTAAATATTTGGTCACCAAACCATTGTTTTATTTAGAGGAAAATTTAGCTTTTGTTTACGAAGCTTCTATTGGTCATCGTTTGTTTAGTTTTTTTAAAGCAGATGAGTATTTAAATTTAGCTAATGCTATGAATTTAGCTGCTGCTTGGGTTAAAAAATTACATCACTTAGAATTAGACGAGACTTTTGCTTGGCCAAAATTTTCCGTTAATCATATTGGCCCTAGTGTACAGAAATTTTTTACTGACATTATTAGTCACAATGAAGTTTTGGGTAAAAGAGTAGAAAAGATGTTAGCAGATATTAAAAACCATGAAGAGAAATTTCAGCAAAATTTAAAACCATGTTTAGTCTATGGTGACTATCATCCAGAAAATGTGATTTTGACTAGCCTAGAAGCTAAACAAATTAAGATGATAGATTTTACTGATGTGGCTTTGGGTGATCCAATGGTGGATCTTGGCTCTTTTTTACAGCAATTAGATTTTATGGGGCATAGATTTTTTTCTCGAGCTAAAGTTAACTACGAAAAAGAGTATTTTATCACTAGCTATTTTGGTCAAAAAATTCAAGATATTCCAGCAGAATTTTTTCCTCGTATCAATTTATACCAAGCTTGGGTAGCTTTACGCACTGCTGCCTTTTTGTTTTATATGCACAAAGATGATTCAGTGAATTTATTATTAGATGAAGTAGAGAAATATTTAGTTTTGGTTGAAAGTGGTGAAAGAAAAATTAATCTTTATTAGTTTTTAGTTTTATAAATTTTCATGTTATAATTAGCTTATCTTAAATGGTAAGCTTTTTATGTTAAATAAAAAAATAACCCCGCAAAGCGGGATCAAGAAAATAATATTTATTGGTGCTGAACTTAATCCCCTAGTTAAAGTAGGAGGTTTGGCTGATGTGATGGGAGCTTTACCTAAAGCCTTGCTTAAGTTAGATATAGAGCCTTTGCTTATTTTACCTTTTTATGGCGCCATCAATAAACAACTATATCCTAGCAAATTAGTCAAAGCTAATTTAAAATTTCCTCATACCAAAGTTATTTTTTCTGTTTATCAAACTTTATTGCCAAAAACTAAAATCAAAATTTTATTAATTAAAAATAAATTTTTTGATACTCAAGAGGTTTATTTGCCCGCTTCGCCGAATCGAGGCGAGCTAAAAAATGATGCAGAAAGATTTGCGGTGTTTGCTAAATGTGCAGTTGAAGCTATCAAGGTTTTAAATCTCAAGCCAGATTTGGTTCATTGTCATGATTGGCACACAGCACTAGTGCCGACTATTTTAGATGAATATAGTTTAGCAGATAAAAACTTTGCTAATATACCGACTTTACTCACTATTCATAATCTTGCCAGTCAAGGTTTAAGCTCTTTAGAGTTAGTTTATCAAGTGGCTTTAAATAAAAAACTAACACCAGCTTTGATGGAGGATTATTATGATGATGACAAGCTCGATCAATTAAAAATCGGCATTTTATCAGCTGATATGATAAATACCGTGAGCCCAACTTATGCCCAAGAAATTTTGACCAAAGCTTATGGCGCTGGTTTAGAAAAATATTTGCAAAGAAGAAAGAAAAATTTAAAGGGAATTCTAAATGGTATTGATGTAGATTTTTTTAATCCTCATACTGATAAATTAATTTATAAAAAATACAATATTAATAATTATCAAGCAGCTAAATTATTTAACAAACAGGCTTTACAAAAAGAGTTAAAATTAGCAGAAAAAAATGTACCGATATTTGCTATTATATCTAGACTAGTTTCCCAAAAAGGTCTAGACATTTTAAGTCCTTTATGGGAAAAATTTTTGAGCTATGATTTGCAGATTGTTATTTTGGGCACCGGTGACAAAAAGTATGAAGCTGAGCTGGCAATCTTAAATAAAAAATATCCTAAAAAGTTTAGAGCTATTTTAAAATTTGATGCCACACTTGCTCAAAAAATTTATGCGGGTGCTGATTTTTTCTTAATGCCCTCTCATTTTGAGCCTTGTGGTTTAGGTCAAATGATTGCTATGCGCTATGGCACTTTGCCTCTAGTGCGAGAGACTGGTGGCTTAAAAGATAGTGTGAGGCATAAAAAAACAGGTTTAGTTTTTACAAAATATGATAGTAAAGATTTAGAACAAACTTGGCAACAAGCACTCAAGATTTTTGCTGATAAAAAAGTTTTAGCTAAAATGATTAAAGCAGCGATGAGTCAAGATTTTTCTTGGGACAAATCAGCTTTAGAGTATGTAAAAATATATAAGAAGTTAATAAAATAATTTTTATGAAAAGACTTACAAAATCTGAAATTCGCAAAGACTATATTCAGGAAAAATATGTCATCATTGCTCCTAAGCGTGGCAAGCGTCCTCATGATGTGATTAAAGCCAAAGAATATCACAAGCCCCTGAATACTTGTGTGCTATGTCCAGAATCTTTAAAAGACACTAAGGCTTTATATCAAATAGGTAGCGGTGATAAGTGGTCACTGAAAGTTATTGCCAATAAATTTCCTGCAGTCTCTAAAACAAATAAAAAAGCCTACGGACAACAAGAAGTAGTAGTGGAAAGTTCAGATCATACTAAAGAAATAGAGGACTTAAGTGTGAAACAGATTGCTGATTTATTGACGGCTTACCAAGTCAGGACCAAAGAAATCTCTAAAGACAAAAAAATTGAGTATATTTTGATTTTTAAAAACGATGGTGGTGTAGCCGGTGCCAGTCTTCAGCATTCACACTCACAAATTTTTGCCACTCAATTTTTACCGCCACATTTATTAGACAAATCCAAAAGGCAACAAGAGTATACTTTAGAGCACGGCACTTGCGTTTATTGTGATGTGATCAAAAAAGAGACCAAAAGTCCACGCTTTATTTGGCAAGATAAAAATATGATTGCTTTTTGTCCTTATGCTTCAATGTTTAATTATGAAGTTTGGATTATGCCCAAAAAGCATCAAGATAATATCACAGATTTATCAAAAGACGCTAAGCTTTCGATGGCGAAAATTTTGAAACACATTTTGACTAAAATCAGTCAGCTAGATTTGCCTTACAATTTTTATTTTCATCAGCTTATCAATGATGACGATCAGCATTTGTACTTAAAAGTTGTGCCGCGCGGTTCTGTTTGGGCGGGAGTAGAAATAGGTTCTGGTTTAATTATCAATCCTATTCCACCTGAAGAAGCAGCGGAATTTTATCGAAAAGGATTATAAACTATTGCAAACTAAAACCCGCCAAGATAATTTTACTAAACGCCATTTTGGCTAAAATCGTAAAATTATCTTGGCGGGTTTTTTAATTTTGGTTCCGAGCCGAGTGGTTATTTAATCTTCGCAAATTTTCTTTTACCGGCTTGAATAATATCTCCAGTTTTTAAGTCTAAATCTTTTTCCCAGGAGTTTATTTTTTCTTGATTGACTTTCATGCCATTACCTTCTATTAAGCGCTTAGCTTCATTTTTAGAAGCGACAAATTTTAAAGTAAGCAGTAAATCTACAGGGTTTATTTTTTTGCTTTGCAACTTGATTTCTAAAATATCATCAGGAATTTCTTTTTTAGCAAAAACTTTGGCAAAATTTTCTTGGGCAAGTTTGGCTTCTTTTTCTGAATGATAGATTTTTACTATTTCATAAGCTAAACGAATTTTTAAGTCACGAGGATTAGCGCCAGCTTTTAATTTCTTTTCTAAACTTTTTATTTCGTCCATACAAAGATAAGTGCAATCAATAAAGCATTGGACAATCGCTTCATCAGGTAAAGCCATAGTTTTGCCAAACATGTCAGTCGCATTTTCATCTAGTCCAATACCAGTACCTAAACTTTTACTCATCAACTTTTCGCCAGTGACGGGATTTTCTAAGAGCGTAGTAGTGACCACAATTTTTTCTCTATTTTGATAAGCTTTTACTAAGGTTCTGCCAGCTAGCATGTTAAATGTTTGATCAGTACCGCCGATTTCCACATCAGCTTGCAAAGCTACCGAATCATAACCTTGCATCAGGGGATAAAAAAATTCATGAACGTATAAAGGCTTTTGTTCTTTAATTCTTTTTTCAAAATTATCGCGTTCAAGCATTCTTTGTACAGTAAAATGTGAGGCGAGTTCTACGGCGTCAGCAAAAGTAAGTTTAGCTAGCCATTTAGCATTAAACTCAAATTCAATCGGATTTTTTTTATCATTAAAATCTAAAATTTGACCAATTTGTTTTTTGAAAGTTTTGAGGTTTTCTTTGACTTCTTCTTTGGTCAATCTTTTGCGGGCTGAATTTTTGTCACTTGGGTCACCAATCATAGCAGTAAAGTCACCAATCAAGACAACGATTTTATGACCTAATTCATGTAGTCTTTTTAAGATAATATAGTTCGTGGCATGGCCCAAATGAGCATAAGTAGCGGTCGGGTCAATGCCCATATAAATGCGTAATTGTTTGCCAGATTTTAGTAAATCTTCAAAAGCTTTACGACTAGGGTAAATCGTATCAATAGAGCGAGTAAGGATTTCTTGTATTTTTTCCGAATTAGTGTTAATTTTTGCCATAATATTACTTAATTTATTATATTCAAATTATAGCGTATTTCTGGTATAATTCAAATACTAAGGTTTTTTAGTTATTAAATTTTTTAGACATTATGTCAAGTAATTTTTCTCGTCGCAAAATAGATGAAAATTCAGCTTTTCACAAGCATCAAATATCAGATGCAAAACGTAAGCTTCCTGGGCTGGCTAAAATTAAGGTGAGAATCAAGCCAAACATTTTGACTCGTCGTTTTGATAATAATGAAAATGGCTCTTGGTGGAAAAATTTATTTAAACGTTATTGGCGAAAGCTTTTGGCAGCTTTTTTCATTGGCGGCATTTTATTTGTTATTTTAGTTGCTTGGTATTCTCGAGATTTGCCTGATCCTTATAAGATTATGGACAGATCAGTGCAGTTATCTACTAAAATTTATGATCGTACTGGCGAAGTTTTGCTTTATGAATTAAGTGGTCCAGAAAAAAGAACTTTAATTAATATCAAAGACATTCCTGAGTATGCGGTCAATGCTACGATTGCTGTTGAGGACAAAAATTTTTATAAACACGGCGGCATTTCTTTGTGGGGAATCTTACGTGGACAGATTGTCCCTAGATTACAAGGTAAGCGTGCCCAAGGTGGCTCAACTTTGACTCAACAATTTGTGAAGAATGCTATTTTGACAAATGAAAGAGCGCTCTCAAGAAAAATTAAAGAGTGGGTCTTATCTTATCGTTTAGAACAAAAGTTTTCTAAAGAAGAAATTTTACAACTTTATTTTAATGAAATTCCTTATGGCTCATCAGCCTATGGCATTGAATCAGCAGCTTGGTATTATTTTGATAAAGCCGCTAAAGATTTAAGCCTAGCTGAAAGCGCTATTTTAGCAGCCTTGCCACAAGCACCATCTTATTATTCTCCTTATGGTAGTAATTTTGATGCCTTAATTGCTCGTCAACACACAGTTTTAGATTTGATGCTTGATCAGGGTTATATAAATCAAGAAGAAGCAGACAATGCAAAAAAAGAAGAATTAAAATTTAAAAAGCGAGCAGAAAATATTAAGGCTCCACATTTTGTGATGTACATTCGTCAACTTTTGGGTGAAGAATATGGTGATACAGTGATTGAACAAAGTGGCTGGAAGATTATCACCACTATTGATTGGAAGGCCCAAGAAGAAGCTGAAAAATTAGTGACTGAGCAAGCAGAGAAAAATACCGCCTACGGCGCTCAAAACGCTGCCCTAGTGGCTTTAGATGTAGAAAATAGCGAGATATTGGCTATGGTTGGCTCTAAGGATTATTTCAATGATGAGGTAGATGGGCAGTTTAATGTGGCTCTAGCGCCTCGTCAGCCAGGCAGCTCACTTAAGCCTTTAGTTTATCTGACAGCTTTCAATAAAGGCTTTAGACCAGATACTATGCTATTTGATTTAAAAACTAACTTTGCTGCTTCAGGCAAGCCTTATGAACCACAAAATTATAATTTGCAAGAGCATGGTCCGGTAACTATGCGCCAAGCTTTGGCTGGTTCTTTAAATATTCCCGCTGTCAAAACTTTGTATTTGGCCGGTATGGACAATGTTTTAGAGTTAGCTAAAAACTTTGGTTATACTACCTTGACCGATAAAGATCGCTACGGCTTATCTTTAGTCTTGGGCGGTGGTGAAGTGAAGCTTTTGGAGCATACCAATGCCTACGCTAGCTTTGCTCGTGAGGGTGTTGCCAAAGACACGGTAGCTATTTTGAAAATTGAAGATAGCAAAGGCAAGGTGATTAAGGAGAACAAAGAGAATAAGGGCAGACGCGTTTTAGAAAAAGAACCCGTCAGATTATTAAATGGGGTATTATCTGATAATTCTGCTCGAGCTTTTGTTTTTGGTGAAAATAATTATTTAACCTTGCCAGATAGACAAGTGGCAGCAAAAACCGGTACAACTAATGATTATCATGATGCTTGGACTATGGGTTTCACGCCACAAATAGCTGTCGGTGTTTGGGTGGGCAACAATGACAATACAGCGATGTCTAGTGGAGCGGACGGCTCACAAATAGCTGCTCCAATTTGGCAAAAGATGATGAAGTTTTTACATCAAGACAAGGCTGTTGAAGGATTTAAAGCAGGTGAATTATCTGCTTGTGATAAGCCTATGTTGTGCGGTAAAACCGCGGCTGAGCAGATTGTCAAAATAGATAAAGTGTCGGGCAAACTCGCTACTGAGTATACGCCTTATACCCAAATTGAAGAAAGAAAATATATGCAAGTACATAGTATCTTGCACTTTGTGGATAAAAACAATCCCAGTGGCGATCAGCCTAGCGACCCAAGTAGTGATCCGCAGTATGCTTTATGGGAAGCGCCTATTAAAGCTTGGGCAGAAAAAGAAAATTATTTGATAGATTCCCCGCCAACTGAGTATGATGATGTTCATTTATCAGAAAATCGTCCTAGTATCAATCTTGTCAGGCCAAATAATAATCAAAATATTAGTAACAATGTTTTAGAAATAGAGGTAGAAGCTTCGGGGCCACGGGGAGTCAGTAGAGTTGAATATTTTGTCGATGGTGATTTTGTTGGTCAGAGTCATCAGGCGCCATTTTCTTTGAACTATGATATTAATCCACTTATAAAAAATGGCCCACATGTTTTAAAAGCTATGGCTTTTGATGATTTGGAAAATTGGCAAGAGAGTAGTCGCAGTTTTTCTTTAGAATTAGATAACTCTGCTCGAGCTTTTAATGTGTCTTGGCTTGAGCCTAGCGATGGTAGTAATTTAAGTTTAACTGACTTGCCTTTGAATACAAAATTAGCTATTAGTAGGCCAGAAAATATTCAAAAAATAGATTTTTATTATTTAGATCCAGATAATGCGGCTAAGTGGTTTGCTTTTATGCCAAATCCAGGCGCAGAAGTTGTGCAGACTTGGGGTAATAATATTACCAAAACCGGTACTTATAAATTATATCTCATTATCACAGATAATAGTGGTAAAACATTTAATTCCCCACCACTTGTGGTCAATATTAGCGAATAATAAATACCCTCAAAGAGGGTATTTTTCTCAGTGGTTATTTTACGTTGATTTTAAAAGGTTTTTTTGTTAGAATTGTTTTTTATGGATTTTCAATTACAAGCACAATTTCAACCAGCTGGAGATCAAGCCCGAGCCATCGAAAAACTTTATCAAGGTTTAAAAGCTGGTTATAAAGAACAAACATTATTGGGAGTGACTGGTTCCGGTAAGACTTTTACTATGGCCAATATTATAGCTAAAGTAAATAAACCCACACTTGTTATTTCTCATAATAAAACCTTGGCTGCCCAACTAGCTTCTGAATTTCAAGATTTTTTTCCTAATAATGCCGTGCATTATTTTGTGTCTTATTATGATTACTATCAGCCAGAAGCCTATCTGCCAGCAAGTGATACTTATATTGAAAAAGAAACACAAATTAATGAAGAGATTGATCGCCTAAGGCACGTTTCTACACAAAGTTTAATCACGCGCTCAGATGTTTTGATTGTTGCTTCTGTGTCTTGCATTTATAATTTGGGTAGCCCACTAGAGTATCAAAATTATAAATTAACTTTGAGCATTAATAATATTTATAATCGTTTACAGATTTTAAAGCACCTAAATGATTTACAATATCAACGTAATGATGTGAATTTGGTTCGCTCCAGCTATACAGTCAAAGGTGAGTTGGTGGAAATTTTTGCCTCTGGTCAAGAAGACGAATTTTATCGTTTAGTTTTTTTTGGTGACACCCTTGAAGCCATCGAATTGATTGATTTATTTAATCGGCAAGTAAAAAGTAGATTGCAACAAGTAGAAATTTTTCCGGCTAAACACTTTATGACCAATAAAGATGATTTGCAAACTACTCTCAAAAATATTAGAGAAGATTTGCAAAAAGAAGTAGCTCATTTTCAATCACTAGGGCAAATAGTTGAGGCGCAGAGACTTGATACTAGAGTGAGACATGATTTAGAAATGATTGAAGCCACTGGCTATTGTAACGGTATTGAAAATTATTCACGTTATTTTTCTAAAAGAAATATTGGTGACCCGCCTATTAGTTTGCTAGATTATTTCCCTGAAGATTTTTTGCTTTTTATCGATGAGTCGCACATGACTATTCCGCAAATCAGAGGAATGTACATGGGTGATCAAGCGCGTAAGAAAAACTTAGTTGATTTTGGTTTTCGGCTTGAAGCTGCTTTTGATAATCGTCCTTTAAAGTTTGCTGAATTTAGTAAATATTTAAAACAAGTAGTTTATGTTTCAGCTACACCAGCTGATTATGAGCTAGAACACTCTAAAGCAGTGGTAGAGCAATTAATTAGACCCACTTTTATTTTAGATCCAGTGGTGGAAGTCAGGCCCACCAAGGGTCAGCTTGATGATTTGAGTAAAGAGGTGGCAGCTGTGGTTGCCAAAGGCCAGAGAGCTTTAATTACAGTTTTGACCAAACGTTTAGCTGAAGATCTGACAGAAATTTTACAAGAAAAAGGTGTTAAGGTTCAATACTTACATTCAGAGGTAAAAACTTTGGATCGCATTCAAATTTTACAAGACTTGCGCTCGGGTAAATATGATGTTTTGGTAGGAGTGAATTTATTGCGCGAAGGTTTGGATTTACCGGAAGTGTCTTTGGTGGTGATTTTAGATGCAGACAAAGAAGGCTTTTTGCGTTCCAAATCAGCTTTTATTCAGGTCATGGGTAGGGCAGCTCGTCATCAAGATGGCAGGGTGATTATGTATGCTGATAAAATGACCGGCTCCATGGACATAGCCATTGCCGAAACTCAACGTCGCCGTACTTTACAAGAAAGGTATAATATAGACAATAAAGTTACACCACAATCTATTAATAAAAAAATTAAAGAAAAATCTCTAAGAGAATTAGATAAAGATAAAACTTTTTCAGATAGTCTGGAATTATTAGACAATAAAGCTCTCAGACTTTTGAGCCAGGAATTAGAAGAGAAAATGCAGTTGGCCGCTGAAAATTGGCAGTTTGAGCAGGCGATACTTTATCGAGATCAGCTAGCAGAATTAAATAAAAAATTAAAATGATCAAAGCTTTTAGCGACAAACAAATAGCAAGTATTGTAGCTGATCCGGCAGCTGCTGTATATTTGTTAGACAAACCACGAGGTGTTAATTCTTTTCAAGCAATTTCTACTTTAAGAAAATTATTAAACCAACAAAAAGTTGGCTTTTCTGGAACACTCGATCCACTGGCTTCTGGTTTACTCATTGTTTCTACAGGAAAGGCCACAAAAATTTTAGACGCTTTTCACACCTTAACAAAAACTTACCAAGCAGAAATTTTATTTGGTGTCCGTTCTATTACTTTTGATTTAGAAGGAGAGCTTATCAAAAATGAACAGGCCAAAATTTTTACTCAGGATGATTTAGAAGATGTGTTGCAAAATTTTTTTGGCAAACAGTTACAAACAGTCCCAGCATATTCTGCTGTCAAAGTCGGTGGTCAAAAATTACACAAGCTAGCTCGTAAAGGTAAGTTTGTAGATTTACCAAAAAAGGAAATAGAAATTTTTTCTTTGGAGATTAAAAAATTTGCCTACCCGAATTTATTTTTAGAAGTTCAAGTTTCAGCTGGCACCTATATTCGTAGCTTAGCGCATGATTTGGGTGAGGCTTTGGGGACAGGAGCAGTGTTAGCAAATTTAAGACGTACAAAGATCGGGCACTTTAGTGTTGAGCAAGCAGTTAGTTTGGCAGATTTAAGTTTAGAGTCATTAAAAGCTGGTCGTTTAGATTTGGCAGATGTTATACAGTATCTAAATCAACATCTTGGCCAGTAACTTCTTTCGTAAAACGTTCTACATAAAAATCTGAAAAATGAGTTTGTTTCATTTTTCTACAAAATTCAGTTATAGGCATTTGATGTTCGCCCATTTTACCTAATTTAGCCTCATATTGTTCATTAAATTTTCTGGTGCTGGAAATAGCATCAGTTGAACGATAAAGCTTTTCTAAAATTAGCTGTTGTTCTTGCCAGGAGATATAGTACATGTTCATATTTTTGTTGATATTTTAGTCATTGACAACTTATCATCTTTATGTTAATATGAGACTACTTTAAGTCCCATAATTATAATTTTAAAGGAAAAAAGAGTTTATGCCAAATAAGAAATCCGCAATCAAAGATTTGCGTAAAAATTTAAAACGTCAATTAGCCAACAATTTAGTTAAACGTAATATTAAAGAGTTGGTCAAACAAGGCAAAAAAGCCGTGACCGAAGGCACAGTAGAAGCCAAGGCTAAAGAATTAGCTCATAGTTTGCAAAAAGCCGTTGATAAAGCTGTGAACGCTGGTGTTTTGAAAGCTAACACTGGTAATCGTCGCAAATCACGCTTTATGAAAATGTTAAAAAATTCTCCTGCCACTAAAGCAGACAAAAAATAAATTATAAAATCCCGTTTAGACGGGATTTTATAATTGGTTAATCATTTGCATAAAGAAGATTTTTTCCTTAGGGGCCTCTCTTTTTAATTTGCCATCTAAATTCAAGAGTAGTTGGTATATTTTTTTTAGCTCAGCTAAAGTGTAGAGCCTACTTTGCTCCAATGTTTTTTTGGCTACAAAAGGGTGTAGTTTTAAAGCTTGCGCTACCGCAAATGAGTTGTCTATTTTTTCGCTAAATAATTTTACTTTAATTAAGATTCTGAATTGCCTGACCATCATTGATAAGATATAAAGAGAGTTAACGCCGCTATCTAATTGCTTTTCTAAAAGTTCTAAGGCAAGAGGTTTGTTTTTTTTGCCAATTGCATCAACTAGATTAAAAATGTTATCATCAGTTTTTGCTTGTACAATAGTCTTGATATCTTCAAGGCTGATTTCTGGGCTCTGACTAAAATTTACTAGTTTATTTATCTCTTGAGATAGTTGCCACAGGTCTTCGCCAACATAGCTTAATAAGGTCATAATGGCTTGGTTGCTGATTTGTTTGTGATATTTTTCTACTTCTTTTTTAATCCAAGTATTGATTTTTTCAGCCGCTAATTTTTCAAATTCTTCGACGTATTTAAAATTTTTTAAAGCTTTATAAAGTTTATTTTTAGGATTTGGCTTACCTACTTGCCAAAAGATCAGATAATTTTCTTCAATAGTATCTTTTTGCTTAGCTAGATATGCAATTAAAGCGTCTTCTAAATTTTTAATATTTTTATTATCAAAAATATTTTTGATAATAATCAATTTTTTACTAGTAAAAAAACCACTCGATTCAACAGCTTTAAAAAAGTCAGTTAGAGTTGCAGTTTCGCCATCAATATTTTCTAAACTATGACCATCATGGTCAACGGCGGTTTTGAATTTTTCCTTGATAGCATCTATTTTATTTTTAGCGCGAAATGAGTCTTCGCCGTAAAAGAAAAAAATCATATTTCTAGTTTTTCTTGTTCGTACCAGTTTTGCCCTATTTCTAAATCTACTACCAAAGGCACGCTTAAAGTGTAGATGTTTTCCATAGTATCCTTGACGAATTTAGCCACTTTTTCTAAATCTTTATTGGGCACTTCAAAAACTAATTCATCATGTACTTGTAAAAGCATCTTAGAGCCAATACTTATTTTTGGCAAGTTGGAGTGGAGCTTGATCATGGCCAACTTGAGAAGATCGGCGGCTGTGCCTTGAATGGGCATATTGATGGCCATACGTTCAGCGGCAGCTTTCAGCTGTGGCAAGGAAGAGTGAATATCTGGCAATTGTCTTTGGCGACCAAATAAAGTTTGGACATAGCCATGCTGAACAGCAAATTTTTTGGTGTTATCTAAATAGTCTTTTATTTTTTTATAGGCAGCAAAATAACGCTCAATAAATTCTTTGGCCTCTTGACGACTCATTCCCGTGCGCTGAGCAAGTCCAAGCGATCCTAAGCCATACAAAATACCAAAATTTACTTCTTTAGCAGTACGACGAATTTCTTTGGTCACTTCAGCCAAAGGAATTTTGTTTATTTCTGCTGCAGTAGCAGTGTGAATGTCTGCTCCTTTTTTGAAGCTCTCAATCATTTTTGGATCTTTGGATAAAGCAGCCGCTAGACGTAGTTCGATTTGTGAATAGTCAGCTGACAACAAAACATAATCTTTGGGCGCGACAAAAGCTTGGCGAATTTTTCTACCCAGTTCAGTACGCATAGGAATGTTTTGTAAGTTTGGATCAGAAGAAGAAAGGCGTCCTGTTGCGGCGATAGTTTGGTTAAAGCTAGTGTGAATTCTTTTGGTAGTTTTGTTTAAAAGTTCGGGCAGAGCTTTGATATAAGTAGATTGTAATTTTGTTAGCTCACGATATTCAATAATATGTTCAATGATTGGATGACTATTTTTCATTTTATCTAGTTCAGCTGCCGCGGTAGAAAGGCCAGTTTTAGTTTTTTTGATACCTTGAGTTTGAATGTTTAGTTTGTCAAATAAAATTTCTTTTAGTTGCAAAGGTGAGGAGACATTAAATTCAGTTCCGGCTAGTTTAAATATTTTAGTTTTGACTTTTTTGATTTCGTTTGTAAAAGTTTTTTCCATGTCAGCTAAAAATTTTACATCCAAACAAATACCATTGATTTCCATTTCAGCCAACACTGGCAACAAAGGCAACTCCATTTTAGTCAGGAGGTCAAAATTTTTAGTTTGTTTGCTTTCAGGTAATAATTTGTGATACAGAGCCAGAGCAATATCAGCATCTTCAGCGGCATACCAAGCTAATTTTTCTAGAGGGATATCAGCGACTTTGATATCTTTCTTTTTAGTATCCACGTCCACTAAATCGCTCAATTTTGATTTTTGATAGCCTAAATAGCTGAAAGCCAATTCTTCTAGTTTGAGACCTCTATTGGGATTAACTAAATAAGCAGCAATCAAAGTGTCAAAACAAATGCCCTTTAAAGTGATGTCTAAAGCTCTTAAAACTTTATAATCAAATTTTAAGTTATGACCAGTTTTTTGAATTTTTTCATCTTCTAAAATTGGCCTTAGTTTTTCTATGGCTATTTTTTTTAATTCTTTATTTTTTAAATTAAGATAAAAGCCCTGATCACTTTGCCAAGCAAAAGAGCAACCTAAAATTTGGTCGTTGATAGTATCCAAGCCTTCAGTTTCCGTATCAAAAGCAAAGAGTTTTGCTTTTTTGAGTTTAGCTAAAAATATTTCAAAAGTTTTTAGATCATCAATCAACTGGTAATCTTTATTAGTAACAGTCTGTTGACTGGCACTCAGTGGTTTTGGATTAGCATCAGCTTTAATATGGACGGCTGCGTTATCATTGTTTGGTATTTTATTTAGCAAAGAATTAAATTCAAATTTTTGAAACACTTCTAAAACTTCATTTTTATCAAAATCACCAAATTTCATGGTTTGCAAATCCCAATCTAGTTTCAAATCAGTGACAATAGTCACTAGATGTTTGCTAGCTAGCGCATTTTTTTGGTCAGCTAATAATAAAGCTCTAGTGCGTTCTTTTATTTTTGGGCTGTCAATATTTTTATATAAATTTTCTACATCACCAAACTCACGGATTAAATCACTAGCTGTTTTTTGTCCGATGCCTTTGACACCTTTGATGTTATCAGAGGAGTCTCCCATCAAAGCCTTGAGATCAATGATTTGTTTAGGCGCTAAATCATATCTATCTTTGACTGCTTGAATATCATAAGTGACGATGTCGTTGAAACCTTTTTTTAAAGTCAAAACTTTGATGCGATCATTGACGAGTTGTAATGTGTCTAAGTCTCCGGTGACGATAAAAATCTCGAGCTCAGGATATTTTTTGTAAGCTTGCGTAGCCACTGAACCTAAGATGTCGTCAGCCTCAAACCCGGCTTTACTCAAAATGGGAATTTTTAAGGCATCAAGCACCTCTCGTGCCAATGGTATCTGGTCATAAAACTCGTCAGCCTGTTTTGTCCTTTGGGCTTTATAATTGTCATATTCGGTGTGTCGAAAAGTCGGTCCCGCTAGGTCAAAAGCAGCCATTATATAGTCCGGCTGGCTCTGCTTTATGATATTTAGCACTAAGGAGCTAAAGCCATAGACAGCGTTCACTAGCAGGCCATTTTTGGTCTCTAGCGGGGGTATAGCGTGCCAGGCTCGGTGAAGTAGGGCATAGGAGTCAATAATGACGAGTTTTTGTTTGTTCATAGGGTGATTTTAGCATTTTTGGGAGAGAAAATAAAGAAATAAAAAAGGACCAGGCAGAGTCGTGATGACCCCGCTTGATCCAAGGGCAGTTGCCCTGAGGAGCGTTTGATTCTATTGGATGAGTATCATATATGGATCGGCGGGGTTTTTCTTAGCCATTTCCACCGCCACACCTATAACTTCAATCGGACTTTGAGCTAGATTCAAATCAAGCCATGTACGAAGTTCTCTTGCGATGTCATTTGGATTTTGGTTAGTCGCAAGAACTTCGCTTGCTTCAGAGCGAAACAATTTTTGTGTACGACGATCCCACCAGCCATCCCCCCAGTTTTCAAAATAGTCTTTAGCATTTTTTTGAAATGCCACACTATCAAACCCACTTCCGTTCGTGGCTGGGCTATGACGCAGACAAGTCACCACTGATATAGTGGCTATGCCGCCAAAAGACTCTTTTAGGGTGGAAGGTTTGTAGCTTGCTCTATATCGTACTTCATCATACCATCCCAATTGATATGATCCTTGATTTATGACTATGCCGGCAAATCTTTCCTTAAAGGGCGAGGTATTGACTATATAGCCAATTTCACCGTCTCCAATATATCCGTGTTCAGGATTAAATCCAAATAAAATGAACAAGCCACAAAAGATCAAGAGAGCGATTATTAGAAAATTGAGTAATGCTCCTAATTTGATCTTTGCTATTTCTTTGTAGCGTGCGTCTTTGTTTTGCTCGTTCATGATGCGCCCCTTTTGTGAATGTGCGTTGACTTATCACAAAACAATTTTGTGAATAAAATATTCTACCAAGTATTAAATATTTTGTCAATATTATATTAAATAAAAAATAAGCCCTAAGAGCTCATTGTATGAAGTCCCTCGCCTGCGCTCGGGGCACCCTTCGCAAGCGAAGGGTGGAGGCCACGGCCGGAATCGAACCGGCGATAAAGGTTTTGCAGACCTCTGCCTTACCACTTGGCTACGTGGCCTTGTTTACAAAACAAGATGTTTTTAATTTAGCAGATTTGTCAGCATTTTTCAAGTCTTTAGAGGCCGTATTCTTTTAAGTTGTGCCCGTGTTTTTTATGCAGTTTAGCACTTAAAGTTTGACTAAATGACCGGTGTAAAATTGGACTACTTAATATACCTAAGATAATTGGACTCGCAATAATAAGATGTTCCATAGTTTATTTTTGTTTATTTTTTAAAGACGTGATTTTTGAGGGGGAAGATTATTGTAGCACAAGTTATCTTTTTTTTCTATCTGCAAAAATGTGGATAATTTTGTAAACAAAAAACAGCCTGATTATAAGCTGATTTTTGGTGGTACCGGCGATCGGACTTGAACCGATACGACCAGAGGTCACAGGATTTTAAGTCCTGCGTGTCTACCAATTCCACCACGCCGGCAAATGGAGCGAGTGACCGGGCTCGAACCGGCGACCTTTTCCTTGGCAAGGAAACGTTCTAGCCAACTGAACTACACTCGCATGAAAATAACATAAGTATTATACTGAAAAATAGCCAAAAGTCAAGGCTCTTGAGTTAGGCCCAACTTTTAAGTTTTTTTTGTAGGGTAGAATAAATTTTTTGGTTGCTAGCCAATAAGTCTTTTGTTTGTAGTGTCCAGTCTTTGCCTTGCCAATCAGTAGTTTTTCCTCCGGCTTCTTGCACCAAAATAATACCAGAGGCTATATCCCAAAGTTTTGGTTTTGGCACAATTAAGCTTTCAGTGTGCCCTGAGGCCACCATAGCTAGTTCAAAAGTAGTACTACCAAAATGACGACAGTCTCGAGCTTGATCATGAAAGTATTGATAAAGCTTATAGGCTTGCTGGCGACTAGTTTTATTTTGTCCATGACAATAAGTCAGAAAAGATTTTTTTAGTTTATCAATTGTTGAAACTCGTATCTTTTTATTATTACAATAAGCTCCTTGATTTTTGATCGCCCAATATAGCTCGTTTAAAATAGGCACATAAGTGACGCCCAAAACAATTTCATTTTGATAAACTAGACTGACAGATACAGTAAACAGTGGATTGTGAATAGTAAAATTACTCGTGCCATCTAGCGGATCAACGATCCAAAAATAAGGACTATCTTTTTTATCTAAGCCACTTTCTTCGGATAAAATACCATAGCTAGGAAAATATTTTTTGAGCTCGTTTAAAATAATGTTTTCTGATTTTTTATCTAAATCAGTCACAATTTCATCATGAGCTTTATATTTATCTTTGTTTCTCTGATATTTGCCAAATTCTTTTTCTAGCATTTCGCCAGATTTGGTAATAATATTTTTAACAATTTTTAATTCGTTGGAGTAATTCATTTTATTTCGTTTAATAAAATTAATTTGGCTTTTAGATTATTTAAATCGATAATGGCAAAAGTTGGTGCGCAGCGTATATTTGCAATATTACCGGGATTCAAAAGTTTAGTTGTGCCAATTTTTTCTTCCCATGGCAGATGTGTATGTCCAGCTAGAGCTAGTGTATATTTATTGGGGTAATGAAGAATAATTTTTTTTATAATTTCTGGGTAGTGCCCAAAAATAATTTTTTGCTTATTTAATTCCACTGCAGCCACATTGGCAGAAAAGTTAATTTTTTTTAAATTGGCTCTTAATTTTTTTTCACCAATAATATCTTTATCAGCATTACCCATTACTGCCCAAACAGGAATTTTAAGTTCATCTAATAGTTGCCATGACTCTAGACTTTGTAGGTCGCCTGTAGAAATCAAATAATCAACTTGTTCTTTTTGGATATAGTCTAAAGCTTTTTGTAAATTAACCAAATTATCATGGACATCAGAAATAACGGCAAGTTTATTCATAGACATATTATACCTTAAATTTATAAAAGGAAAAACTCTCACCTCAGGGTAGAGGCGAGAGCGTGTGGACTTGTGATAGGCAAGCAAGTCAGGGTGCAAGTTTTTTTTCCATTGCCCTGTGCAGACCTGCTACTGTCAAGTTTTTCTGGGGACAGAGAGGAGCAAAGGCTTGGAGAAAAAATTTGCCGTTGAGTTCAAGCCAGGTATCAAGAACCATATATGAAGACAATGTGCCATGATCTGACAGTTGGACGATATAGTGAAGTTCCCAGAGGGCAATTGTGATTATTTGCTTGACGCTCAGTACGCCAAGTAATGTTTCGATCTCCTCTGAGTTACGGAAGTAGGTTTTGAAAGCATGGTGTCTTAGGTTTTGGATCAGTCGATCATCGACGATACTGTCGCGTATGATCAGCAACCAACGTAAATAGCTAATGTATTCTTCATAAGAGTTTAGCTTATTTTTGTTGGCAATTATACCAGACATTTGAGTTACCTCCATTGTTACACAAGGTGCATTGTTCCTATTTACCCTAGCATTTTAAAAATGGTCTGTAAAGTTTTTATAGATATTTTTTTGGTCCAAATTTATCCGGCCAATGTTGTTGATTTTGTATTTCTTGGGCGCTTGAGTCGGGCGCGTATTTATAATTTTTACCGTAGCCTAATTCTTTCATCAATTTTGTAGGCGCATTGCGTAAAACCAAAGGCACTCCAAGTGTGCTAGTGTTTTGAGCGTCTGTGGCCGCTTGCCCATAAGCAGTATAGAGGGCGTTAGATTTTTTAGTTTTAGCTAAATAAACTACAGTTTCAGCTAGGGCTAATTTACCCTCTGGAAGCCCAATAAAATGTAAAGCATCTTTGGCAGCGACGGCGACTACTAAAGCATGACTATCAGCAATACCGACATCTTCACAAGCAAAACGAATCAATCGTCTCGCTACATAAAGTGGATCTTCACCAGCTTCCAGCATGCGCGCTAACCAATAAAGAGCAGCGTCGGGGTCTGAGTCACGTAAGCATTTGTGTAAAGCAGAAATTATATTATAATGCTCTTCTCCATTTTTATCATAATACAAAATTGAGCTTTGAATTGCCTCTTTGATATCTTCTTCTTTCAAAGTTTCGTTATTTTTTCCAACTACTGCAATCTCTAAAGCAGTCAGTAAACTACGCGCATCACCACCAGCAAAGTCTATTAATATTTTTTCAGCTTTTTTATTTAGCTTTATTTTTTTAGAGGCTAAAATAAATTTTTTGTCGTTCAAAGCCCTTTTTAATATATGACTTAAGTCTAAATCACTTAAAGATTTTAAGGTCAGCACTCGACAGCGAGATAGTAGGGCAGAGTTAAGAGAGAAAGAGGGATTTTCAGTTGTGGCACCAATTAAGATCAAAATACCTTTTTCTACATAAGGCAAAAGTACATCTTGTTGTCCTTTATTAAAACGATGAATTTCATCTAAAAATAAAATTGTTTTGGTTTGAAAAAAGTTTAAATCAGTTTCAGCTACTTGAGCTAATTTTTTAATTTCTGCTACCCCGATTAAGACTGCTGAAGAGGCGATAAATTTAGCTTTGATATTTTTGGCAATGATTTGTGCCAAGGTAGTTTTTCCTACTCCTGGAGGTCCCCAAAAAATTATAGAGCTTAAAGCTTGGTGCTTTAGCATTTGATCTAAAATTTTATTTGGACCCAAAATATGTTCTTGACCAAAGTATTGGTCTAAACTCTCTGGTCTTAAAATATCTGCTAATGGTTGCTGGTTTTCCATAGATTTTGTGTTCATTTTTAAGGGTAGCATTAATATCTTTTATCTTAGCAGATTTGAGTAAAATAAAAAACTGGCTTAAACAGCCAGTTTTTTATTTATTTAACGATTTTATCAGTAACGAATTTTAAGACTTTTTGGTTTAGCAAAACATTGTTTAGATAACTACGATAATGCGGTTCTTTGAAGTCTATTTTTGAGCCAGCTGCTTGTGCTTGGATTTCTTGATTTTTGATTTCCGTTTCAATTTCTTCTTCGGTCACTTCGATATTTTCAGTTTCCGCTAAAGTTTTTAAAGCAAGAGTGGCTTGGATTCTTTTGATAGCCTGTTCTCTAAAATCATGGTGTAGATCTTCTTCAGTTTTTTTGATAGACTCAAGATATTTATTCATTTCTAAACCTTGATTTTCAACATCGTATCTTAACTCACTGATCATTTTGTGAATTTCATTGTGAATTAATTTGTCTGGTATTTCTTCAATGCTTGAGGTAGATACTAAAATATCCAAAACTTCTTTTTCGGTTTTTTGTTTAGCTTTATTTTGTCTATCGGTGAAAATATTATCACTGATTTGTTTTTTTAAAGCAGCTAAATTATCAAAACCAAATTCCTTAGCCAGCTCATCGTTGAGTTCTGGTAAAGTTCTTTCAAAAACTTCCAAGACTTTGATTTTAAAATGAGCTTCTTTGTTAGCTAGATTTGCTTGATGGTAATCACTGGGAAAGATTAAGTCAAATTCTAGCTCTTCACCTGCTTTACTACCAACTAATTTTTCTTCAAAGCCCGGCACCATTCGTCCTTCTCCTAAAATCAAGGGATGTTTGTAACTAGTGCCTCCTTCTAAAACAGCTTTGTTGATGGAGACTTCAAAATCCATCATGATTTTATCTCCAGTCTTAGCTTCTCTAGCTACCAATGTTTCTTTGGCACGCATTTTTTTTAATTCGCCCATAGTTTTTTCTAGCTCTTCTTCTGGCACAAGAACTTCTGTAGCTTTGAGACTTTTTTCTTGCCAATTACCCAAAGTGACTTTTGGTAATAAAATTACAGTAGCAATATAGACGATAGGATTGCCAGGGGCAAGCTTTTCTATTTTGATATCAGGTTTACCAATAGTCTCAAGTTTTTCTTTGGTAACAGCTTGGAAAAAAGAATGATTAATAATATCTTCTAAAGCTTCTTGATATATACTCATTTCACCAACTTTGGTTTTGATAATATCATAAGGAGCCTTGCCTGGTCGAAAGCCAGCAATAGCGCTTTTTTGGCTGAGTTTAAAAGCAGCTTTTTTTAGATGCTCATCAAATTCTTCTAGAGGCACTTCAATAGTAAGTTCTATTTGATTTTTGCCTAGATCTTTTTTAGTTATTTGCATAAGTTTAGAAGTTGTTTGTGAGTTTTTAGAATAAAATAGCAATCAATAATAAAGCGACAACGTTTAAAATCTTGATCATTGGATTGACAGCAGGACCAGCTGTATCTTTGTAAGGATCGCCAACAGTGTCACCAGTAACAGCTGCCTTGTGAGCATCAGAGCCCTTGCCACCATGATGACCGCTTTCGATGTATTTTTTAGCATTATCCCAAGCGCCACCACCAGTGGTCATAGAAATAGCCACAAATAAACCGGTAACAATGCTACCCATCAAAGTACCGCCCAAAACTAACAGACCGTTATTATCGCCAAAGACTACTAAAATTAAAATTGGCACAAGCACCGGAATTAAAGCGGGGATAGTCATTTTTTTCAAAGCTCCCATAGTCACAATATCAACCGCTTTGTCATATTCTGGTTTTTCGGTGCCAGACATAATGCCTGGTTTTTCTTTAAATTGTCTGCGGACTTCTTCAACAATAGCGCCAGCAGTTTTGCCAACTGCTTCCATACACATAGCACCAAAGATATAAGGCAATAGTCCGCCGATAAACAAACCACCGATTACATAAGGATTGTCTAGAGAGAAAATAATTTCTTTACCAATCGTTAATAATTCTTCGGTGTAAGCAGCAAATAAAACTAAAGAAGCAAGTCCAGCTGAAGCAATGGCATAACCTTTGGTTACAGCTTTGGTGGTGTTACCTACGGCATCTAGAGGATCGGTAATATCACGTACTTCTTCTGGTAGTTCGGCCATTTCCGCAATGCCGCCAGCGTTATCGGTAATTGGCCCATAAGCGTCAATAGTGACGATGATGCCAGCCAAAGATAACATGCTCATAGCAGCCACAGCAATGCCGTATAATCCAGCAAAACTATAAGCTGCTACAATACCGATGACAATCACTAGTACTGGGAAAGCAGTAGCTTTCATACTGACGGCAAGTCCTTGAATTACATTGGTACCATGACCAGTTTCAGAAGCCTTGGCAATACTTTGGACAGGGCTGTATTTGGTAGAAGTATAATATTCAGTTAGCCAGACAATAGCAGCAGTAACTATTAAACCAACTAAACTAGCATAATAAATATTTAAATAGCTATAATCAATTAAGTCGTTCATCAAATATTTAGTCACAAAGAAGAAAGCAACGGCTGAAAGTAAACCAGCAGCAATCAAGCCTTTGTATAAAGCCTTCATGATGCCATCGTTTTTGACGACTTGCTCAACTGTTTGTCCTTTTTTTAGTTTGATAAAATATAAACCAATTAAAGAAGTAAAAATAGAAGTAGCACCCAAAGCTAAAGGATATAAAATAGCAGATTCCATATTGGCAAAAGTAAGGGATCCCAAAAGCATAGCAGCTACTAAGGTGACAGCATAAGTTTCAAATAAATCAGCAGCCATACCAGCACAATCACCGACATTATCGCCGACATTGTCAGCTATTACCGCTGGATTGCGAGGATCATCTTCGGGAATACCAGCTTCTACTTTACCAACTAAGTCAGCGCCTACGTCAGCAGCTTTAGTGAATATTCCGCCACCCAAACGAGCGAAAACAGAAATCAAACTGCCACCAAAACCTAGACCAACTAAATGTTTGACCGTAAAAGCCGGAATCATATATAAGCCAGCTACTCCTAATAATGCTAAGCCAACGACTAACATGCCGGTGACGGCACCACCTAACACAGCCAGTTTTAAGGCTGGTTCAATGCCATTTCTAGCTGCTTCAGAAACACGAACATTAGTGCGCACAGAAATGTTCATACCAATGATACCAGCGGCAGCTGAAAAAGCAGCGCCAATTACAAAGGCAAGCGCTGTCCACCAGTCAATCAAAAAGCCTAAGATCAAAAACAAAGGGCCAGCAATATAAGCGATAGTTTTATATTGGCGTGTGAGGAAGGCTTTAGCGCCACTTTGAATAGCGTCAGCTATATTTTGCATTTTTTCATTGCCACGAGATTTTTTTAAAATCAATTGGATCATTACTGCGCCAAAGATGATAGACACCAAGGCGGCTAGTATTGCAATTAATGTTACATTCATAAGTTTTAATTAATTATTTATAAATATTTTAATTATTCTTGTTCTTCTTCATCTTCATCATCATCCTCATTTGCTTCAGTCAAATTTTCATCTGTTTCTTCAGGGGATTTTTTGGCTTTTTTTGTCTCGCCATCAGCATTAGGATTGATATCTATTTTCCAGCCCACCAAGCGCGCAGCCAAACGTACATTTTGTCCGCTTTTACCTATGGCTAGTGATAGCTGATCTTCATTGACCATGACGGCTGCAATTCTTGCCTCTTCGTCAATTTCAATTTTATTTACTTTGGCTGGTGATAGAGCGTTGATGATATATTTTTTAGGGTCTTCTTCCCATTGGATAATATCAATTTTCTCGCCACCTAATTCACTGATAATAGTTTGAATGCGTGATCCTTTTTGTCCGACACAAGAACCGATTGGGTCAATGCTTTCTTCATCAGTGTGTACAGCTACTTTAGAACGAGAGCCAGCTTCACGGGCAATGCCTTTGATTTCGACACTGCCAGCAGCTATCTCTGGCACTTCCATAGCGAATAATTCTTTGACAATATCTGGGTGGGTACGAGACAAGATAATCTCTGGGCCTTTATTTGTCATGTGTACTTTGACTACATAAAAATTGAGTCTAGCGCCAGTGTTGTAGCCTTCACGTGGAATTTGTTCTTCCGGTGGTAAGATGGCAGTTGCCTGACCTAAGTCCACTAAATAACGTCTGCCTTCACGGCGAGTGACGGTACCTAAAACTAGTGTGCCTTCTTTATCTTGATATTCATTAAAGACGTGATCGCGTTCAGCTTCACGTAAACGTTGAATAATAACTTGTTTAGCAGTTTGGGCGGCCATACGACCATATTCAGCTGGTACTTCTAGCTTGGTTTCAATCACATCGCCGATTTTATAATCGGTGTTGATAAGCCTTGCTTCAGAGAGCATGATTTCGCTACGTGGGTTAAAGCGTTTAATTTCTTCGTCTTCGTCGATATCTTCGCCAGCTTCACGGCGTTCTCTCAAGAGCTCTAGCTCTTTTTCTTGTTCTTCTAAATCAACGTCTGCAACGACTGTTTTGACATCAAACACAACGGTTTGCGCATTATCAGCGTTAAAGACTACTTTAATATTTTGGTTTTTGTCACCAAAATCTTTTCGATAAGCAGCAGCTAAGGCTGCTTCAATGGCACCAATCACAGCGTCAAGAGGAAGATTTTTTTCCTCACAAATGTGTTTGATGGCATTGGAAATTTCATTAGCCATTTATTTGCTTTTTAATAGTAAATTGTTTAAAAAATAAGCTAGTCTACTATCAGTAAACTAGCTTACAATTAAATAGATTATAAGACATATTTTATTTTTTGTCAAATATCAAAGCTTTCAAATTTTAAAGATTATGATCTTGTGTTTTGCATTATTTTTTTCCACTACACAAATTTCTATCTGAAAATCAGGGGATAAATTATTTTGGGCAGCAAAGATTTGATAAGTTTGAATAATATTTTTTAATTTTTTATTAGAAATACTTTCTTCGCCAAAACCAAAAAGACGACTGGCTCTAGTTTTGACTTCTACTACCAAAATTTGATGATCTTTTTTTATAATCAAATCTAACTCACCGTATTTTTGAGAAAAATTTTTTTCTAGTATTTCAAAACCTAATTTTTGGTAATATTGACTAGCAATTTTTTCTCCCCAAGCACCCAAATTTTTTTTATATTTTGACATAAAAAACAAGCCGATTATTTTAAGGGGCCTGTTATTTTATTTTTTAATTTTAGATTTTATGATTTTTTCTTAGGCAACCATTTTTCAAATTCAGCCTTTTCTTGTTTGAGTTTGCTTTGTAAGGGGACTTGTATTTTCCAGTAACGGATAATAAAGACTAGCCATACAAAAGCTACTAGTAATAATAGCAAAAGCCAGATACGAGAACCAAGATAAACAGCGCGTACTTCTCTAAAGAAAATTAGTAATAAACCGATCACGCCGATACTGTAGCCCCAAGTTTGAATTTTGAGCCAAAGTTTTTTAAAACCAGCTCCAGCTTTGATTTTTTGTCCAGCTTTGATAGCGCTAATAATGGCAAAAACAAAAAATGCCAATAAGACAATACGCATCGGCCAAGATAAGCCGGTCATGGCGTAAGGAGCAGTCAGATATTGCCAGTCAAATAATTTTCCTAAATTCATAAATATTATTTTATTTATCAAAAGTGAATTAACTCTGGTATATTAAAAGAATAGTAGACTAAAGTCAACCCTAGATTATTTGATAAAAATCAAGCCAAAATGATAAGTGCCAGCCTGAAAGGCGCTGTCTAGGCTCAAGCTCAGTTTTTGGGCGATAGCCATTACTTCCTCTTGGCTAACTTGTCTTTCTTGTGGCGGCGCAAAACTAGGATTTAAGTCTGCCCAGTCTATCACTGTCAAACGGCCGCCAGGTTTTAAAAGTCGTGTTGCTTCAGCCATCATTTCGGCATGTTTATTTGATTGGAACAAAGTATTAATAAGTAGAGCATGATCTAAACTAGCAGCTGGAATTTTGGTAGCACCAAAAATTTCTAAGTCGCTCCAAATAGTTTTGACATTATAGAGACCAGACATTTTAGCTTTTGAGTCAATTGTTGACAAAACATTTTTGACAACATCGACAGCATAAACCTGTCCTTGACTACCAACTATTTTTGCTGCTTGCATCGTAAAATAAGCAGCGCCACCAGCACCTAAGTCGGCAACTACTTGGTTATTTTGTATTTTTACTTGTTGAGATAAAATCTGATAAGCATCTAGTAAGTTATTACCACCAAAAAATTTATTGGCGGGATTTTTTTCTGTGTTTGTTTCCATATGATTTTTGTCCGGCGTATGCCAGATTATTTACTTTGCTTTAAGTATACTAAAAAAATAAATTTTAGGCTACTGAAAAATAAAAACACTCCACCAGAAGCAGAGTGTTTTTATTTTTTAACTTAAAAAATATTAAGCTAAAGTTACTTTTGTAGCAGCTTGACCTTTTGGGGTGTCGCTAACTTCGAAAGTTACTTTGTCACCTTCGCGAAGTTCGTCAAAGTTTGCACCGACTAATTCGTTGGCGTGAAAAAATAAATCTTTTCCTTCGCCTTCTGGGGTGATGAAACCGAAATGTTTATCGGTTAATTTTTTGATAATTCCTTGCATAATATAGAAATCAAAAACTAATTAAGATATAGAAGTTTGAAATTCGACTTTGATTTCTATACTTGCTATATACTCTTATTTCTCGTCGCTTGATAGCGACGGGGTGGTGACCCCACGGGGAATTGAACCCCGGTTGCCAGGATGAAAACCTGATGTCCTAACCACTAGACGATAGGGCCTTAAAAAACATTGTTAATATCAATAACGTCCAGTATCATAGCTAAAAACTATTAAATTGTCAAGGTGTGATCATTTGTTTTTTCTCTATTTTGGGGATATAATAAGCTTATTATTAATCATTTAAAGCTTGAAACTATGCAAAAACTTATCAAAATTCAATTTGGGGTTTTATTATTAGGCACTTTATTTGCTTGGGCAAATTTTGTTTGGGAGTTAGTCAGTTGGTTGCAAAAAAAAGATTGCCCCACTGGTTGTTCAGTTGGTCTAGTCAATCCATTTTTGACCCCATGTTTTTATGGTGCTTGTTTTTTCTTAATTACTTTTATTTTAAGCTGCATGATTTTGAAAGAAAGTACCTTGCCTAGCGGCAGGCAGGAAAAATAAACATGCACCCGATAGAAAAATATCTAGGAGAAATAAATTCATTTTTATTTAAAGTCTTTGCCGCTTTAGCCAAAGATAAAATTGATGTTTCTAAATATGAATTAGATCATGTTTGTTATCGTGTGGAAACATTAGATAGATATGAAGAATTAAAAAAACAACTTTTAAATTCCGGGGAGCTTTTAAGTGAAAATGAGATTAACGGCCGGGCAATTGCTAATTTTAAATTAAATGAACCGATTATTTTTGCAGACAGAAAAATTTTTGGCATTGAATTACCAGCACCAAAGCTAGGAGTTTTTTTCAAAGAAGGATATGAACATGTAGAATTTGGTGTGCAAGAAACAGTTGATTATAAAAAAATTGTTAAAGAGATTCAAAAACGTTTGAATATCCAT
>CAIRBL010000088.1 GCA_903876815.1 uncultured bacterium
ATTAATACTTAGATGCTTGAAGCATACACACAACTAAATGATGAAGAATTGGTTGTTTTGGTGCAAAAAAAAGACGATCAAGCTTTTGCGGAATTAGTCAAAAGATATGAGGCTAAGATTTTTCGTTATGCTCATAAATTTTTGCGCAACCAAACAGACATAGAGGACTTAGTACAAGAGACATTTTTAAAAACCTATATTAATATTAATAGCTTTGATCAAGAATTAAAATTTTCTCCTTGGCTTTATCGTATCGCTCATAATACTTTTATTAATGCTATAAAAAAACAGGAAAAGCAACCATTTTTATTTTTTGATCCTGATACCTTGTTTCCTCATCCAGTTGCCAAGGAGCAAACTGATAAAGATATTAATGATAAGCAAATCAAAGAGATGATCAATCAATCTCTTTTGCAGTTATCAGCCAAATATCGAGAACCGCTGATTTTATTTTATCTAGAAGAACTTAGTTATCAGGAGATCAGTGATGTTTTGCAAATTCCAGTTTCTACAGTGGGGGTAAGAATCAAAAGAGCTAAAGACAAAATGTTTAGTATTTTAAAGGCAGAAAAATATGAATATTAAAGAAATTAAAAGTTCAGTTTGGGAAAAATTGAATGAAAAAATTAAAAAACAAAAATTGGAGGTTAAAGATAAAAAATATTTTTTTTGGAAAAATATTTTAGCTTTGATGCTCGGAGCAATTTTTTTGTTGATGGTTTTATTTTGTATTTCTTTTATATTTTTCTTTATTAGTCGTAATAATTTATTTGGTTTTGGCCATTTTGGCTTACGTGGTTGGCAGTCATTATTTTTTGCTTTTCCTTGGTTTTTGTTTTTTATAGCTATTATTTTAATTTTCATTCTAGAATTTATCTTTAAAAAATATCAGCTAGTTTATCGTCGGCCACTCATCTATTCTTTTGGTGTTTTATTAATTTGTTCTTTTGTTTTTGGTACCTTGATTGCACGAACTTCTTGGCATGATCAATTATTAGAACAAGCACAGACTCAGCAATTACCGTTTTTAGGGAAAATGTATCGCAATTTTGATGAGCCAAAAAATTTACATGTTGGTCAGCTTCAAGAGCAAACCGAAGCTATGTGGATTATGCAATCTCGTCGTGGTGACTTGCAGTTTGTGCTCATATCTGCAAATACCAATTTTCCCCAAGGTGATAATTTTAGAGTAGGTGATTTATTGTTAGTTTCTGGTCTCAAAGACGAGGGAAAAATAGAAGCTTGGGGCATAATGCCTTTTGAGCCACGCCCTTTTGATAAGGGTTTTGGTGGCATGCGACAAAGGATGAAATAATATTTTTTTAAACTTGTATTAATAATTAGACCAAGATAAATAAGCGCTTATTTAATTGGCTGTTAATTATTAAATATCCGGTATATGCCGGAGCAAACAAAAAGTATGAAGAAAGAATTAGGGTATTTAGTTTTAGGCGGAGTCATAGCTAGCGTATTAACCAGTGGCTTGGTTTATGCTCAGAGTGTCTCCACTACTAATACAGATGACGCTTCTGTGGCTCCTTGCCACCAAGAACGCGGTGGTGATGGAATTTTTGGTAAGATGAATAAAGAGGAAATGCTTAATGATCAGGCTGAAATTTTGGGTATGACCACAGTAGAATTAAAGGCAGCCTTGGATGATGGACAAAAATTTCATGAAATAGCCGAAAGTAAAGGGATTACACAAGCTCAGATGCATGAAAAAATGCAAGTTAAAATGAAAGAACACTTAGCTGAGCTAGTGGCCTCTGGTGCTATTACTCAAGAACAAATGGATCAGCACTTAGAACGTATGGCTAATAAACCAGAGGGCAATGGCTTTGGTATGCGTGGACATAAATTTGGTGAACACCCAATGGAAAGTTCTCCAGCACAAGAATAATTTTTTTACATCCGCCTCAAAAAAAATTCCCCGTTCCTTTGACTGCGCTCAGGACGGGGGATTTTTTATTTGATTAATTTTTTGAATTCTTCTACCATCGGTACGGGCTCTGGATCTAGTCCATAAAACTTTGCTAGATAAAAGGCTGTAAAGTCTGCTAAGATTAGGTTGTGAAAAATTTTTTCCCAAATGTTTTTACCTTTTAGTTCCAAAACGGTGACTGGTAATTTTCTTTTAGTGTATAATCTCTCTAAAACTTTCATTCTTTTTATTATCTGTGGGTGATCATTTTTGTCACGCAAGAAAATAAAATGAAATTTATCAGATAAATGTTTAGTATTATTCACTACATCAAAGCCGTTCATTTCATTGTGATTTAATTCGGGAAAGGTATTATAAAAAGCAGGAATTTTTGTATCCTCGTTAAATTTTATTTTCCAATTATAAGCCAAAGTTTCGTAGTAGTGACAAGCATAAATGACTGGTATTTTGTTTTTTAAATTTTTGGCTAATTTTTCTCCAGCCTTTTTAAAATCTTTTGTTTTAATTGCGGCAAGTTGAGCTAAATCCTGATTGACTTTATTTTGTTTCATCAGAGCAAGTAAGGCCTTGGCTTGTAAGCCTAAGCCCATGCGTGGTTGCACGCCAAGATCTGGCATTTGTACGTAGCTAAGTTGATGTAATTTAGCTAATTCTATTAATTTGCCGCCAACCGCTAAAACAGCCACATTTAATTTTTTTGCCAAAGCTTTTTGTAAGCCGTCAATGACCTCTTCGGTGTTACCAGAGAAAGAACTAGCAATAATAGTATATTCTTTTAAAGTTTTATCTGATAATTTTGGTAAACCATAAGCATGATGAACGATGATTTCTGTATCTAAGTGGTAATTTAAAATATCAGCTGCCAAGTGTGAGCCGCCCATTCCCAAAACAATAAATTTATTTTTTGGTTTATAATTTTTAGCATTATTTATTTTGGCTTGCCATAAAAATTGTTTAGGAAAGTTTTCTATTACTTCAAACATATTATTTATTTTTTATCATTTTAATAATTTCTTGGAAAATATAGTGATTATCTATTTTATATTTATGCCAAAGCTCTTCTGGCTTACCGGATTCTCCGAAACTATCTTGCACACCAATCATTTTGACAGGTACAGGGTAATGACTTGCAACTTGTTCCAAGATAGCGGAGCCTAAACCACCAGCTATTTGGTGCTCTTCTAAAGTGATTAATTTTTTAGTTTTTTGTAAAGACTTAAGAATGGTTTTTTGGTCTAGTGGTTTGATAGTATGACAGTTAATAATTTCAACGCTAATTTTTTTATTTTTTAAATTTTGAGCAGTAATAATTGCTTCATTTAAAATTGGTCCACAGCCAACTAAAGTTATGTCTTTGCCTGCTTGTAAAATATTGGCCTTACCAATTTGAAATGGACTTTTTTGTTCAGTTATTTGGGCGGAATTTTGTCGATGTAAGCGTAAATAGACAGGGTTTTTGATTTTTGAAATTGCTGCCACAGCTTTTTTGGTTTCTTCATAATCAAGTGGAGAAATGACAATGATATTTGGTAACACACGAGTAATAGCGATATCTTCTAAGGCTTGATGTGAAGCGCCATCTTCACCGACCGATAAGCCGGCATGAGTAGAAACTATTTTTACATTAGCTTGAGAATAACAGACGCTAATGCGTAATTGATCCCAATTACGTCCTGGAGAAAAAACCGCAAAAGAAGAGGCAAAAACAGTTTTGCCTGCCAGTGATAAACCTGAAGCCACGCCCAACATATTTTGTTCAGCGACCCCTACTTCAAAAAAACGTTCAGGATATTTTTTGGCAAAATTTTGCACACGAGTACTTTCGGCCAAATCAGCAGATACCACAACAATATTTTTATTATTTTTTGCCAAATTTAATAGAGCCTCACCATAAGCATCACGAGTAGATTTGTATTCTTTGTTAGGCATATTTTTTTAATTCATTTAAAGCCTTTTCTGCTTCTTGTTTGTTTGGTGCTTTACCGTGCCAGCTAAAATTATTTTCCATAAAAGAAACGCCTTTGCCCAAAATAGTTTTAGCTAATATTACTACTGGTTGTTTACTAGTTTTTGCTTTGGTTAAAGTTTTTATAATATCTTTCATATTATGCCCATCACAAGTCAAAACTTTCCAGCCAAAACTTTTATATTTTTCTTTTAAATCATCTAAAGGCATAATATTTTTGGTATAGCCATCGATTTGAATGCCGTTTAAATCAATAATATTTATTAAATTATTTAGTTTATATTTATTAGTCAACATGACAGCTTCCCAAGTTTGGCCTTCATTGTGTTCACCATCAGAAGTAATGGCAAAAACTTGATAGTTTTGTTTATTTAGCTTGGCACCCAGAGCTAGACCGCAAGCCATAGACAAACCTTGGCCTAATGGTCCGCTAGAGTTTTCTACGCCAGCTAGACTATGTTGGTGTGGGTGACCCTGAAGTGGGCTGTTTAGTTGTCTGAATTTTTTTAATAAATGCAAAGCAAAATATCCGCGTTCTGCAAGGGTGGCATAAAGCACTGGACAGATATGACCGTTTGATAAAATTAAGCGATCTCTATCTTGCCAATGTGGTAATTCATGATTATGGTTTAAAATTTTAAAATACAAAGCAGTAAAAATATCTGCCATACCCAAAGAGCCACCTGGATGTCCAGAACCAGCGGCAGTTGTCATGCGAATAATATCTTGGCGAACTAAATTCGCAATATTTTTTAATTCACTTAAAGAGTAATCTTTCATTTATTTTGTAAATTGGAATGAGTCTAATATTATTTTCAGTTCATCAAGTCCAGCTCTACTGTTTGTTCCTGAAAAATATTCCACCATGTGTGTATTATTTTGATATTTTAAGAGGTAAGTTTCATCGTACCATTCATCTACATTATCTATAATTTCTTCGGTGATTATTTTTTTTGCTGCTTGATTAGCTATATATACGTCGGTAACTATTACTGGTCCTTTTTGTTTTACATAGTCATCATTTGAGGATTCTGTGTAGGTTTTTACTATTTCTGCTAAAGTTTTGTTATTATCTTTTGTTACAAACATTATAGAAAAAGAGTCCGTTCTCTTTTGCCTATTTTTTAAAGCGCAAGTTATCATATCTGTTCGTGGCTTTGAAGTATAATTTATTATTTCTCCGTTTTCTCCAAAATCAACATTAGCAGGTTCGGCATTATATTCACAAATCAATGATTCAGGGTAAGAAAAACTATAGCCATAATCTTCGTTATTAAACAATTGTGTTTTTACTTCAGGAGTATTATTTTCTACTTGATTTTTCACTTCTTTCTTTTCAGCTGTTTGTGTTTGGTAGTTTGCGTTTGTTGATTTGTCTAGAGGATAAAAAATATTTAAGAGGACAAAAAAAGATATTAGTAAAGCTATTAAAATAGCAAAGACGATTAATATTTTTTTGAGCATAAAATTAATCTATAACAACTATATTATAACATAAATAAAAATGCCCGCCAAAGGCGGGCATATAGATAATTAATTTATTCTTCGGTAGGCGAGATAGTGGAGGGAGATTTTTTGTATTGGCGAAAAATAATTATACTCAAAATAAAAATCAAAGTAGAACTTACAGCTGACAGCATACAGTAAATACAAATATATTTGATAACCCAGACTTGAAGATAAACTAGCCAGAGGGTGAAAATAAATCCTAAACTAGGGACTAACATTAAGTATGCGGCACTTAATTTATGCTGGATTTGCCAATACAGTAAGGCAGCGATAATAATAGATAAATAGTATAAAACGCCAAAGCCAGCAGTAGGAAAGCCCCAAATACTAGAATAAGAGCTATTTAAAACTTCTTGGCAGCCAGTCCACACACCACAGTTGATTGTACCAACAAAATATTTGCTAGTTAAATACACAGCATCTAAAAATCCAATGCTTGCTATGATAATAAAACTGATAATAAATTTAGTTTTGATTTGGATTGAGGGCATTGCGAAGTTGATTATAGCTATTAAATTTTATTTGTTTACCGTTTAAGAAAAATGTTGGCGTACTATTTAGTTTGAGAGTTTCGGCCAAAAGCAAGTCCTCATTTATTTTGTTTTTTGTTTCAGTGCTATTTAAATCATTTTTAAATTTTTCAATATCTAAATTAAGCTCACCGGCATATTGTTCAAATTTTTCTTGAGGATTTTCCATTGTTGACCAAGCAGCTTGATTTTCAAATAATTTATCATGCATTTCCCAAAATTTATTTTGCATTGCCGCTGCCTCTGCGACTTGTGCCGCAAATCGAGCGTGAGGGTGAATGCTCTCTAAAGGAAAATGACGATAGACAATCTTGACTTGGTCGGAAAATTCTTCGGCAAATTTTTTGATCATTGCTTGGTAAGTAGCGCAGGCTGGACATTGAAAATCGCTATATTCAATCAAAATATTTTCAGCCGCAAGATTTCCCTTTACTTGGTCATTGGCGCGGATGGCACTAGAATCAGTGATGTTTGTAGTGCCCTCTTGACTGGCAAACATAATTATCAGACCAGTAAAAATAATCAGCAGGCCACCAACTATTAGCCAGGGCAGAGAAGTTTTTGTTTGTTTATCCATAAATATATTAATTTAATTTGTATTAAATAGTAGACTTATCATAGCAAAATTTTATCAAAAATAAAACCCGCCCGTCATTGGTCCCTCGTTTACACTCGGGATGACGGGCGGGTTTTTAATAAGGAGTTATTTATTTTACTAAAGCATCTAATTGTTTAGCAACGGTTTCATATGGTAAGGCGCCATTGATTGGTAATCTTTGATCACCAGCTACAATGACTGAATAAGGTGTGCCACGTCCACCAGCATCAACTGCTTGAGCTGTCTGATCTTGGACTTTTTGGGCAAACTTGCCTTCAGTCACACAAGCATTTACTTTGTCAGCATTTACGCCAATTTTATTTAAAGCAGTATTGATATCAGCTAAAGCAGTTTTGTTGGCAAACATATAATCAAGGAAGGCCCAAAATTTATCATTGCCACCGATACTACCAATACATTCAGCATACTCGGCTTTTTTGGTAGCCTCTGGGTGAAGCTGTGCTAAAGGAAATTGTCTGAAGACCCAATTGACTTTTTTATCATAATTTTTCATGACTTGATTCATGGTTTCATGAAATTTTTGACAATAAGGGCAGTCAATATCAGAAAAAGTGACTATAGTGACATCAGCCTTTTTGTCACCACGCATCCAGTCGTCTTTGGCGACTTCAACATTAGCGATATTATTAGCTACTTCAGCGCTAGGATCAGCGGCTGCGTTGACAACATTATTGTTACTTGGTTTGCCAGCAGCTTTAGTTTGCACAGCTTGATTTATAAATAAACCAGCCATAATAAAAAACCCAACAGCAAACATCACACCGACACCACTAAATAAGCCTACTTTAAAGGCTGAACGTGAGCTTAGGTTATCGATGAATTTTTTTTCGTATGGATTTTGATTGTGTTCTTCCATATTTTTATCTTTCTTTAATAGTTAAAATTTTATTGTTAACTTATTATAACAGATTCTTTTTTAAAAAGGCAAGCTTTTTATTTGCTTAAAACGTTGTTTTCAATTTTCCAGCCCTCGGCTTGTAATTTCTTTATCTTAGCTTTTTGTCCCCAAGCATAGCCACCAAGTCTTTTGCCAGTTGCTACTACCCGATGACAAGGAATGTGCTTGGGATCAGGGTTGTTATGCATCAAATTGCCAACAGCGCGATAAGCTTTGGGTGATAGGGCTTTTTTGGCTACTTCTTGATAGCTTAAAACTTCGCCTTTTGGTATTTGTGAGACTATTTTATAGACTAATTCTTTAAAATTGTTTTTTGTTGTTTGCTTCATATGGCTTATAGTGAAAAAAGGGTCAGGATTGACAAAAAAGTGATTATATGCTACTATTATACATCGATTTAAACAATAAGCCAATTTTATGGATATACAAGGAAAAAGGGCCAAATTGAATAAAGTATTAAATCATTGGGAAAAGACTACTATTTTTAGTATATTATTTACTTTAGTTTTAGTTTTTGACTTTCCTAGAGCAGTATTTTCTCAGACTAATGTAGTAAATACACTGGGCGATGCTGGTCCAAGGGCAGAATTTGTTTTGAAAAAACATTATTCTGAGCCTACTTTGCCAAAAAGTGAGGAGCGTCAGGCAAAAAATATTATTCATTTACCAGTCACTGCTTATAATAGTGAAGTTGGTCAAACTGATGATACGCCTTTTATTACTGCTTTTGGTACTACGGTGCGTGATGGTATTGTGGCGACAAACTTTTTACCTAAAGGCACTATGATTCGTTTTCCAGAAGAATTTGGCGATAAAATTTTCGTGGTAGAAGATAGGATGAACGCTCGTTATACTTATAAAGTAGATATTTGGATGGCTGATAAACAAGAGGCTATTCAGTTTGGTGCTAAATATTTGAAAATGGAGATTTTGTAAATAAAGCTGGGAGATCCCGCTCCTCGTGAGGGGCGGGATCCTTTTTCCTTAGAACATTTTGAAAATTGTTTTAAGGAAAGAGCCGAACATTCAAAAAACAAATACAGGGAGGCGTTATGGAAACTTCTGGATGGCACAGAGCGTTCCATAGGCATTGCTTTTATCTGAGTCTAGATTATCATCCCAAGGGGACAGATATTCCATTGAGGCCGGTAGATTTTACTCATCCTAATATTAGGATAAATCCTGATGAAGCTGAGTTTACTGATTTTGAAGAGGGCTTTGATTTTAGTGTCTGGGCAGATCCCGATAGAGAATCAGTCTGGCCTGACAACACAATGCTAAGTGAGGAGACTGAAAATGGCGAATTCTAAGATGATGGTCAAAAAGACTCATCGCATTGGTGAGCGACTGGGTATCAATGATTTGCCAAGAGATTGGCAGAAATCATTAAGCGTTGGTGGCATTTGCCACGACCCACGCAACAACACCGACACCATGAGCTTTGCTGACTTTTTTGCAGCTGGAGGAGAGCTGGAGGCATTGTTCTCTCGTCGACGTAGTTGGTGATGTTTGCTCGCACCTTTACGAGCGGCTCGAAGCCAATAGCTTCGAGCCGCTCACCACCCCCAAAAAGCCTTTATTTTCTATAGTTTTTCCGCTTTTATTATAAGCCTAAAAAGGGTTTGACAAGCTGAAAGATTTAGTATATAATACGGCTACCTTTATTAAGAAGGAAAAATAATACATGTTAAGACAATTAATTAAGCTAAAATTTTAAGGTTCAGAAAGTGATATTCTCTACTTTTTGAGCCGCCCAAAAAGCGGTTTTTTGTCTCTTTGAAAATTAAATTAGTTGTTAGTAAGCAGTTTTTTATGGGTAGGCTTTGCGCGATCCACTAAAGGACTGCTTGGTGCCAATTAATTTAAACGGCATTTAGGACTTTGACAAGTAAATATTTTTTTAAACAATAATGTTTAAGAGCATCTTTTAATAATCTATAGATTCGATAATTTATAGATTTCAATTTTAAGTATAAATTTGTATTACTCATAAGAAATTTTAGTGCATCAAAAGTTTTCAGAATTTTTGGTGGTTACTAATAAGGGTATACGGTGGATGCCTTGACACCAAAAGACGATGAAGGACGTAGCAATCTGCGATAAGCTTCGGGGAGGTGATAAGCAACCTATGAGCCGGAGATTTCCGAATGGGGAAACCCTTCCGTATGAAGTACGGAAACCACTAACTGAAT
>CAIRBL010000089.1 GCA_903876815.1 uncultured bacterium
AGCCCAAGCGATGTTCTTTTGGTTCAATAGAGAGAATTACAAATTCGTAAGTCTCACCAATTTTTACTAAGTCTTCTGGCTTGTGAACTTTTTTATCACTTAATTCAGAAATATGGACTAAACCATGAATGTCTTGATCAAGTTCTACGAAAACACCAAAAGGATTAACCTTCAAAACTTTAGCTTTGACTTTTTGTCCCGCTTTATATTTAGCTGCTACTTCTGCCCATGGGTCTTTTTGTAGTTTTTTGATGGACAAAGAAATTTTGGTGTCATCAATTTCGATAATTTCCGCTTCTACTACATCACCAACTTTGATAATGTCGCGTGGATCATCAATTCTTTGCCAAGCAAGCTCAGAAATATGGACCAAGCCTTCAATGTTGTCATCAAACTCTACAAAAGCACCAAAATCCACCACACCAGTAATAGTACCTTTGACTTTGTCACCAACTTGGTATTTAGAAACTCTAGCTCTTTGCTTTTCATCCCAAGCAGATTTTTCAGACACGATTAATTTTTCTTCTTTTTCGTTTAAGTCAATAATCTTGGTACGCAAGTTTTGATTGACAAAAGATTTTAAGTGACTCAAAATCTTTGACTTATCTCCACCTTCAATACGAGGGTAGTGTTCAGTGGTTAATTGAGAGACTGGTAAAAATCCCATGACATTACCGATCTTGATCATTAAGCCACCTTTGTTTGCGTCCACGACTTTACTTTCTACCATTTCGCCTTCTTTGTGGAATTTTTCTAAACGGCTCCAAGCTTTTTTATGGCCAGCTTCACGGAATGATAGTTCCATGTAGCCATTTTCATTTTCCAAATCAATAACAGTCGCAGTAGCTATGTCACCAATTTTTAATTTAGTTGAATCATCTGATTCATCATAAATTTCACGGCCGCGAATTACGCCGGTAGTTAAGCCATCTAAATCTAGGTAGATTTCATTTTTGGAAAGACTGATTACTTTACCTTCTACTAAATCACCTACTTTAGGGATATTAACAGCACCTTTTTCTTGCAAAAGGGCGGTCATGGCGTGGTTTGGGTTTGTTACTTCGTTCATTTAATTTTTAAATTTAGCCTATCTATTAAAGATAAGCCCCATTTTTTAGACGATATTTTAGCTAAAAAATGAGCTTGATTAAAATAATAACCGCTTTACATTAACATAAAATTAAAAATAAATCAAGAGCTTAAACTTAGGGGCATTTTGGCTCTTTTATAGGTATTTTATTGAGCTTTTTGACTTTACGAAGCAAGGTTTTTGTGCTAAAATTAAAGCAAATTAATTAACTTATTTTTTGTTAAGATTATGTATATTAGCTGGCAAGGTTTTAATTATTTTCGTTTACAAAATACCCAAACTACCATTTTATTAAACCCTTATGCTTGGGATAATGCGACTACTTTTAGTAAGGTAAAGTCTGACTTGGTTTTATTTAGCAATCCGAAATATTTATCCGCCAATAAAGTAAACGAGCAATCATTTGTGATTGACTCACCTGGTGAATATGAAGTTAAAGACGTTTTTGTTTACGGTAAACAACTCGATGGCTCTAATATTTATTTGATTTCTTTTGAAGATGTGAAAATTGCCTTTTTGGGAGAGTTCGGTCACCAATCTTTGAGTACCAAAGATTTGGAGTTGATAGAAGGAGCTGATGTTTTGATTTTGCCAGTTGGCGGAGGGGACCTTACTACTTCCAAAGAAGCTGTAAAGATTATTAATCAAGTAGAGCCACGGATAGTTATTCCTAGTGCCTTTGCTGGATCAGTAGGAAAAGCTAAAGCTGACACTGTGGATTTATTTGTCAAAGAATTTGGCGTCAAGGTTCAAGAAGAAGAGAAACTCAAAATTACCAAAAAAGATTTACCCCAAGAAGATATTAAATTAGTTATTTTAAAAGCACAAAAATGATTTTGCACACCACCAACAAAAATAAAATTACCCTCTTAATTATTTTCACCTTTGTTTTTACAGCTCTTATTTTTTGGTCTTGGCTAAAATTTAAACCCAGTGTCAAAATAGAGGCGCTACCTAATGATGCTTTGCAAGAAATAGTCGAAGAACCTAAAGAATATATCGATCAAGCTAAAGATTCTTTAGAACAAGGCGCGGCTGAGATGAAGCTATTGCAAGACGAAATACAAAAACAAGAAAAACAAACAGAATTATTAGATAAAACTCGAGAATATTTAGACACTAAAGAATAATAGTTTATGGCAAAAAAGATTAAAAACAATACACACGAACAACCATTGATGGAATTTGATAATAATCGTGGCAAAGTTGAAGAGCTGTCCATTGTGCAAGAAATGGAAACTTCTTATTTGGATTATGCGATGTCTGTTATCGTAGCTCGCGCTTTGCCAGATGTCAGAGATGGCTTGAAGCCGGTGCATCGTCGTATTTTGTACGCGATGTGGACTATTGGTTTGCGACACAATGCTAAGTTTAGAAAATCAGCTACCGTAGTCGGTGAGGTTTTGGGTAAATATCATCCACATGGCGACGCGGCTGTTTATGATTCTATGGTGCGTATGGCGCAAGACTTTGCTATGCGTTATCCATTGGTGAACGGCCAAGGTAACTTTGGCTCCATGGACGGTGATAATGCAGCTGCTATGCGTTATACAGAAGCTAAATTGCAAGCCGTAGCAGAAGAAATGATGCTGGAGATTGATAAAAATACAGTAGACTTTGTACCTAACTATGATGGCTCACACCAAGAGCCAAAAGTGTTGCCAGCCAAACTGCCAAATTTGTTATTAAATGGTACTACCGGTATTGCGGTTGGTATGGCTACTAATATTCCGCCACATAATTTAGGTGAATTAATTGACGCCATTAATTTATTAATTGAAGATCCAGAAATTTCTATTGACGATTTATTAGACTGCGTCAAAGGTCCAGATTTTCCCACTGGTGGTGTAATTTATAATCAAGAAGATATCAAAACAGCTTACGCGACTGGTAGAGGCGGTATTGTCACTCGTGGTGAGGCAGAAATTTTGGAAAACAAAGCTGATCAGTATCAGATTATTATCAACTCTATTCCTTATCAGGTCAACAAAGCAACTTTGTTAGAAAAAATTGCGCAGTTAGTGAAGGATAAAAAGATAGAAGGCATCAAAGATTTGCGTGATGAATCTGATAAAGATGGTGTGAGAATTGTGATTGATCTAAAAAAAGACGCCTTTCCTAAAAAGATTTTGAATAATCTTTATAAGCACACTCAATTGCAAGAAACTTTTCACGTTAATATGTTGGCCTTGGTTGATGGCTTACAACCACGTGTTTTGACTTTGAAAGATATCTTGGAAGAATATTTAAAACACCGTCAAGAGGTCATCGTCCGTCGTACACAATTTGATTTAGACAAAGCTAAAGATAGGGCACATATTTTGGAAGGTTTAAAGATAGCTTTGGATAAAATTGACGCAGTCATCAAAACTATTCGTGCTTCTAAAGATAAAGAAGTAGCTAAGGCTAATTTGATTAAACAATTTAAATTATCCGAACGTCAAGCAACGGCTATTTTGGAAATGCGTTTGCAAAATTTAGCTAACTTAGAAAGATTAAAAATCGAAGATGAGCTAAAAGAAAAATTAAAATTAATAAAAGAATTAGAAGCTATTTTGAAGAGCAAACAAAAAGTCTTGAACATCATCAAAGAAGAGTTGGACGAAATAAAGAAAAAATTTGCTGATCCACGCCGTACTAAGGTTGTAAAATCTGCAATTGATAAAATGACTACTGAGGATTTGATTCCAAATGAAACGGTGATCGTGACCATGACTCATGATGGCTATATCAAACGTACTGATCCAGAAAATTTTAAACAACAAAGTCGTGGTGGCAAAGGTGTGATGGGTCTGACTACCAAAGAGCAAGATGAAGTGAAATTTTTCTTTGGTACCAACACTCATGCAGACTTGATGTTTTTCACTACTCGTGGTCGGGTATTTCAGCTCAAGGCTTATGAAGTACCAGCGCAAAGTAGAACTTCTAAAGGACAAAATATTGTAAACTTTTTACAGCTGTCACCAGAAGAAAAAATATCTTCTATTTTGCAAAGTGATGATTTTGCTGCTTTCAAGTTTTTTGTCATGGCCACCAGTAGCGGCTTGATCAAGAGAGTGGATGTATCTCAATTTGCTAATGTTCGTCGTTCTGGTTTAATAGCCATTACCCTAAAGGGTGACGATGAATTACGTTGGGTTAGACCATCTAGTGGCAAAGATGATGTGATGTTGGTTAGTAAACTTGGTCAGTCAATTCGTTTTAAAGAAGCTTCAGTCAGAGCTATGGGAAGATCAGCTTCCGGTGTGCATGGCATTAGACTCAAGAAAAATGATGAAGTGGTAGGCGTAGATTTAATCGCTGACGGTAAAATTAATCAAGGTGAGCAACTACTAGTTGTTATGGCTAATGGTTTTGGTAAGCGCACGGAATTAAAAGAATACAAGGTACAAGGCCGTGGAGGATCAGGTATCAAAACTGCCCAAGTAACCACTAAGACTGGTGAAATTGCTTCAGCGGGTATTGTCAGTAGTCATACTGAAGATGAAGATATGATTATTATTTCTAAAAAAGGTCAAGTGATTCGTTTACCTTTAAAAACTGTGAGTGTTTTAGGTCGCGCTACACAAGGTGTTCGCTTGATGCGTTTTAAAGACGCGTCAGATAAAGTATCTTCTGTAACTTTTATTTAAATTTTTTATTATCACAAGACCCTGCCTCATTGACCAACATTGTTTGTTGTCTTTAAGGCAGGGTCTTTGTTTTAGAGCCACCAGAAAATAAAAGCGCATCTGATTTTCCTAATTTTTTTCCACGGTATTTCCAGAATGGCCTGCTGAGCTGGCTTGCCGGCAAGTGAAAACAGACTAAGGCTCAGGCTGTGTCCAGGTTGACACTCAACTATTATGCCACAAACTTGGTCAAAGACATCGAGCATGGAGTGACAACCGCGTGGTTTGAACCAGAGCCTCCAATTTTCATCTAGTCCAGCTTCCTCCAAGTAGACCTTGACCAGCTGACCTTTGGTGAGAAGCGACTTCTTCATTTTTTAGCCTCCTTTCTCAGGCTTTTTGATTTTTAGGTGCTTACTATGTAGAGAGCATGAATTAGCCTGAATATTAGTATATTTAGTATTTTTGGTCAATATTTTTCCTTGTCAATAATTTTTAAGCGTGCTAATCTTTCTTTAAAGAAAGACAATATTTAAAGTTATGTCTGAGGATAGAATTATTTCTTCAACTGAACAAAAACAAGATAAAACTTGGGATCTCACCTTAAGGCCTCAAAGCCTGTCTGACTATATTGGGCAAGAGCAGATCAAGGCTAATTTGGACATTGTTTTGGCAGCTGCTAAAAATAGAAAAGAACCACTTGATCACGTTTTATTGTTTGGCCCTCCGGGCTTGGGCAAAACAACTTTGGCGCACATCATCGCCAAAGAGATGAATGCTGGTATCAAAGTTACTACTGGGCCAGCTATTACTAAGGCTGGTGATTTAGCAGCTTTGATTACTAATTTGCAAGAGGGCGATGTTTTGTTTATTGATGAAATTCATCGCTTGCCCAAAGTTATTGAAGAAATTTTATATCCAGCCATGGAAGATTTTGCGTTGGACATTATTTTAGGTAAGGGTCCATCGGCTCAAGTTTTAAGGCTGGATTTACCAAAGTTTACTATCATTGGTGCCACTACTCGTTATAATTTATTATCTTCTCCTTTGCGTGATCGTTTTGGTGTAACTTTTAGGTTAGATTTTTATAATCCAGAAGAGTTACATTCTATTATTAAAAGATCGTCAGATATTTTGACTACACAAATAAGAGAAGAAGCAATTGTAGAAATTGCGGGCCGTAGTCGTGGTACACCAAGAATTGCTAATCGTATTTTGAAAAGAGTGCGTGATTATGCGCAAGTCAAGGGTGATGGCCATGTATCTTTGGATATTGCTCAAAGTGCTTTAGAGTTACTAGATATTGATAAATATGGTTTAGATAAACTAGATCGTAGATTGTTGGAAGTTTTAATCAAAAATTTTTCTGGTGGACCAGTGGGTTTAAACACTTTAGCCGCAGCACTTCAAGAAGAAGCTGGCACAATAGAGGAAATTGTAGAACCATATTTAATGCAGCTGGGCTTATTGGCTCGTACCACTAAAGGCAGAATAGCAACCGATAGAGCCTATCAATATTTAGGTCTAGAGTTGCCAACTGACAGTAAATTATTTTAGCATGAAACCAAGGCTATTATTGCACTCTTGTTGTGCGCCATGTTCAATTTTTATTTTGCAACAGTTAATATCCTCTTGGGACTTGACTGTTTATTTTTATGATCCAAATATTCATCCGCGCAAAGAGTATAATCAGCGTCGTGATGAAATGAAGGCTTATTGTGACAAATTAAACATAGATTTTATCGAAGGTCCATATGACAGCGTTGTTTGGCTAGACAAAACTAAAGGTTTAGAGCACGAGCCAGAAAAAGGCAAACGGTGTGATGTGTGTTTTGATTTGCGTTTGGGAGAAACAGCGAAGTTTGCAAAACAAAATAATTACCAAGCTTTTGCTACAGTCTTGACCATTAGCCCACATAAGGATGCTAAAAAAATTAGCTTAATTGGTAAAAAGTTAAGTCAGATTTTTGAGATAGATTTTTTAGATCGTGATTGGAAAAAAAATGACGGCTTCAAAATTTCTTGTGTTTTAAGTAAACAAGAAAATTTTTATCGCCAAAACTATTGTGGTTGTATTTATTCAAAAAGAGATGGTATTTTAAAAGTATGAAAATAGATTTATTTGATTATTATTTACCAAAATATTTGATTGCTCAAGAGCAAGTGAAGCCTCGAGATCATTCCAAGCTCTTGGTCATGGATAAAATTACTGGCGAACTTCAAGATGCTCATTTTTATGATATCTTGAATTTTTTAGACAGCAACGACGTTTTAGTTTTAAATGAAACTAAAGTTTTTCCCAGTCGTTTGTATGGTAGAAAATTGACTGGTGCTAAGGTGGAAGTTTTTTTAGCTAAAAAAATAAATGCTGATTCTTGGGAATGCTTAGTTGGTGGACGAGCTTTGAAAATAGGTGATAAAATTTATTTTGACAAAAAACTGATAGGTGAGATTATTAGTGATCAAGGAAAAATAAAAAAAGTAAAATTTAATTTTGCCGGAGATGATTTTTTAAAAATAGTAGAGAGAATTGGACATACGCCATTGCCGCCGTATATCAAAACTGAAGATAGTGCTCATATTAAAAAAGACTATCAAACAGTTTTTGCAAAAACTACTGGTTCAGTAGCAGCGCCAACTGCTGGCTTACACTTTACGCCAGCCTTATTAAAAAAAATTGAAAAAGCGGGGATTAAAATTTTGCAAGTTACTTTACACGTAGGACTTGGTACTTTTGCGCCAGTAGAGGTAGAGGACATCACTCAACATAAGATACATAGTGAATGGGCTAGTATAGATAAGGCTACAGCTCAAAAATTAAATCAATATAAAAAAGCTGGTAAAAAAATAGTGGCCGTTGGTACGACCGCTGCAAGATCCTTAGAGGCTTTTTCCGCCAGAGCCGGATCCGCCTCTGGCGGAAGTGATACATATATTTTAGAGTCGGGAGAGAAATGGGTAAATATTTATATTTATCCAGGAGTAAAATTCAAATTTGTGGATAGTTTGATTACCAATTTTCACTTACCAAAAAGTTCATTACTTTTTATGGTTTCTGCTTTGGCTGGGCGAGAAAATATTCTCAAAGCTTATCAGCATGCAGTAAAAAATAGCTATCGGTTTTTTTCTTTTGGTGACGCTATGCTGATAAAAGATTTGAAATAACCCGGTATTCGTCGGGTGTAGCGCATAAACTCCACCCAGAAGCCCTTCTGGATGGAGTTTTTATAATACTTCCATGTTCTTGCTATTCAATTGTAAGTACTTTCTTTTGTTACTTTTGTCAACTTATTTTTATAATTACTTTGCCAATCTTATAGCTGGCTATTTCAGTTGAACTAAAAAGTAGAAATTGATTCGAAAGTAAGATAATGAACTATGACTTTATTATAATAGCATTTTTTAAATTTTAATTAAAGTAGAAGTGAACGGTGTCGCCGTCTTGCATGACGTACTCCTTACCTTCCATGCGCATGAGGCCTAATTCTTTAGCTTTAGTCCAAGATTCAGCTTTTAATAAATCATGACAGTTGATTACTTCGGCTCGGATAAAGCCTTTTTCAAAATCAGTGTGAATGACGCCAGCGGCTTGAGGAGCTTTGGTGCCACGGCTTATGGTCCAAGCCTTTGTTTCTTCGGGGCCAGTTGTTATAAAAGTGATTAAATTTAGTAATTGATAGCTTTTTTGAATCAAATTATTTAGGCCAGTATTTTTAATGCCCAATTCTTGTAAATAGATCTGTGCTTCCGCTGGCTCTAGCTCTGATAATTCTGCTTCTAGCTTGGCACAAATACTGACGGCGTTGGCTGGTAATTGTAAATCTTTGTTTAAATCATTTTCAGCAATATTGTATAAATATATAATAGGCTTGATGCTCAATAAATTGAGTTGTTTTAAAATTTTGTATTCTTCTTGTTCCCAAATTTCTGCTGATAACAAAGTTTCGCTTTCCAAAATATTTTTTGCTTTTTCAATTACAGCTTTTTCTTGATTTAATTCTTTTTCGTAAGCACCTTTCATTTTACTAACCACTTTACTTAAGTGTTTTGTTACTGTTTCTAGGTCAGCTAAAATTAATTCTAAATTAATCACTTGCTTGTCATCTTCAGGATCAATTTTGCCGCCAACGTGAATAACATTTGGATCAGAAAAATGTCTAACAACTTGAACAATGGCATCTACTTCTCGGATGTGTGATAAAAATTTATTGCCTAAGCCTTCTCCAGTTGAGGCGCCTTTGACAAGACCAGCTATATCTACAAATTCAATCGTGGTTGGCACGATTTTAGCAGAGCTTGACATAACGCTTAATTTATTTAAGCGTTCATCGGGTACAGCAACTACACCCACATTAGGATCTATGGTACAGAATGGGTAATTAGCAGCCTCAACCTTATTTTTAGTTAAGGCTTGAAAAAGGGTAGATTTGCCAACATTTGGTAAGCCGACGATGCCTAAAGAAAATGACATAATACATTATTTTAGCTTGATTAACGTTTTTTATTTAAACATAAAGTTCGAGCTCCTGTCAATCAAGACAGGAGCTCATGTGACGCCAGCTTTGTTTCACCATCGATAGCGTCTGGGCTGCCTATGGATACGTTTCCAGATACCCAAAAGGAAACAGCCCACCCAGAAGCCCAGCGATTGCGCTTTCAAAGCAAACATTGTTCCTCCTGACATAAAGATCGTGAAGTATTAAGCATAAACTAAAATTTTAGATTAGCCAAGACCAAGCTTTTGGGTTATAATATTGGCACTTATTTATTCATACAAAAATGTCCAAAATTGATTTTAAAAAAGAACTTAATACCGAACAATATAGAGTGGTTACTTCACCAAAAGGGCCGCATTTAGTTTTGGCTGGTGCAGGCTCTGGTAAAACTAGAACTTTGGTTTATCGGGTGGCCTATTTAGTTGAACAGGGAGTTAGTCCTGAAAAAATATTGCTTTTGACTTTTACCAATAAAGCAGCTAGTGAGATGATGAGTAGAGTGACTGAGCTTTTGCAATGGAAGGATAAAAATAAATTACCTATTTGGGGAGGCACTTTTCATAGTTTAGCTAATCGTTTACTCAGATTCTATGGCGCTAAGATTGGGGTAAAAAATAATTTTAATATTTTAGATGAAGATGATGCTAAATCTTTATTAAAAAATATTGTGGCTGATATTTTTGGTCACTTAAATAACAATCGTAAACCGAGTTCTGGTTTAGTAAAAGAAATTATTAGTTTTGCTACTAATTCTCAGATTACTATCAAAGAAAGTTTAGAAACTAAGTTTCCCGAATGGCAAAGCCTGACAGACTTATTTGAAAAAACAGCTGCGCAGTATATCTTACGCAAAAAAACATCCAATGTTTTGGATTTTGATGATTTACTTTTGTCGTGGCGTTTAATGACTATTGATCCAGATTTAGAAAAAATTTTTGCTCATAAATGGGAATACATTTTAGTAGATGAATATCAAGATACTAATACTTTGCAAGCAGAAATTGTGTTTAATTTGAGTAAAAGTCACCAAAATGTTTTGGTGGTAGGTGATGATGCTCAGAGCATCTATTCTTTTCGAGCTGCTAATATCCAAAATATTTTAGATTTTCCCAAAGTCTTTCCGCAATGTCAGACATATAAACTAGAAACTAATTATCGTTCTACGCCAGAAATATTATTTTTGGCTAATGAAATTATTGCTAGCAATACGAAGCAATTTGCTAAAAATTTGCAAGCTGTTTTACCATCTTATACCAAGCCAGATTTGATTGCCTTAGAAAATAATTTACGAGAGTCTAAATGGATAGCTGATAGAATAGAAAGCTTAATAGCCGAAGGTGTGCCAGCAGAAGAAATAGTTGTTTTATTTAGAGCTTCACATCATTCACAAAATTTAGAAATGGAGCTTAATCGTCGAGGTATACATTATCAAATGCGTGGTGGTTTAAAATTTTTTGATCGTGCACATATCAAAGATATTTTGGCTTGGATAAAAATTTTAGCTAACATTCAAGATGAAGTCGCTTGGTCAAGAGTATTAAATTTATATCCAGGCATTGGCCCGACAACCGCCCAAAAAATTTATCAAGCCGCTAGTCAATTAGAATCTTTAGCGGAGCTAGATAATTTGGGTATTAATTTGTCTAAGCTGGCTTTGGTGAGCTGGCAACAAATAGTAGCAGTTTTGAAAAATTTGTTTCAACAGCAAAATGCTAATCCAGCCGAGTTGATTAGACTATTAAACAAAGAATATCAAGAGTATTTGACGGCACAATACCCAGACTATCGTCAGCGTCAGGAAGACTTAGAACAATTGGCTATTTTTTCTGCCAGCTATCAAAATCTGGCTGAATTTTTAAGCGAAATAACTTTGCAAGAAAAATTTTCAGTTGATGATGATAAAAAGAAGCCAGGTCTTATTTTGAGTACTATTCATCAAGCCAAAGGTTTGGAGTGGCAGGCGGTTTTTTTGATGAACTTAACAAATAAATCATTGCCACATCCATTAGCTCAAACTGAAACAGAGCAAGAAGAAGAAAGGCGTTTGTTTTATGTGGCTGTTACTCGCGCTAAAAAATATTTGTATATGACTTATCCGATGTCTCAGTTTTCTTATGATGGCTACAAGAGTTTTCAGCCTAGTCCTTTTGTACAAAACATAGCTTCAGATTTTTTAAATTTAAATCATTTAGCTCGTACTAGTATTTTAGCTCAAGTAGATAAAGTAGAGTACTCTTTTGAAGATACAGCGGGAGATTTTTGGGAGGAGGATACTACCGAAAAACCAAAGAAAAAAATTAAACCCGGCTCCTTTTTACCGGAAATAGATGAATGGTAGGATGTAAAAAAGAGAGCACGTGGCTCTCTTTTTATAAATGTGTCAAAATGTTATAATAATATTAAATAAATGATGTTGTTAAAAGAAAAATTTTCTAATTTAATAAGGCCTATCGTGCTGGTGGCATTGATATTAAGCACCAGTATTATTTTTGTTACTAGTTATGCTGGCCAGGGAGAGAATCTGCCCACAGAGAATGCGTGTAATAATTTATTAGATGATGATAACGATGGTTTAAAAGACTTACAAGATCCTGGTTGTTATGACGCAGATAATAATAGCGAAGTATTAAGTAATTTTGAAGGTTATAGTTTAGAAGAATTAAAAAATTTATATGAAAATCGTTTAGTTATTGATTTTTTAAATAGTACTGATTGGGACATAGCCTCTTCTACCCCGACAGCCTCTGGTGTCGATGCTCCGGCTTTATTGCCGTACAATTTATATCCATATCTAGCCAGCTTGATCGATATGTACGAAGTTACTCAAGACGATGTATATATCGATTATGCTTTACGTAAAGCATCGTCTACTTTTGCCATCATGAGAGATTTAAGTATTGTGCCCGATGGTTATTTGGAGTGGGAGGATACACATAATATATCTTATATGAATTCTAGTAATTACGGCTGCTGGGATGTAAATGATTCGTGTATTAATAACATGCCAAGTACGCCAAAAAGATTTTCTTGCACATATACAATGGCTGGGGCAACTAATGTTACAAAAATTATAAAAATTATTAAAAAAGATCCTACTCTTAATGCGCAATATGGAGAGGCAGCTGATAATCTGGCAGAAAAAATAGAGCATAATATCATAAATGATCCATATTGTACTAATAGTTATTTTAGGGTGGTACGTTCTACTGTTCATAACATAGTCATTGCACCAGCACGTATTTTATTGGATTTGTATTTAGCTTATGGCGATCGAACCTTTGAGAATTCTACTAATACTTATTATCCTTTGATAGTAGAAGCGGCCACTCGTTTGAAGAATTCTTTATTTGATAACTCTGAAGATGCTCAGGCTGTAATGTGGAGCGAAATAGATTCTGATTTTATTGATCAGACTTGGCCAGAGTGCTATTTGAATGATGACACTTGTCGGCATAATGGCCAGTATTCTTTTCCTAGTGATACATCTCATGCTGGTCATTTTGTTTATGGTGCAATTGACTTATATCGTGCGGGTATAGTTTTTAGTGAAAATGACATGAGAAGATTATTACGAACATTTAAAAATGTTATTTGGAATAAAGATGTCCAAAATCCAAAATATTATGATTTTATAGATGGTAAACTTGAGCCGGAGGAGGGTCCTTATAGTCCATGGATTATGGGAAGTAATCACGCTCCTGGCTGGACTTTATTAGCTGGTTTTGACCCTGAATTACAAATGATTTTTGAGAATGGTGATATTTCTATAAGTACCAATAAAATTAGAACGAAGGCAACGGCATTTTATGCGGCTTTAGCGCATAATAAATTAGTTGGCACTTGTCAGTATACTAATAATAGTATAGAAATTGATGATAATATAGACAATGATTGTGATGGCCATATTGATGAGAATATTGTGGAAGAGATTATTGTCCCCACCTGCACCGACAACATCCAAAATGGCAATGAAACAGGCATAGACTGTGGAGGAACTTGCAACTCTTGTAGCAACGGAGGTAACAACGGAGGTGGCAACAATGGTGGAGGAGGCCATAACTCACCACCACCAGAAGAGGAAGAACCAGAAATTGCTTGTGGTAACTCTAT
>CAIRBL010000090.1 GCA_903876815.1 uncultured bacterium
CACTCTAAAGCAGTAAATTGTCCTAAAAAACCAACTAAGAAAATAAACCAAGTCTTACGCAAAATATAGGAAAATCTTTTTTTGTTATCATAATATATCTCAACTGGAAACCTGACACTATTTTTAATTGACGGATTATTCAAATTAGCCTGCAATCTTTGAGAGTCTTTCTTGTTAATAAATAAATCAATAATACAAGCTACTAAATAAACAAAAAAGACAGAAACAATATACAAAAATTCATCATGCCATTTTGCCCAAGGATCAAATATTTCAAAAATAAAATCTAGGATAAAAATAAAATGAACAAAGCCAAACAAAACAGCTATAAATAACTTGCTAATGCTTGGGATGACAAATTTTAAAATCCCCATAATTTACTGTCTAAAATGTTTAAAATTAAATTCATCTAACTGTTTATTTCTTAATTCTTTGGATAGCTTGTCTACCACTACAATCTTTTCGTGAGATAAAATATCATAAATAAACTTATCTGTCACCTCCACCCGATAAACATACTCGGTCTTAGTCAAAAAAGTATAGCGCAAACTGCGTGGCATACCGTCAGCGATTTTTTCTAAATACTTCAAAATACTAGTTTTATTGACTTTACCGACAATCAAAATATCAGTCTGCGTAGCAGCATTGGTCAAGGCGCCAGTAAAAATAAGGAGCTGTAAACCTGGAACCTTTGACATCTTACCAGCCACTTGCATTTCTTCTAAAGTGATAGCTTTGAAAATCAAATTTTTTAGCTCACTCAAAAGTGGCCAGTTTTTATTGACCCCATAAAACTTTTTCGAATCTTTAGTCTCAGATTCCAAAAATCCCAAACTTTCTAAATTTTCTAATTCCCGACGAATAGAGTTGAGCTGGCAATTTAAACTGCGAGTTAACTCTCTGACAAAAATTTGCTCATCCAAATGCAAACAAAAAAATTTGATGACTTTTGTTCGCGTGGCTGATGAAAAAATTTGTTCAAGCATTTTATTTACTAAAATAAGCAAATATAGTATAATATTATTTGCAAGAATTGTAAAATGTCTATACTCAAAAAACAGAAACTTTTTATCTACGATCACGTAAATTCTAGAGAATTATCTGAGAGTTATTTAAGTGAGCCCAAAAATACCGGGCAATTTTTTATTTTGTTAGAGCTTGCCAAAGAAAAAACCGACTATCAAAATATCATTGACCAAATCACTTCTGAGCTTTCTCTTTATTTTGAAAATAGCCAAAATGATGACCCAGAAAGTTTGCTAGAAGAAATCTTGCAACTACTCAATCAACTCTTACCTACACTAGCGCCACAAAAAAATCGTTTGTGGTTTCAAAAAATAAATTTAGTTGTCGGCATTTTACATAGCAACTCTGTTTATCTAGCTGGCATCGGCAATATTGACGCTTGGCTACTCAATCACAACCAATTTACTCAAATTTTAGATAAAACAACTGATATCAACCCAGCCAAAATTTTTACCGACATCACTTCCGGCTCTTTAGATAGTGGCGATGTACTTGTTATCTCTACCAATGCTTTATTTGACTATGTTTCCAAAGAAAAAATCCGTTTGCTTACGCAAAAATACAGCCCACAGGCAGCCGTGGATCAGCTATACAAACTACTTGAAACTGTGCCGGACTTTGTCAGTTTTAATTCTTTGTTTATCAAAAATCCTAGTAGTAACGAAATAGATCTAAAAAACCCAATTGCTGATGAAGAATTAGCGCCAAAAATAGCTCCAAGCATAGCGCCAAACGCCACACAAGCCCCAAGGCAAGATGCGGGCCTCAAAAATGTAACTAAAGCGCAAACTCCAAATAAAAAAGCTCACGCGCCAAAAACAAAATTAGTTTTTGACAAACGCGGTTTGCAAAATATCAAACTGGTGCGCCAAGTTTTATGGCTATGGAGTTTAATCACTACTTTTTTTGGTATTGTTGCTCAAATCTGCCAAACAATTTTTGCTTATTTGAAAAAAACTTATTTATTTTTATTTTCTCATAAATTCCGTCGTCAAAGTGAAGACACGATACTAGCTAATACCAAACAGACTATCCATAAAAAAACTACCTGGTTTAGCAATTTGACTTGGCGCAAAAAAATCCTCATCGTCGCTTTGCTGATAGTGGTTCTGATCTTCTTGCAAGGCTTAGTGTTTTTGACTCAGAAAAAAGCGGTGGTCAAACAAGAAAATACTTACCAACAAAGCATTGACAGCATCAATACAACTTTGAACGAAGTAGAGGCCAGCCTGATATACAAAGATGAAAAACGCGCAGAAGAATTACTACTTGAGGTACAGACAGCTCTCGCTAACTTACAAGTGCAATCAAACGAACAAGCAACGGAAGTAACCACTGTCAAAGAACAAGCAGCTAGGCTGATCAACAAAATTCGTCATATCAACTATGTAGATAATCCTATGGAGCTGTTTGACTTAAGCACTTTAGCAGGCTCAAAACAAATCGTGCAAAAAGATGGCAAATTTTATTTACTAGATCAAAACTCTTTGTATCTATTACAAGATTCAGCGCCTGTAAAACTAACAGATTTTGCCAATGGTCAAACTTTAGCTGACTGGCCAGGTCAAAGTAAACTTATTTTGAGCAACAACGAACAATACTCTATCTTTAATTTAGATAACAAACAATTTGAATCATTTGACTTCAATAAAGCTTCCGGCAATACTCAAGTGCAAGATCTAAATATCTACAGCAACAATCTCTATGCCTTGGATAGTCAAAACAACAAAATATTTAAATACCCAGAAAGTGGCACATCTTTTAGCAACGGCGTTAATTGGCTCACCGCTGAAGCTGATTTGAGCCAAGCTTATAGTTTTGCGATTGACGGTGATGCTTACCTGACCTTCCAAAACGGTGAAATCAAAAAACTCCGCAAAGGCAAAGTTGAGAAGTTTGACTACCATGTACCACATCCAGTCATTGGCCAAAAATCGATTATCAAAACTTTTAAAGAATCAAAACTGCTTTATCTCATAGACCCAGACAATCAAAGAGTGATTATCTTTGACAAAAATGGTAACATCAAAGACCAATACACTTCGCCAAAATTTGATAATCTCGTTGACCTAGCCATAGACCCAGCCGAAAAAGCTATCTATTTACTCAACGGCAACCATCTATATTTGCTAGCGATTAATGAATAAAATGAATCACTAAAAAACCTCCCCCGACGGGGAGGTTTTTTGATTACACTAATATTTATTAATCACCTATAAATTGTATAAATTCCAAATCTGAACTTGTCTTAATAAAATCTATAGCTTCTTTAATCAAATTGTTCAATGTATCTGCAGAAATACTTTGTAACTTTTCAAGATCTTGAATTAAATTTTTTGTTTGTAATTCATTAAAAATAGTAAGCCCGTATGGATCTACTGTAGACAACCAGGGGAAATTTTTTGCATACTCCTTTTGCTCAAATAATAAAAGCATAATCTCAGCAAAATTAATGTCTGAGCGTTTTATTAATAAACCTTGCTCATTAATAATATTAAAACCTATATGCTGCATATAATATAAATTAGTTAAATTAATGTTTAACTGGCACTCCCGGAAAAGCCGTAATCATTCTGCCAGCGGCATTTGTAATAACCGTCATGATACGAGTTTGCTGATTAGTTAATCTATCAATACCGATATTTCTACCAACATCAAATACTCTTTGAAAATTATTACCAAATGCTTGTTTTTCTATTACTTGTTGTGTGCCTTGCTTGATTAAATTTACTATATCCTCACCTTGATTGAATATACTTTTACCAAATGTACTTCCGCCACCAACTGTATGTTCATCAAGTACATGATTTAAACGATTAACTGTTATATCTATAGGACTATTTAGCAATTTGACAGTATCTTGTGCTTTATTACAAAATGCTAGACATGCTGTACCAATACCACCTAAGTATTGTGTGCTTAAAGCAGTTAATCCTGCTGCGGCACCCGCTGCAGCGGCACCTCCAGCTAGCCCAGTTACTACCCCAGTTGCAACTGGATGGTCCATGGCCGCTTTCCAAGCACCGCTATCATTATATAATTGATTAGCGGCTTGACCAAGCTCTACTTTAAAACTAGACCAAGATTGCTTACCAGTGATCAATTCTTTCCACCAATTACCATCTAAATCTGCTAAAATAATTGGATTATTTCTAGAGTAAGAATAATATTGGAGTTTTTGTGGATCTTGCAAAAATTCTTGCAATTCACTACCAGTGAGAGATTTTAATTTATTATTATCATGTAAGGCTAAAATAACTGGCTCTATAGATACAAACCTACCAATCTCATTATCCATGTATCTAGCACCAAAGTACTGCAAACTACTTTCTTCATCTTTTTCTTTGCCAGTAAAGTTATAATTATTATCTAAATCAATAATAGTATTACTATAGGCTTCAGAGCCAAATGGCATATAGTCTGAAACTTCAGCAATATTAGTATTAGAGTCTACCAAGATAGAGCTAGAGTTTAAATGATCAGAAATAATGTAATAAGGAGCGTTATTATTGTTTATTGTAGCAATTTTTTGGCCATTAATAAAGACATGGTCTTTGGTGTCATTATTTTTATCATCTCGTTCAAAATACTGATCAACATAGTGTTCTTCCGTCAAAATAATATCTTGACCAATTTCTACTGGCGGTTTCGTTAAAGATAAATTATTAGTAGCTTTAGCCAAAGGCAATTTAATGATAGTTGGTCGCTTGGTAGTTTTGAGTAATCTTTGATTTTGACTATCATATTCATAACTTGTGTAATCACTAGTGCCATTATTTTGGCTCTTGCTCATGCGACTGCGCCAATCCCAAGTCAAAGTTTTTTGACTATCGGTCAATAAATTACCAGCATTGTCATACACAAAATTTTGATTTGGAACATTACTTAGCTGTTGGGGATTATTATTAGTATAGCTATAAGTACCTAAAGATGAATTTGTTAAAATATTACCAATCGCATCATAGCTAAAACTTTGGCTATAATTAAAATTTGGAATATTGACATAACTGACTGTGGTAGAAGCTAAACGATTTAAGTCGTCATAAAAATAAGTAGCCGTTTTAGCTAAATTCGTATTAGCATTATCATTGATTTGTAGAATATTTCCGACTGCATCATAAGTATAGCTAATATTTTGCAAAGTACTCGTAGCATTCGTAGTGCTTAGGTTTGTCAAACGATAAGCTTGTGTGGGATCATAAGTATAATTTGTAACCAAATTATTTCCACGCTCTAAATGTAACAGCTGACCATTGGCATTATATTGTAAATTAGTGGCTATAGTAGAAGTGGCAATACTTACAGAACTTACTTGACCGATATTATTAAAAGTATAGTTAGCAGTTTTACTATTTGGATAGTCAATTTGTTTTAAAGCATTGTTTAAATTATAAGCATAATTAAGCGCATAAGTATCATTATTGATACGCACATCATAATCTGTCAGTTGATTCAAAAAATTATAGTTATAAGTCTGCCAATTACCATTATGTAAATAATTAACGCGTGTCAATTGACCAAGATTATTTATACCTTGATCATAAACATAAGTAATTTTTGGACTAGCATTGACACTTTCTGTCAAAACTCTATTTAAATCATCGTAAGTATAAGTAATAATTTGGTTGTTAAAATTAGTTTCTGTCAAAACATTACCATTTTTATCGTAAGTATAAGTCAAGTTAGGAATATTTTGGGCATTTGGTCTGTGAATCATATCTTGAGAAACAAGATTATCTAAATCATCATAGACAAAGTTGCGAATATTACCTAAGGCATCAGTAATTTTAGTTAATTTATTAGTCAAACTATATTCATAACTGGTAGTATAGACATCTTGACCATTATATTCTTTGACTTCTACTAAATTACTATAAGCGTCTTTAGTCAAATCTTTACGATGATTATTGGCATCATAAATAGTCGTGGTCAGACCATTGTATTCGTAAGTAGTAGTGCCGACTGGCGTGATTTCTGTCAGTACCCTATCTAAGGCATCATAAGTATAAGTTTTAGCTACTTGATTTAAATCCGGCGCTGAATAGCTAATATTTTGGCTAAAATAAGGTAAAGACTGGTGTGTTACTCTGCCTAATGAATCATAAGCTATATCTTGAGTTGACCAAAGTGTTGAACTTGCAGTTTGCGTTTTAGTTTGAATCACCCTATCTAAACCATCATAATATTCACGTTGAATTTTATATTGATTGACATCAAAATAATCTTTAGTTTCTTTATATCTTGGGAATTCAAAATCCTGATAAACAATATCTTGTTTAGTCAATAATTCTGTAGTAGAGCTTGGGCTAGAAATTTGAGTTTTTATGAGCCTACCAAAAGCATCATATGTATTTACTATCATAGCACCATTGGCAGCGGTACTAGTTGCTACTTGGCCGTTTAATAAATTGTAGTCTGTATAAGTTATTTGATTGAGAGAGTTGGCCGTCTGACTCGGATAAAGATCATTCTCATCGTAGACAATCTCACTCACATTGTTTTCCGGATCAGTTTCTGCAACCACTAAGCCCAAATCATTAAACTCCCGATTAATCTCTACATTATCTACCACATAATCTTCTTTGGTGAGATTAACTTTATTTACTTGTCCAAAAGCTAAATCATCATAGTATAATTCTTGTGATTTTGTATCTTGATTATCGGTAATAACTTTTTCTTTTGGCGCTGACAAAATGTGTTTAGTAGTATTTTGTGCATACTCATAAGTAGTTGTTTTTTCATCGCCAGATAAAATATCTAAAATTTCCCCTGTATTAATATTTAGTTCTACTTGACCAAGATTATTTTCAGACAGTAAATTACCGTTTGCGAGATCATAGTCATATGTAATTGCCCTACTAATTTCTGATGAATAGTATTGTAAATCTAATCTACTATTATATTTATCTAAAATTTCACTTGCACTCCTAGCAACTAAAGAAATACGCACCTCATCAAGGTCACCATGAAATTTATACTGATTTTGTGGTTCTGGGCTATAATATGGATTATATCTAGCGCCTATATATAAATCTCCAAGCGAAGATGGCAAATGTCCATTACCACTATAATTATGTGAAGCATCTAATTCACCATTAATATAAATCTTATACACCCCATTCTCTCTAGAACATGCAAAATAAACCCACTCATTTAAAGGAATATCTGAATTGGATAAGATCTGATAAGTTGGTATGTTTAATTCATTATCCTCAGTAATAAAATATAATTTATGTTCCTGATTAACTCCAACCTGTATCCTAGCGTTATCATAAGTACCACCAGACTCTGTTTCTTGATTAACAATAGGAGATAAACCGGGGCCAAAACTAGCTAATTTAAACCAGCCTTCTATGGTCAGATTATTGTATCCAATATTAAAACCTTCAGTTTGAAGATACTGATCTTGTCCATTTAAATGATATGCGCCGGCAGGCACACCATTAAAACCATTAGCTTCACTTACACCAAATTCATTTAAATCATACGAGGAACTGTGGACATTATCGCGCTTATCTACAGAACCAACCATACCATTCATGTGCCAAAGAATCAAAGTATCATTATCATTATAGTTAGAATCTATTGGATCAATGCTTTCTTGATTCACGCTATCAATAAATCTATCTGAATTTTTTAAGACTAATTTTCTATTTACCAAATCTTCTTCTTGCCATTTTTGAATACTAGCAGACTTTAAGTCTTGACCATCATAAACTTCTTGACGATAAACTTTGCCTATTTTAGCATAAGTATCCGTACTTTCGCCTAATTCACTATTTGTTTCATTGGCTTGTTGATAAAAAGTTTTAGTAGTTTTGTTAGCAATAGTTTTTTCTACTTTAGCAAAACCAGCAAATTTTTTATCTCTTGGGTGCTCTGAATCAAAATATTGCTCACCACCAGAATATTGATAATCTATCGTTGTCGTAGCAACACCATCAAATACATTAATTTGCTGAACTGTTTGGATAATATAAGGAAGTTTTGGGTTAGCCAATGCATCACCAGCATCTCGAGATTGAGCAGATGATTCATAAGTGTTATGAATATTAAAATATTGATCCTTTGAGATGCTTGATAAACTTTTTGCTAAAGTATTATGAAGATAAACATTATTATTACCAGAATAATCAAATAAATAAATATCTTTTGTACCATCTGCGTTCAAATCAAAAAATGATACATTATTATATATATAATTATGATTTTGTTGATATTTAAATAAAAATGGTAAATTATGATTAATTAGCTCCCATTCAGCATTACCTTTATTAAGATACGCTACTTTATAAGTACCAGAAGAATTACTAAAAGAATACAAAACATCATCCAAACCATCACTATTGAAATCAAAGAAATCCCAAGCATCTCTATCTCTACCTGTTTCCCAAAAAAAACTTAACAATGACCACTCTGTATCACAATCAAAACCACTACCCGTATTTATACATATATCATAAGATTGATGATTGTACCTATAATAATCAATCAAACCATCACCATTCACATCACCACGCCTTGCGTATCTATCAAACATTTCCCTAGCATTCCAGTCACTCAATGTCCATCCGGTATTATTAGCATTATTCAAATATACTTCCTCGCTATCATTATAAACAATATCAGCATACCCATCGTTATTTAAATCAATCAATTTTTTTGATCCAAAACTTGCAAAATGCAGCGGCACATTAATACTTTCGTCTAAAGCCCAAGAGGAACCATTATTAATATATACAAAATCATTGTACACTGGTTGATCATCATCTAAATTGGTACCAACGACCACATCAACCAAACCATCACCATTTATGTCACCAAATTCAAAAACACTTTGCCAACTATTATATATATTTAAATTTGCAAAAGAACCACTAACCCAATAACTCCCAGTATTAATATAAACTGGCCCAATAGTATTAGACGTGACTCTAGCTACATCCACTAAACTATCACCATTTATGTCTAAATATCTCAGTTTTTTACAAGCAGATAATGAATCACATAATTCAGTAAAATTAAAATGATTAGTTAAACTATTAGCTGTATACTCAAATTCTTCTTCTGGTAGTAAAACTTCCGTATCTCTTTCAGAACTCATACTGACTTGAGAGTCTGGTTCTGTATATTGAGCTGAAGATTGATAATTTATATCAATATTTTTCCCCTGGTTGTTATTTATAGAACCTATAACTTTATTGTAATTATTATTAATATAAATATTATGAACATCATTTGGACTGCTATGCATTGATCTAGAACAAATGACATCAATCACCGAATCACCATTCACATCACTAAATTGACAGCCGTTATCAAACTCTCCGCTTGAGCTGCCCTCGTTGTGCGGATCAAATATAGAAAAATAAAAAGGTAACTCTTCGTCTGAATCACTGTACCAACCAGTACCGTCACCCTTATTAATCCATACACCCTGATCAATATTTACCTCATTATTGTAATCTATGTATCTAGACTTTACTACATCGTCCAAATAATCGCCGTTTATATCCATCAAACGGACAAAGCTGTCTTCGTTAGAAAAATAACGACCAGATTCCATTAATTGCACAAAAATATCTGGCGCAACATAATCATCGGTCTCCTCCCAACCAGTGCCGTCGCCTTTATTAAGGTAAACATTATTAATATATCTGGTCCAGCCAGGTGAAGGATAATAATAACCAATTCTTTCATACCTAGATTCTATAATATCCACTAGAGCATCACCATTGACATCAGACAAACGAACTCCTGTATCTATAGTGCCATTTGCTCCGGCTCCAGAGACTGGTAAGTTCTTATACATAAATGGTACCGGAACTATATAATTTAAATCCTCTTCCCAACCAGTGCCATCGCCTTTGTTGATATAAACATGTTTGGTGTCAACAAAATTATCTGTATAATACCAAGTATAGTGCCTATAAGATGCCAAAGCATCTACTAAACCATCACCATTTACATCCACCAAACGCACATCAAAATCTAGAAAACTACCGTTTGCGGTAAATCTTTTAATAAATGCAAAAGGAATCACATAATTTAAATCCTCTTCCCAACCAGTGCCATCGCCTTTGTTGATATAAACATGTTTTGTCTCGCTATTATCAGCTTCGATTCTAGCCTCTATAATATCTACTAAACCATCACCATTTACATCCACCAAACGCGCACCATCTTCAACAAAAACGGCATCAAAAATATATGGCCCAACGTTATTTACTCTAGCGAAGTAAACTGGAATGTTATAATTATCATCTATTTCCCAAGTATTATCACCTTTGTTAAGGTAAACGTTTTTCATGATCATATCACCAGCATGGCTAGTCATTCTAATATGAGAACGAACCATGTCTTCCAAACCATCACCATTTACATCACCAAAACGTATACCATACTCACTGGCGTCAGAACCTCCGGCACTTAAAAAATCTGGCAAATCAAGATTCTCTATGTCTGTCCAAGCTTGTTCAAGATTGTTTGGATAATCAAACTCCGTTTCTGGCATCGCTACTCCTACTTCCTGATCCGAGCTTGGCGCTGCTTGTTGAACACCACTTAACAATGATCTGTTGCCATTATCACCTGTTTCGTAGTTTAAATAATACTTTTTCTGCCACTGGTTATTTATTTTTACCAAAATCTGACTAATACGATAATTATTCGTAACTTGAAAACCGGTTTGAAAAGAGCTTAAATTATCTGTTCTTGTTTCTCGTAAAAAATCTATTTCAAAGACACCATCCATTTGCGTGTGGCCAGTATAAAATATTTTATCAGGATAAATTTGACCAGCATCTTTATAATATTCATATCTGACAAAATTATCATTGGTATCTCTGACTTCTGATAACATCCATTTATATATTTTGGTATTATCAGTTGGATTATCTTGCCTGTCAGCTTGAATTTTACCAAAAGTATAAACCGTACCCATTTTATCAGTAATAATCCAAGTACTACTAGTAGTATATTCATACTTTAAGAAATCTCCGTTTTCTACCCTGGGACCATAAGTACCATGCACATCGTCAGACAAACTAATAGGCGCGAGTTCTCCGCCTAAAGAAGAAGTGAAATAATTATCTGTATATAGATTATCTATGCCTGTTTTATTTAGTCTTTCAATACTTGGGATATTAAGAGACCAACCATAACCAAACAAATTTTGATTATTTGTATCTTGATTGTTGTAGCTTAAGGCTAAATCTGGCTGCAAATTATTACGGCCGGCTGGTATCTCAATTGGATAGGTATAATTAAAAGCCCCGGTGTTAGTATCCGTATTGATATTGAGTTTATCTGTCAAAGATTTTATTTCATCTTTTTGGATATAAGGCTCTGGTTCTTCACCGTCACGATTTGCATCCTCCGGTGGCAAGAGATCATCTTTGGGGACAATTTCCTCTGCAGGTAAAATCTCCACTGGTTTGATCTGGCCAATATCTATCGGATGGATAATAGGTTCCGGTGCTGGCTCTATGTTTATTGGTTTTTCAGCTGGCTGAGTATCTAGCGTATTAGTGTCAACAAGACTTAGCTGTCCAGTGGTTTCTATACTTGATTTTTCCAACGCAAAAACCGGCATAGAAAACGCCGGCATCAGAGAACCAAAAACCAAGCTAACTAATAAGCTTAAAGTGGCGGCCTGTTGCACACTTTGCTTGAGCTTGCGCATATTGTTTATGCTTAAATTATTAAATTGTCATCTTAAACTTAAACTAGCAAAAAGCCAAAAGTTTGTCAACTAAACAAAAAACCTCCCCCGTTAGGAGAGATTTTTTAAATATAAAACTTAAAGCTTATTTTAAGGTAACAGTAGCACCAGCTTCTGTTAATTTGGCTTTGATGTTTTCGGCTTCTTCTTTTGAAGCACCTTCTTTAACCATGACTGGAGCGCCATCAGCTAAATCTTTGGCTTCTTTTAAGCCTAATTGAGTGACTTCGCGGATAGCTTTGATCACACCAATTTTGTTATCACCTGCAGAAGTCAACTCAACATTGAAAGATGATTTTTCTTCTGCAGCTTCAGTAGCACCGGCAGCTGGAGCAGCCATAGCCATCATAGGAGCGGCGGCGGAAACATTGAACTTGTCTTCTAATAAAGTTACCAACTCTGATAAATCCAAAACTGACATTTTTTCGATTTCTTCAACAATGCCTTTGAATTTAGCTGGCACTTCAACGATTTTTTTCTCTTCTGACATAAATTTATTGATTATTAATTTATTAATGTTAAAAATTATTTCTTTTCTTTAATAGCATTTAAAACGCCTACTAAATTGCGTAAATTGCCCTTCAAAACTCCGACCATTCCAGAAATTGGAGCTTGCAAGGTGCCGACCAATTTGGCCAACATAACTTCTTTGCTTGGTAAGGAAGCTAGTTTTTTTACCATGTCAGGTAAAATGATTCTATTTTCCAAAATACCACTACCCATTTCTAAATTGTCATTTTCTTTGACATATTTATTCAAAACACTGACGGCAGCGACTTCATCTTCAAAAGAAAAAGTGGCAGCAATATTACCCTCTAAACTTTCGATACTATCGGCATTTTCTAAATCACCTAAAGCTTTTTTTAACAAAGTCTTTTTGACTACCAAGTATTCTCCGCCTTTACTTTTGAGATCTCTGCGTAAAGCTTCAACTGTTTTCACAGCCAAACCTTTGTCAGCAGAAAAAACAACGGATTTACTTTGGGCAATTTTGTCTTTGACTTTATCCAAAGCTAATTGTTTTTGTTGCTTAGTTTTTGACATATATTTTTATAATTTAAACAAAAAATCTGCGTAAATTTACCGCAGACAATGAAAATAATAGATATTTTTCACCTCGGCAGGTCTTATTTTTAGCTAATATTAGCCAAAAGCCTACTTTCTTGGGTAAATTTATTTAATTTGTGTTGATATTATAAAGGAAAAAAATGAAAGCGTCAAGAGCAAGATTTTTAATCCAAATATTTAGCCTTATTTTTCAGATGCTCTTGGTAAGTTTTACTATAAATAACCTCCCCTTCTTTGGTGGTCAAAAAATAATAATAATCATTTGGCGTTGGATAAACTACCGCCTCAATACTAGAAATACTAGGATTAGAAATCGGACCTGGTGGCAAACCACGATATTTGTAAGTATTATATAAAGAATCAACTTCCAAATCCGCTAAAGTCGGCTGAGACAAGCTTTTACCCGTCACAAAATTGACCGTCGCATCAGACTGCAAACCAATGCCATCTTTTAATCTTTTCAAAAAAACATCAGCAATCATTTTTTTGTCTGTATCATGTGGCACTTCTCTTTCAATGATCGAAGCCAAATTCACCACTTCAAATAAAGTTTTATTTTGCCTATTTATCTCTGCCTGCAAATCAAAAGACACTTTGACGGAAAAATTCTTCAACATTTTTCTCACCAAATCTTCTTCGGTAGTATTGTTGTCGATAAAATAAGTATCGGGATACAAATAACCTTCTAGACTAGCGCTAACAGGCACATCGCTTAAAAAAACAAACTCTTCTGCCCAGGCACTTTTGTTAGCTGTTAAATCCAAAAATTTCTGATAAGACAAATTGTTTTTTTCCAGCACTGCTTGCAGCTGGTCCAAATTACGACGCCAACCTTCTACAATCGTCAAACTTTTTTGTGAATTTTCAGGCAAACTCAAAATCAAAGTGCTTAAATTTTTGATCGAAATATGAGCTGGCACCTGATAAATACCAGCCTTGACCTTGTCCTCTGACTTTAAAAGCCACAGCCAAGTTTCAAAAACAAACTTATTGTTTATCAACTGACTTTTATATAAATTTACACTGATTTCATTCACACCCTGACCTTGCTTAATTTCAAAACTTTTGTCACTAGCAAGTTTATTAGCTGACAATAAAACAACAAAAAACCAAGCAGCGGCAACTAGCGCACTCAAAATAACTACTGATAATATTATTTTAATACTTTTGATCATAAGTAATCTTCTAAGCCTTTTTCTTTAAAAATCTCTAAGAGCTGTTTGACTTCTTGCGCTCTGTCAGCCGCACATAAAAAAATCACTTTTTCCGTTTCTACCAAAATTAAATCTTTGACTCCTAAAGTTGCCACTATTTTGCCACTACTAGAATACAATAAGTTATCCTGACTATCAAGCCCAATATGAGAAACATTGCTAACATTAGCAGCATCTTCTTTATTTAAACGCATATCTCTAACTGCGCGCCAATGACCCACATCTGCCCAAGTCAAATCTACTGGCACTACCACAACTGAAGCCAACTTTTCTAACAAAGCATAATCTATGGAACTACTTTCTACATTTTGATAAAGTTCTGCTAAAATTTTATCATAGTCCGCTTGATTATGAGTATCAAGGGCGGCTAATAATTTTTCTAAATAAGCAAAAACTTCCGGCAAAAACTCTTGATACCACAACATGAATTGTTTAGCTGAAAAAATAAACATTCCCGTATTCCAAAGGTATTCACCGCTAACTAAATAGTTTTCTGCTGTGCTTAAGTTTGGCTTTTCTTTAAACTGATTGACAGCAAACAAATCAATGTCAGCAATTTGGTCTATCGGCTCTTTTTTAAAATGAATATAGCCATAGCCAGTCTCTGGATATAATGGTCGCGCGCCAAGTAAAACAAAATTTTCGGGATGCTGTGCTGTCCAAGTGCCGATTTTTTCCACTAAACTTAAATATTTGTCTTCTTCGGCAATAAAAGCATCGCTACTGGAAATCAAGGCAACGCCCTCTGGATCACGATGCAAAATATGCACTACCGCCAATCCAATAGCAATGGCTGTGTTCTTGCCTTTTGGCTCTAAAACTAGATTTTGTGTCTGTAGAGCTACTTGCGCGCTGATCAAATCCTTTATATCCTCAGTGGTCACAATCAAAATATCTTGCACAGAAAATTTTTTGGCTAAACGAGTATAAGTAGCTTGTAATAAAGTCTTCTGATCGCCAAAAGCTTGCACTTGTTTTGGTGCATTTTTGGTTGATACTGGCCACAATCTGGTGCCTGAGCCGCCGGCTAAAATAACTGGGTAAATCATGAAAGAAAAATAAAAATAAATAAAGCTAATAAACTAGTATAAACAAAAAACCAGGGAAAATAATTTTTTAAAACTAATTTTTTTAACAACACTAAAGCAAAATAGCCAGAAATAATGGTGACCAAAATAGCTAACAAATATTGGCTATGCCAAACAAAATTATCCCAAGACAATAGAAAAGCGCCGACAATAGCTGGAATGGCTAGTAAGAAAGCAAAATCAAACGCTTGTTTTTTATTTAAACCCAAAAATAAAGCTGTAGAAATCACCAAAGCGCTACGAGAAATACCAGGTAAAGCAGCCAAACCTTGAACTAAGCCTAAAATTAAAGCTATTTGCCAAGTTAAGGTCTTTTTTTCTTTAGACCAAAAAACGCTCAACAAAAATGCTGAAGTAATCAAAAGACCAAAAGCAGCCGCCTCAACATTCCGAAATTCTTCAATGCTTTGATACAAAAATAAACCAATGATGCCTGTCACTATGGTGCTAAGTAACAAATACCAAGCCCAATTTTGATATGTAGGTGATGGATATTTTTTTGCTTGAAAAAAATTAAGAAAAATTTCTTTGATTTCTTTGCGAAAGAAAAATAGCAAAACCAATAAGCTTCCTAAGTGTAAAAAAATATCAAACTCTATTGGCACGGTGACTTTGAGCAAATGTTCTGCTACAACCAAATGCCCGTCCGAAGAAATCGGCAACCACTCTGCGATACCCTGTACTAGACCCAAAATAATAGATTGAAAAATAGTCATTTTTAGATTTGCTTAATTTTTGTTATAATAAAGCTAAATTAATATTAAATAAAACCCTATGCTTATAGATTATCAATTATGGCTTATCCCCTTTTTAGTAATGGTTATCGCTCAGGCACTCAAAGTAGTATTTACAAGATCTAAAACTTGGGACTGGAATCGCCTCAAAAGATTTAATCAATATGGCGGCATGCCATCTTCACACTCGGCCATGGTAACCTCACTGACCACTGTCTTAGCCTATGATCAAGGCTTAGACTCCCCAAGCTTCGCTGTGGCCCTGATTTTAGCTCTTATCACCATTCGCGACGCTTCTGGCTTCCGTCTAGCTATTGGACAACACGGTCAAATGATTAATAAATTAGTCAAAGAACTACCAGATGATCAAGAATATAAATTTCCAGTTTTAGGAGAAAAATTTGGCCATAAAAATATCGAGGTTATTGGTGGTATCATATTTGGCCTCATTTGCACATTTGCACTGATACAGCTAATTTTAAACTAACAAATCTTCTAAATTAAAGAACTGCCGGTCATAGTCGGTGGTTTTTTAAGTCCCATAATTTTTAAAATTGTCGGTGCTACATCCGCTAAAACACCCATAGAAGTAATTTGACTCAAATCTCTACCTGATAAACCAGGTAAAACACTCTTGCCAACAAAATCTTGCCCAATGATAAATAAGGGCACGGGATTGTTGGAATGTTCTTTGTTGATCAAGCCATTTTGTAAATTATACATTTCTTCACAATTACCATGATCAGCCGTGATCAATGCTACTCCACCATAAGACAAAACAGTATCAACAATTTCTCCCACCAAACGATCGACAATCTCAATCGCCTCAATGGTGGCCGGCAAATTACCAGTATGCCCAACCATGTCTGGATTGGCAAAATTGACCACAATAAAGTCATACAAACCCTCTTTGATACTTTGCACAATTTTATTACTGAGCTCTCTAGCAGACATCGCTGGTTTTTCATCATAAGAACCAACATGTGGTGAGGGCACCAAAGCCCTATCTTCACCAGGATATAATTTTTCATTACCACCATTAAAAAAATAAGTGACGTGCGCATACTTTTCTGTTTCTGCTATGTGTAATTGTTTTAAACCAGCCTCAGAAATGACGCGCGCCAAAGGCATATCCATCACCACCTTGGGAAAAGCTACAGTAGCCGGTAAATCGGTCTCATATTCTGTCATAGTGACAAATAACAAATCTTTAAAATACGGACGAGCAAATTTTTCAAAACCCGGCAAGACCAAAGACTTGGTTAATTGTCTAGCTCTATCTGCTCGAAAATTAAAAAATATTACGCCATCACCATCTTTGATTAAACCTTTGGCTTGACCTAAATCATCAGTAATCACAGTAGGCACAAATTCCTCATCATAAACACTTTTGGCATAAGAAGCGTTAATAGCTGCTATAGGATCTTCAAATTTATTATCTGCTTGCCCATCTACTAAAACACGATAAGTTTTTTCTGTACGCTCCCAATTGTTATCTCTATCCATAGCATAAAATCTGCCGGACAAAGAAGCAATCGCTCCTAAACCGATTTGTTTTAATTTAGCTTCTAATTGATTGATATAATTTAAGCCACTATTGTATGGCGTATCACGTCCATCTAAAAAAGCATGGATGTATAATCTTTCTACTTTTTGTTGTTTTGCTAACTCAACTAAAGCATATAAATGCTCATTAAAACTATGCACACCACCAGAAGAAACTAAACCCAAAATGTGCAAACTGGAACTCTTACTCTTAACGTGTTGGCAAACTTTTAAAAATGCTTCATTTTGATAAAAATCTCCTTCAGCAATAGCTTTGGTAATACGTGGTAAATTTTGATAATAAATAGTACCAGAGCCTAAAGATAGATGGCCTACTTCTGAATTCCCCATTTCACCCCAAGACAAACCAACCGCCTCACCTGAAGATGCCAGTGGCATGACTGGATAATTACTAATATATTTATCAAAATTAGGAGTTTTAGCTAAAGCAATAGCATTGGCACGTGTCGGGGGCGCAATGCCAAATCCATCTAAGACTATCAAAATAACTGGCTTTGGTCGCATATATAATTATTTGATTAAAGATTTAGCCGACATCAATTTCGGCTTATCAATATTTAAAATTTTTAAAATTGTCGGCGCAATATTAGCTAAGGCTCCGTGCTTAACTAAAGTATATTGATTTTGATTAACCACAATAAAAGGCACCAAATTTACCGAGTGTTCTGTGTCAACTTCTTTGGTTTTTAAATTAATCATTTCTTCAATATTACCATGATCAGCCGTCACCAAAACTGTTCCTTTGGCTTGCAAAGTGGTTTGCACAATTCTGCCTAATTCTCTATCTACTACTTCCACCGCTTTGATGCCTGCTTGTAGGTCTCCTGTATGCCCGACCATATCTGGACTGGCAAAATTAACACAAATAAAATCAAATTTTTTTTCTTGCAAAGCCTTCACCACATAATCAGCTAATTCTTTTGAAGACATTTCTGGCATTTGTGCATAAGAAGCAACATCTTTAGAAGGAATATTCACTCTTTCTTCGCCAACTATTACATGATCATAGCCACCATTTAAAAAATAAGTTACATGAGCATATTTTTCTGTTTCTGCTATATATAATTGACGCAAATCTCGCAAAGCCATCGGTAAAGTATCTGGCAAATCAATGCCTGGGAAAGCTGTCAAAATACTATCCAAGTCTGGACCAAAATCCGTCAAAGCGACAAATAATAAATTTTTAAAAATATGTCCGCGCTTAAAAGCACCGGGATTTTTCTTTTCAAATTCTGGTTGCACAAAAACTTTTGTCAGCTGTCTTGCTCTATCAGAACGCAAATTAAAAAACACTACCGCATCTTTATCTTTGATAGTAGCTACCGGCTTTTTATCTTTGATGATAACTGTTGGCTTGATAAACTCATCGCTCTCACCTCGATTATAAGCTTGACTCACGCCTTCAGCGGCTGTCTTGACTTTCACACCCTGACCTTTGACCAAAGCCTTAAAAGCCAACTCTGTTCTAGACCAAGATTTTTTGCGATCCATAGCATAAAAACGACCCATTACCGTTGCTATTTGGATTCTTTGACGATCAAAAATATTTTTATATTTATCTAAAACTTTTAAAGCGGCAAATTGCGGACTATCTCGACCATCAGTAAATAAATGCAAATAAATATTGGCTTTGGTTTTATTCACAAAAAAACTCAGCAAAGATAATAGATGATCATTGTCAGCGTGTGGACTAGAACCATCAGAAAGTAAGCCCATCAAGTGGATGTCAGATTTATGTGCAGTAACATGCTTAACGGTTTGCAAAAAAGCTGGATTCTTAAAAAATGTACCATTATTAATACTTTTGGAAATAGTGATAGCGTCTTGCTCGATAATCCGACCAGCACCAATATTCATATGACCCGCCTCTGAATTGCCTGGCTGACCTTCTGGTAAGCCAACATGTTTACCAGAAGCATTAATCAAA
>CAIRBL010000091.1 GCA_903876815.1 uncultured bacterium
AGTTTTGGTGCCCTTGCTTTCTTTTACGGCTCTTGGCTATTATGTGATGCATATGCCACTAGTGGCTAGTATTTTTTTGGGTGGTGTTTTTACTGCCACTTCAGTTGGTTTATCAGTCGAGGCTTTAAAAAGAGCGGGTAAATTAGAAACAAATTTAGGCAACCAAATTGTGGGAGCGGCAGTTATTGATGATATTTTGGGGGTTATTATTTTAACGGTTTTATCCAAAGTTTCTAGCACTGGCGTGGAAGCAGGAGAGCACGTAGCTGAAAATGTGGCTATGAATCCATATTTAGCCTTGGCAATTGCAGTTGTGATATTTTTAGTAGCCACTTATGTTTTGTGGCAATGGGGCGTGGCAGAAAAAATTTCTAGTTATTTAAATAAAAATTACGGACATAATAGCACCGGTATTTTTACACGTTTCTTTTTTGCTATGTTGATGATCGGTGGATCTTTGGCAGCAGTCATTGGTCTTGAGCCGGTGCTTGGTGCTTTTGGCATGGGTGTAGTTTTGTCAAAAGTAGACAATGAAGTCAAACATGATGCTTGGGCAAAAATTGAAGGTTATATGCATATTTTTGTCGGTGCTTTTTTGGTCAGCATTGGCACTATGTTGCCACGCGCTGCTTTGGTGGACATTAAAGTTTGGCTGTGGGCAATATTATTTACAGTTATTGGTTTTGCGGGTAAATATGCAGTCAGATATTTATTTAAAAATAAAGAAGATGGGCATTTAGTCGGTCTGGCCATGACTATTCGTGGTGAAGTGGGCTTAGTTTTTGTGGCGGTTGCCTTAGCTAACCATGCTTTATCTGAAACTATAGCTTCAGCTTCTTTGCTGGCAGTAATTTTGGTGACTGTGTTAGGAGCGATTGTTTTTGAAAAAGCGGTTATGAAACAAACATCTAAATAATATTTTGAAGTAAAGATAAATTCTTTTTTAGCAGCGAGCTTTTTTAAAAAAAGCTCGCTGCTTAGTTTATAATATGTTATAATATAGTTAATTTAAAAATAAATGGCAGAGGAAAACGCTCATGATTTTAAGAGCTTGGCGGAGACAGAAGAATTTAGTGATTCAATCTCAGCACCGCCCAAAACTACGCCTAAATGGCAGTGGGCTATTTTAATTTTTTTAATTTTAGCTACAATTTTTTTATTAATTTGGTATTTTTTTATTAAACCAAAAGCTGGCCAGCCAGTTACAGGAGCAAATAATGACCAGGTAGCAACAGAAAATCAGCCGACAGAAAATTTTGATACAGAACTGGTATCTCCAAACATTGATTTAGACATCATTGATACGGATCAAGATGGCTTAAGTGATGAAGATGAGGTTTTGGTTTGGCTTAGTGATCCAAATAATTCCGATTCAGACGGAGATACTTATCTTGACGGGCAAGAAGTCAATAGTGGCTACAGCCCAATCAGCACTAGTACCTTAGACTTGTCTTTATATACCTTGGCTACGCCACAGCGCACTCTTGATTCTTTAGCTAAAGCCATTAATGAAAATAATATTGATTTATGGTTGCAAGTTCTGGCATTTGAAAATGTAGAAAGAGAAATTATTGCTCAAGCCGGCACAGAAAATTTAAATTTTATGCACATTTATTATCAAAACAAGCCAGTCAGTTTTTTGATAAAAAGTAAAGAAAATTTAGCAGAGACAAAAATAAAATTGACAGTAGATACTTTATTGGCAGGCACATTTTTTGAGAGCAAAGATATGCTTATGGTACAAGAAAATAAACAATGGAAAATTTTAGAATAAAATATTAACCGCTAAAGGCGGAGTAAAGAAAAATATGTTGGAATATAATCAAGATCAAAATCAAAATGCTTCTAGTCAAACTACAGCTGGTGTAGTAGCGCCGACTAGCGCGGTTGCCATGACGCCTCCAGTTGCGCAAACTAAAGCTAAAAGTAAATGGTGGCTTTGGCTCATTGTTGTAGTGGCTTTAGTTTTATTGGGTAGTGGAGGTTGGTGGTATTATGCTAAAGGTCAGGTAATGCTTTTAGCTAAAGATATGACTTGGCAGTGGGGTACAAATCATAAAAATTATAAGATCAAACAAGCCTTGAGTATTGACAGTGTGGCTGCAGAAAACATAGACAAACAGGATTACATGTTTAATTTAAATAACTTTAAATTTGATGGTTTTACTGATGTTGTAGGAGAAAATATTAGCGGTGAGGCTAATATCAGTGTGGTAATTGAAGACCCTGATTTGCAAAATTCTTCTTTATTATTGAAGTATAAAAAAATAGCAGAAGTTTTTTATTTGAATTTAAATAATGACATGGACTTTTTGGATATGTTGCCAATTGACTTGGCAAAGATTTGGATAGCCATTGATAAGGGTGCTGTAGAAGAAAATACCTTAGTCTCAAAAGAAAGTACGCAGTCTTCATTGTCTACTATGAAAGATTTTAACCAAAAAATGGATAAATTTTTAACGGAAGCTAAAGATAAAAAGATAGCTTTGATTAAAGATCCACATGAGAGTAAAGAATCATCTGGTGTAAAATTAAAAAAAATAAACTTTGTTTTAAATCCAGAAAAAATTGATGAATTTATTTTTTTGGCAATAGATAGTTTTGCAGATCCTGCTGTTATTGACAAGACCAAACAGTCTTATGAAACTTTAAAATCAGAGAAACCTGATGAGTGGCAAATGATGCAAGATTTTTTTAAAAAAATGAATTTAAATTTTTGGGTTGATACTGCTAGTAAAAATATTTTTGGCATAGAATTGCAAATTGTAGACTTAGATGTTAATCAGTCTG
>CAIRBL010000092.1 GCA_903876815.1 uncultured bacterium
CAATGTTTCTAGATTTTTATTCATACCGTTTATAAGCCTAGTTTAGCTAGAGCTTTACGAAAAATATCTTTAGCATTTTCATAACCCAAGGTATTTAAAGCCTCTGCCTGACTAAACCATTTTACTTCTTTAATTTCTGTAACATCTGCTGCTGGTTGAACTAACTCTGTATCTTTAGCTTCTACTAAATAATATTTTATCAATTTACGAAAAGGTTTAGCATCTGGCTTATGCACCTTTACTTCGGTTTCGCCTAAATATTCAATAACCTTTAATTTTTGTAAACCAGTCTCTTCTCTAAGTTCTCGTAGGGCTACAGTTTCCAAAGTTTCACCCTCTTCAACGTGTCCCTTAGGAAAAGTCCATTTACCATAAGCATCAAGCACTAAACAAAAATTATAGCCAGCCTCTGTTTTGTGATAAACCATACCGCCGGCCGAAATTTCTTTTATACCTTGGCTAGCTAGAGTTTGTTTTTCACCTTTACTCATCATTTCTTTATAAATACTGCCTAAAACACCGTTAACAAATTTACCACTAGCATCACCACCAAAAGCTTTGGCAAGCTCAATAGCCTCATTGATTGCTACTTTGGGTGGTATTTCTTGAGATACTTTTAATTCAAAAATGCCAATGCGTAAAACGTTGCGATCAACCATAGTAATCTGATCTAATGGCCATTCTGGTGCAAATTGAACAATTAGCTTATCAATTTCACGCCTATTTTTAACTACTTGGCGAACCAAATTTAAAGCAAATCCCTGATCGTCAAAATCAGGGGCAAATTCTTGCTGATCATAATCCAAAGACTCCAATACATCATGCTCAGCGTTGGTAAAGTCCCATTCAAACAAAGCCTGCAAAGCAATAGTTCTAGCTAGGTGTCTATTAGCCATTTTTATATTTATTTTATTTTTTTCTCGCCTTTATAATAACCACATTTAGCACAAGCTCGGTGTGGCATAATAGTTGCCCCACAATTTGAGCATTTAGTTGCACTTTTTGCCTTTAAAGCAAAGTGTGAAGCTCGACGACGAGCTGATCCTTTAGTTTTTTTCTGTGTTGGTAAAGCCATATTTTCGATATTTGCTAATTAAAATTGCTGACCAGATTGTAGCCGAAAAAAGTATTATGGTCAAGAATATATTTTCTGCTAACTGTGTAGCTGATTATACCATTATCATTTATCCTTGACAATAGTAAGAAAACGTGATAATATAGCTTATCGGTAAACAAAAACTAAAAAAGTAGCTTATTTACAGCTAAATTAAACAATTTTCCCAGCTAACTGTGTCCACGACAAGCATGGGAATCATTTTTAGATTTTATTCGGCCCCGGCTAAATTATTTCTAGTAATGATTTTCTTGGACGCAGCTAATTGGAAAGATAATCACCTCATCGTTGAGGTGTTTTTTTATTGCGCTGGCAAATCACTTGAGCTGGTAGCATTTTCTCCAGCACCACCAGTCGGCGTAGAAGTAGCATTGTTGGCTGCATCTAACTCTTCTTGTGTTACTCCCTCTAAACAAACTTCTTGCCAAGGAACATAGTGACTACGAAAAGTTGTCAAAACTGGTTCAGTCGTATTTGGGTATAAAACTGAATAATCAAATTTTGCATCTGCGCCATTATGTGCTCGCTCTGTGCACTTGATTTTACCTGGTTCTAAATCTGTGGTTTTGATAACTTTTTTTTCTGGTGGCACAACAATATTATAAATTTGTGGTTCGGTCATAATAACTTGTCTGCCATCCTCTGTACCCCAAAAATCAAAATATAATTTTGTGCCTTCGATTCTACTCTGAATCAAAATATGTTTAGAAGTATCGTTTTTAAATTTAAAATCTGGCCACGGATCATAAATAGTGGCGTCAGTGCCGGCTGGTTCATAATAAGAAACTCGATAAGAGTGATTTCTTCTTTCTATAATCGGTAAACCAGACTCTAGTGCTCCACGAAAAACTGTTGTGCCTATTTGACACAAACCACCACCATATTCTGGTTTAGTTTCATTGCCCTTAATCACCAGCTCTTGTAAATAGCCATGCTCTCCGTCTATATCACCAAGCGTTGCCAACAAAGAAAATTCTTCACCAGGAGCAATCAAGGTGCCGTTGACAGAGTCTGCGCCCACACCAATGTTGTGAATACGATTTTTTGGACTACCAGTAAAATCAGATGTGCCAGTACCGATAATCTCTACTATGCCCAAGTCATTAACATTATTGTTGGTAATTTTTGGTTCAACGGTGATGACTGTCAAATTAATAAGCAGTTCTTCGTTGTTTGAATTTTGAAATAACTTTTCTGCATCAATGATAAGTTTATCCCAATCCAAAGCTACGCCTGCTTGGCTACCAACAAATTCCTTTACTCGACCACCTGTAACTTCAAATTTGGCATCTTGTACTGGACGCTCAATAGTTTGAGAAATCTCTCGTAATTCAAAATATTTTTGTAACAACTCTTTGTCTAAGCTTAATATCAAATCGTGATCATTATTTCTCAAAATTAACCATTGATTCCAAATACTTGGTTCAATCTCCCAATCAAAATCTTCAAAAACAACTTTTATTTTTCCTTGTTTAGCAATGTTTACAATTTCTTCTGCTTTTTGTTTGATAATTTCTGCTGTGATTGATGGCTCAGAAGTTTGCAGCTGTAAATTAATATCTTCATTTTCTAAAGTAGCTATTTGTTTTTCTGTATTTTTTAAAGCTGCCTTCAAATCAAAAGCTTGTCCACTTTCTTCTTTGCTGATATTTAATTTGCCATCAACGATATTGAAACTTGCTTCTTTTTTTTCTGTCAAAACACCAGCCAAAGCATCCTGCAAAATCACTAGGTGCTGTTCACTGTCCCATTGATATTGCAAATTAAAATCTTTGCCCTTGATAAGAGCTAATAATTTTACAAACAAATTAGCAAAACTTTTATCCTGCTGCCAAGAAAAAACTTCTTCCAAACTTTTATCCAGCTCCCAAGAAACGAGTGAATAAGAGGTGTCGCTTGATTCTATAGCGCTAACATTTGGATATACCACCACTTCTTTTAATGGATGCTTGTAGACAAAACCTCGACGACTAATAAAATCAACTTTTTTCTGTAAAAGCTCTCGGGCTTGTTCATAGTTTAAGCCAGCCACAGAATTACCACCAATGCTGACTTTTGGCAAAATGACATCTTGATAATTTTGATTCAAATTGACACTTAGCAACCACAGACTTAGAGCTAAAATAGCAAAAATAGCCGTAATAATTATCGGCCATTTCCACCAAGAAAAATTTTTTATCTTCTCAAGCTGTTCTTGCCACATTATGATAAATTTATTTCTTCATTAGCACCCAAAAGTTCATTGAGTAATTCTTTACGACTATCCTCCGCATCGCTCATTGTCTGATTATCCAAATTTAGGTACAAAATTTGTTTGTGATCCTGATAATTTGTCAAAAGTTTAGCTGGCAAAGTAACTTCCATACCATTTTCTGTTTGCAAAAAAATTGTTTCATCTTCTAATTTCTTAAACTGCAATTTCAAATTATGAATCAACATATGCTTATGGTTAATTTTCGTCTTTGACTTTGATTTCGATTTCTTTCTTATGAGACTTTGGTAAAATAATGGTTAAAATACCGTTACGAATAGAAGCGTCAACTTTGTCTGCCTCTACATCAACTGGTAAAATAATTGAACGAGAAAAACTACCCCAATAACACTCTTGATAAAAATAATCATCCTCGCTAATACTTCTGTCTTTTTGTCTTTTACCGCGAATGGTAATCATGTCATTATCAATCGAGATGTCAATATCTTCCGGCTCAACACCAGCAATGGTAGATTTGATAATAACATTATTTTTATCTTGATAAACATCTACCGTCAACTGACCTTCTTCGTCTATCTCTTCTTCTATTTCAGCCAAAGCCTCGTCATTCCAAGGGTCACCATCATTTTCATCTTCGTCTATTTCTTCGTCTAAATCATCCTCTAACTCTAACTCTTCATTTTCTAAATCATCATCCTGCCTAACAGCGATAGATTCATCATCTACTTCTAAAGACTCTACCTCTATTTCTTTTTTATTTTTCTTTTTAAACATATTTTATTAAATTTTTTTCATTTAATACCTATATTATAAAAGTTAAACATTAAATTGTAAAGAAAAATCCCCGGTCACGCGTTGCGCAACCGGGGTGATGAGCTGTAAGCTCGCGTGCTTCTCAGATGCGGCGTACCAAGATGACGCCGACGATTGCACCGATGGTCAGGCCAGAGAAGAGCGTTCCCAAGGAAACCCCATGCTCAATCATGGGTATTGCCTCCGGTGTGAAGGCACCGTAGATGATCAGACTGATACATCCACCAGTAAATGCGCCCAAAAGCGCAGCAAGCACACAAGCTTGGAAGCGATCGCTCGCGAGCTTCCGCTGAAACACCGCCTCTTCGCTCTCAATGACCGTTTCGTAGCTCTGCATTGTATCCTCCGCAAAGTTGTGCTTCAAAAACCACTTTTGAAGCAAGTTGATGTGACGAACAATAATATTATATAATAACATATAATAAATAATTTGTCAAGGATATAATCTGTAAAAACAAAAAAATGGCTATAATTAGCCAAAATTTTAAAATGGTGGGCATAAGAGGACTCGAACCTCTGACCTCTACAATGTCAATGTAGCGCTCTAACCAGCTGAGCTATATGCCCTTAAATTGTATGGTACCGGAGAAGGGACTTGAACCCCCACGCCCGAAGGCACTTGGTCCTAAGCCAAGCGTGTCTACCAATTTCACCACTCCGGCATGTAAAATAACACTGTACTTTGCATCTTTCATCGTCTACCCCGAGCGCAGTCAAGGGGCGGCATGTAAAACACAATGCACTATTTATAAAGGAAATTTACAATTTAGTCAACAAATTTACAACATTTGACTAGCTACTTCAAAAATACCCAAGCCTTTCAGCACAAAAAAAGTTGCTATCAGTATCAAAACCAAATTCCAAGGGGTGTTAGCAATAATAGAAATTGGCATTTCCACAAATAAACCTTGCAAAATATCTTTCATAATAAAATAAAACGAGTTTAGTATAATATTTTTTGAACTATTTAGCAAGAATAAAAAATAAGCATTTTTAAACGAAATATATAAAGTATTGACAAAAAAGTAAATATATGTTATTATAATATAATCGCTCTTAAACAAAACTCAATCTCCAAGGAGAACACCGTGAGCCCCATCATTTTGGCTTTGCTCGTCAACAGCATATTCCTCTTTTCAATGCTGTTGTCTCAATGCTTCGGTAATCTTCCAACAAGAGGATCGCTGATTCCGGGCACAAAACAACCGTTCCTCTACTGGCAGGACTTTCACTGTCAGAAGTACGGAAACGCAGTCGGTATGCCACTGATGCTTGCCACCTTCATCAAGGTCTATGCCAACGACCAGGAGCTGCATTGGTGGGCGCTTTATATCGGAATTGGTCTTTTGGCAACAATTATCTTTACCATCATGTGCCTGTCTAAAGACCACAAGCCAGACTGGGGTTTTCCAGCAAAAGGAAAGATCAACCTCGGTGGCATCATCCACCTGATCTACTTCTGGTTCTACGTCAGCATCATCAGCTTCACGCTGTTCCATTGGACAAAGCTCACGGCAAATGATTGGTCGATATTCTTCGCTGGCCTCATCATCTACGCCATCAGCTGGTGGAAAGACGTGAAGTCGGGCAACTTCGACCCGCTCAAGTTGTCCTGAGGCATGACACGAGATCTTTCACAACGACCCCCAGCGCACGCAAGTGTTGCTGGGGGTTTCATATTTTCATTTAACCTTTGTAAAATTTATTTTTCAAAAAATATATAAATACAAAAACACCAGAAATAAAGAAAATGATTAAAGAAATTTTTTTTACTTTTTCTTTTCTGAAATTCTGTTCTATCTGATAAGTACTGCTACCAAAATTATCTTCTGACTCATTCAAATCTTGGGCTATCACTTCTTGAGTAAGAGCCAAATCTTTGACTGATAAAACACTTAGTTTAAAATTATTATTTACCAAACTCAAAATTCCACTGGCCACCACTTCTTTGCCTTTTTTAATATCAAAATCTGCTAAAGAAAAATTCGTTGCTAGCCTGATGTTTGCTTCCGCTTCTTGCTCTACACTTAAATAAATATTTTTTCCACTTTTTTTACTAACCACGCCTCTGACAGTAATAAAATCCCCAACTAATTCTTCACTCAACTCTTCTAAATCTACTAGAGCTGGCGCGTTTAAATCCATGTGAAAATCCGTCACTGAAATATCGTCTTTGCTTTTTATTTTCACTCTTGGTAACGGTGAAGTTTTTGAAATCTCACCAGATACCTCTATTAAATCTCCGCTCTTTACGGCTGGCCAATCTTTTTGACTAAAGTATATTTCTACTATTTGATCATAAAAAATATTGTCTTGCTCCCAGTCTGTCAAATATAAACTTGCGCTCTCACTATCAGCATCATTAATCACTAAACCTTGCAAAATTACTTTGTCTTTTTTATTCATCTCATAAATAGCCGTTGTGTCTAAAATACTAAAACCAGCGACCGCAGCTGTTGAGTGTCTGATAAAATTATCAAGTCCAGGACTTGGACTAGTGCTGACAAACCATTCTTGATTTTCAAAATCCCAGGCATACGACTCACCTTCTTTGATGCTATCAAAGGTGGCTTCCTGCCACACTTCCTTCAATGGCGTTAACAAACGTACGCTATCGTTGCTATTATTTAAAGTTAGACCTGTTTCTAAACGAGAAAACACTTTGAATTCACCGGGTAAAATGACTGTGCTAGAACTAAATAAATGCGGCTTACTACCACCGTCCTGATCGTCCAAAAACCAACCCAACAATTCAATGCTCTGTGTGTGATTATTATAAAGCTCTACCCATTCATTATCATCTGAACCTACTGGATTTGGAATGAACTCAGAAATTATCAAATTTTCTAAAGCAAAATTAATCGGTGCAACATCATTTATTTTCAAATCGCCTTCCAAGGCTAAAATTTCAACCAACAAACTTTCTTCTGCAAATAAATTTTCTCCATCCATAACTTTTAATTTTACTAAATACTTACCGGGACTTTGATAAACATGATTTTCTATTTTTTCATCCCCTTGAGTTTCGTCACCAAAATCCCATTCGTACTGCAAACTTCCTTCTTCAGGATCGCTAGAATTTTCAGCAGATAAAATAATTTCTTTCGCCACCAACAATTCTTTGCTCTTCAAAGTTATTTTGGCAAGCGGTGCTAAATTTTCTACAAAAATATTCGCAAGCTCCGGCGTCAAAACACTGGTCCAAATAAAATCATTGTTTTTTCTAGCATAACTTTTGTCTTCTTGAGCTGTATCTTGATATTCTATTTTTTCTATTAGCTCACCATCTGGATTATAAAGTTTTACACTATCACCGCCAGTATTATTCAAAGAAATTCCCGTAATACTTTTGTCTAATAATAAATATTTTTTAGCTTGTATAGATAAGTTTAGCTCATCATTAATGGTAAAAATTCTGGCTGAATTATCTTGCAATTTAAAACCAGACAAATCAATTGTTTGGTTAGAATTATTATAAAGCTCTATCCACTCATGATCATCTGTGCCCTTGGGATTTGGTAAAAACTCTGAAATCAAAATATCGTCCCAATTATTATCAGGATAGCCGCTGCCTCCGCCAGAATTTTCTTCAGGTTCTTCTGGCCCCTCAGGATCTTCTTCGGTCACCAAAATCGCGCAAGTACTCACAGCACTTAAGTTTCCATTAGAAACCGTCAAGCTGACTTGGTAATTTCCAGTTTGAGAAAAAGCATGTGTACTAATACTCTGCGTATTGTTTGTAGTATCACCAAAATCCCAATAATAACTTAAGGGTAAATTTTGTGGATCATAAGAAGCCGAAGCATCAAAATTGCCCTCAACATTTACTAATAAACTATTCGGGCAACTTGCCACTGCTGTTGGTGTTAAGTTTTGATTATTATTTTGGCCATTACTATTAGCCTGTCCTGGTGTACCGCCAGCCACTGAACTTTCTTGCCAATTACCAAAACTTGCATCTTGGCTTAAGCTAATTTTTTCCAAGCTAAAGCCTGAGCCTGAGCCGCCCCAAGCAGCGTCATAGGAAGCAAAAATATTTTGTGTTTGCCCAGCATCAAAACTCAAAGCTATGCTTGAACTAGTATTATTCAAACTCATGACAGTATCAAAAACAGTACCCACAAAACCTTGATGTTCTGCTAAAAACTGATTGGCGTCAGCCGCAATAATAAAAAATTCTTGTGGCGCAATTAAATTATCCTCTCCTTGTACCAAACTCAAAGTGTGGTTTGTGCCATCAAAAAAACGCCAAGTCGTAGAACCCGCGCCTGTTAAAACTTCAACGTTATCTTGTCCACTATTATAAACCTCTATCCACTCACGGCCAGCATCTGCTCCTGACAAATCATACATGATTTCAGAAATCACCAAATCATTTTGATTTGCTTCTAATTTATTTACGCCGCCAAAAACTACTAAGCATATAATGCTTAAACAAATCGCTTTCTTCATAAATTTTCTTCTTTAAGTTTATTTCACTACCCCCGAATATGCGGGGATTAG
>CAIRBL010000093.1 GCA_903876815.1 uncultured bacterium
ATCATGGGGCAAAATACTTATTTGTCTATTGGTAGAGCTTTGCCAAATAGAGTGAATATTATTTTATCTCAAGATGAAAATTTTCAAGCACCAGATTTTGTGGTTTTTGATGATTTAAATAAAGCTTTAGACTTTGCAAAGAGCGAAGCCCTTCGACAAGCTCAGGGTCCAGAGATATTTTTTATCGGTGGCGCTAGTGTTTATGAGCAAGCCATTAAATTTGCTGACAAACTTTATTTGACAATTATAGACGCTGAATATCAAGCTGATGTCTGGTTTCCAGATTATAGTGATTTTAAAATAATAAAAGAAGAGGAGCATCAAAGTGCTAGTGGTTTAAAATATAAATTTTTAGAACTAATAAGACAATGAAAATAAAAGTAAAAAAATTAAAAGCAAATGCTATTTTACCGCAAATGATGCGTGAAGGTGATGCTGCTATGGACTTATATGCTGTTGAAGACATAGATATGCCACAAGGCAAAGTAGTGGCTATTGCTACCGGTGTAGCTTTGGAAATTCCCGATGGTTATGTTGGTAATGTGAGAGACAGAGGAGGTTTGGCTCGTAATTATGGTTTCCATACTTTAGGTGGTATTTTTGATAGCAATTATCGTGGTGACATTACAGTGGTAGCAATTAATTTGGGTGCTGAAGATTATAAAGTTAAAGCTGGAGACAGAATAGCTCAAATTATGATACATAAAATAGAATCTGTTGAGTTAGAAGAGGCAGATGAATTGTCAGAAACTGAAAGAGGAGAAAAAAGATTTGCATCTTCTGGTTATTAAAATTCATTAAAATGGAAAACTTTAAAAGTGGTTTTATTACTTTAGTCACCGGCAGTATGTTTTCTGGTAAAACAGAAGAGCTGATGAGAACATTGCGTCGTTTTGAAATTGCTAAACAAAAAGTAGTTTTATTTAAACCACAAATTGATAATCGTTATGACGCAGAAAAAGTAGTAAGTCATAATGGCGATGCAATTTTTGCAGTGGTGAAAAAAATTCTCAAGAAATAGCGGATTATTTAGCGGAACATGATTATCAATCATTTGATGTGATTGGTATTGATGAAGCACAATTTTTTGATCTTGATGTTTTGACTAAACTAGCAGCTGCTTGGGCTAATGATGGCAAAAAAGTTGTGATTGCTGCGCTAGATCAGACTTTTGAAGGTGTGGCATTTCCAGGCATGCCAAATCTTTTTGTAGAAGCAGAAGTAGTAAAAAAATTGCACGCTGTTTGTATGATGTTTGGTGGCTTAGCCTCTCGTACACATCGTTTAGGAGATTCAAAAAATATAGTAGAGGTTGGTGGAACTGATAAATATCAAGCCTTGTGTCGCAAGTGTTTTGTAGAAGCCAATCAAAAACGTTAGTGCTTTTCAGCCTATGGCTGATATTATACAATTATGTTATATTTTAGCTATGCAAGGTAGATTTATTGTCTTTGAAGGGGGAGAAAAATCAGGTAAAAGCACGCAAATTAATTTATTGCATCAGTATTTATTATCCAAAAATTTTGACGTTGTTTTAACTCGTGAACCGGGTGGTAAAAATTCAGAAATTGCGGAAAAAATCAGAGCTCTTGTTTTGGATAAAGAAAATACAGCGATACATGCTCGCACGGAGCTCTTACTTTTTTTAGCAGCCCGTGCTCAACATATTGAAGAAGTGGTAAAACCGGCACTGGAAGCAGGCTCGATTGTTTTGTGTGATCGTTTTGATGGTTCAACTTTTGCTTATCAAGGAGCAGCCCGTAATTTAGATTTAGCAGATATTAAAGTTATGAATGATTGGGCAAAAGATCATTTAGAACCTGACCTTGTAATTTATCTAGATATTACGCCAGAACAAGCTGAGACTAGAGATAGATTGTACAAGGTTGATCGTTTGGATGCTGAAAAAAAAGATTTTCATGAAAAAGTACGTGCTGGATATTTAAGTCAAGTCAAAGAAAAAAATAATTGGCACATTATTCCAGCTTTTGAAAGCATCGAAGAAGTAGCGGAGAATATTAAAAAAATTATTAGTTTTATCATCTAAGATGAAAAAGTTAGAGACAATCATTGGTTTGGAAATTCACTTGCAATTAAAAACTAAAAGCAAGATGTTTTGTGCTTGTTCAAATGATGGTGAAAATCAACAAGTTAACACTACTATTTGTCCGATTTGTTTGGGACATCCTGGCACACTACCAACCATCAATGCCGAAGCGGTAAAATTAGGGATGCTTTTGGCTCTGGCTTTGAATTGTCAGATTAACCAGAAATCAAAATTTGATCGAAAAAATTATTTTTATCCTGATTTACCAAAAGGATACCAGATTTCTCAATTTGATATTCCTTTGGCAGTAGATGGTCATGTGGTGATAGAAATCAATAATAAACCACAAAGGATAGGCATTGAGCGTTTGCATCTTGAAGAAGATGCTGGCAAAAATAGTCATGTGGCTGGTCAAACTTTGGTGGACTTTAATCGAGCAGGCACTCCTTTGGCTGAAATAGTTACTCGTCCAGATTTTCGGACAGCGGAAGCAGCTAAAATATTTTTACAAGATTTAAGACTTTTAGCTCGTTATTTAGGCGTCTCTGATGCTGAAATGGAAAAAGGTCACATGCGATGCGATGCTAATATTTCTCTTAGACCTTTGGGTGATACTAATCTTTATCCCAAAACTGAAGTCAAAAATATCAATTCTTTTAAAGCTGTCGAAAAAGCTTTGTTGTTTGAAGTCTTACGTCAGACTGAGCTGTGGGAGAAAAATACACCGCCACATTTGACTGCTACACGTGGCTGGGATGAAAATAAACAGATTACCGTAGAGCAGAGAACCAAAGAGGGTTCAAGCGATTATCGCTATTTTCCTGAGCCAGATTTACCGCCACTTATTATTTCCGATCAAATGCTAGCGTATAGTAAGTCTGCTATGCCAGAATTTCCGCAAGCCAAAGTTGCTCGTTTAATGACTGAATATGGTTTGTCAAATAGCGACGCTAAAATTTTGGTGCAAAATAAGCATTGGGCAGACTTTTGGGAACAGGTGATGTCAGATTTACAAGCTTGGTTTGTCCGAGCTGGCGGCCAAGCTGAAAGTGTTTGGGAAAACCATAAAGCCAATTTAGCAAAATTAAATTTTAATTGGCTGACCAGTGAGTTATTTGGTTTGCTACCAGGAAATTTTAATTTTTCAGATTTAAAAATTTCTAGTGAAAATATGGCAGAGCTGCTGAACTTAGTTTATCAAAATAAAATAAATAGTTCAGCCGGACAAATGATCTTAAAAGAAATGTTTGTCAGTGGCGCTGATCCCTCGCAAATTGCAGAAAAATTAGATTTAGCTCAGATTGATGATGTTGCAGCGCTAGAGGATTTGGTAGTCAAAGTTTTTATGCTGTATCCTGAGCAATACAATGATTTGAAAAATGGCAAAGAAGCTTTGATTAAATTTTTTGTGGGTAAAGTGATGTTTGAAAGTAAAGGCAAGGCTAACCCACAAAAAGTAGAGGAGATTATAAAAAATAAATTGTAGGTTTTAAATAAAGACTCGGAAAAAATATTTTACGATTTTAGCTCTTCAGAGCGTTTAGTAAAATATTTTTTCCGAGTCTTTTGAGTTTGAAAATTTTGTATTATTTGAGTAAATTTTTGATTAATTTTTCGGCTTCGGCAAGATTTTTATTCCAGTTTATTTTTAAACCTTGTTTTTCCATCCGGCGAAACCAAGTCATTTGTCGTTTGGCATAATGCCGAGTATTTTTTTTGATTAAGTCTATTGCTTCATCGAAACTTAATTCTTTATTTAAATATTTAATTATTTCTTGATAGCCAATGCCAGACAAAGCTGGTAAATCCTTTTTATATTTAGCTAGAAGAGTTTTTACTTCGTCTAGTAAACCATTTTTTAGCATTATATCTACACGCTGATTTATTTTTTGATAAAGTTTTTCTTTATCAGGATTAAGTCCAAGAATTAAATAATCATAAGGGCAAGTAGCAGTTTTTTTATTGGTTTGTAAATCATCATGAAAGGCAATGGCGTATTCTAAAGCACGACGACATGAATTTTATTTTTAAGATCTATTTTTTTGATAATTTCTAAATCAATTTTTTTTAGTTTAGTAATTAATTCTGCTAAATTTAATTTATTTAATTCATTTCTTAGTTGTTTATCAGTAGCTGGGAGTTGATAGTTTTGTAAAATAGAGGAGAGATAAAGTCCGGTGCCGCCGACAATAATTGGCAATTTATTTTTTTTAAAAATTTTTTCTATAATTTGAAAAGTTTTTTGTTGCCAATCATATAAGCTAAATTCTTGGTCTGGTTTTACCACATTGAGTAAATAATGCTTAATGCCTTGTTTTTCTGTTTCGGTGATTTTATTTGAGCCAATATTGAGCTCTTGGTAGACTTGTCTAGAGTCAGCGGAAATTATCTCTGCATTAAACTTTTTGGATAATGTTACAGCAAAATCAGACTTACCAGAGGCAGTCGGGCCTAAAATTGCTACTATTTTTTGCCTTTTTATAGTTGACATATTTTAGATTATATGTTAAAATAGCGGAAATGTAAACCCCATTAGGCCTGTGTCTAAAAAAGGGTTTCAAGATGAACATTCCAGCGAAAGGGATAAAAAATGAGCAATCAAAAAGTGCTCGTCATTGATGACTTGGAAGACCTAGTCTACGTCACTTCACAGTATGTGGAGTTATGGGGCTTCGAAGCTGTTCCGCAACTGGTAACTCAAAACACGACCTTGGCAGATGTAGCTAGAATCTTGGAACAAGGAGATATTTGTTGGGTTATCACGGATTTTAATATGCCGATGTTTGATGGCCTCATGGTAATTGATTTGGCTCTTGAGCTAGGTGTGCCAGCCAACAGGATAGTGTTGTGTTCTGCTGCTGAATCTGAGACACTAAAACATGACGTAGAAAGCAGAGGCGCAGCTTTTGTGCCGAAGCCAGTCAAGTTTCAAGCTCTTCGTCAAGTTTTGCAGTCGGCAGCTTGAACATCTCTTGCGCCTTTCCAAAAGGACCCGCCCCGGGTCCTTTTCCTTTTTGAGTATTTTGATTGACATAATGGTCAGTATGTGGTAAAAAAAGATTTAAGTAAATCTTGTCAATTTGTTTGACATCAAGAAGGTTCTTTTGTTACACACAAGGAGTTTGCTATGTCTCATACTCAGATCGTGCTTGTTGCCAGGCACAATTTTCAGGACCGGGTCAGCGTCATGGCTCGTCTGATGGAGGACAATGATGTTGCTGTCTCAGCATTTCTGCTTTGGCCAGAGCATGAGATTGGCGATGTGATCCATTACATTCTCGAGCAGAAAGCCAATGTGGTGATAGCTGATCGTGATCTGTGCTACTTTGATGGACAGAGGCTGATCAACTGTCTGATCAATCTAGCACAACGTCTGGAAAACCTCAGCTTTCAGACTTTGCTGGTCGTGGATATGGCAGGCAACATGTCTGAGGAGGAAGTACTTGCGCTGACGGGTTTGCCTTTTGGCGCAAGCAAGCATTAAATCGATGGAGCGGTCTTGTGTTGGGTCCAGTACAATTTGGACCCTTATTTTTTTAGTTTATTTTTTCTGCCCGTTGCGTCGCGAGGCTAGCAATTACACCCCAAGCATCGGCCTGTGTGATTTTTACCTGGTAAAACTCACCAACTTTTAGAGGTTCTTTTGTAACGACATGGACGGCTGTGTAATTATCTAGCTTGCCAATATTTTTACATTTTTTTTCTTCACAATTCACTACATCAATTAAAGTTTCAAAGGTTTTACCAACTAATTGTTCGTTGTATAATTTAGCATTTTTGCCGATTTGTGTATTGATGATATTAAAGCGCTCTTTTTTTGTGTCTTGAGAAATATCATCAGGATAAAGACGGGCCGCTACTGTCCCAGCTCTTTGTGAGTATTGAGAAGTAAAAGATAAATTAAATTTTAAATCACGGACTAATTTTTCCGTCGCCTTAAAATCAGTTTCCGTTTCTCCAGAAAAACCGACGATTAAATCAGTAGAGATAGATATGTCTGGTAGAGCAGTGCGTATTTTTTTGATTAATTCTTTGTAATGCTCAATAGAATAATGGCGATTCATTTTTTTTAGTTGTTCGTCAGAGCCGGCTTGGACAGGTAAGTGTAAATAATGGTTTATATTTTTGCCAGTTTGCATAACTTTGATTAGCTCATCAGACATATCATAAGGGTGAGAAGTCAAAAATTTGAGCCAAAAATGATCGCCTAAGTTGTCAATTTGTTTTAATAAATCTGGGAAAGTCAATTCGTTTTCTCCAAGTTTAATTTTATCTAAACCATAAGAATTAACATTTTGGCCTAACAAAATTATTTCTTTATAGCCTTTGCTTAGTAATTCTTTTATTTCAGAGATAATACTGTCACTTGGCCGTGAAACTTCGCGACCACGAGTATAGGGAACGGCACAATAGCTACAAAATTTATTGCAGCCAGTCATGATAGGTACATAAGCGCGATAGCTGGAATAGTAGCTTGGCTTGATATCAAAAAAACTTGGTAAGGCTAATTTTTCTTCGGGAGCTGCTTTTTTTATGCTATCTGCTAGGTTATCTAAATTTTTTATATCCAAAAAAATATCAAATTTGTCTTGTAATTTTTTGCGATCATACTCAAGTACGCAGCCAGATAGCATAGTAATAAGTGGTCTTTTTTCTTTGACGAGTTGCCAATTACGTACTTTGCCATAGATTCTATCTACTGCTGTTTGTTTGACTGAACAGGCGATTACACCAATAAGATCAGCTTCTTGCTCTTTATCAGTTTCTTCGTAACCCAAAGATTTCAAAGCAGTTGCTAAACGCTCAGCATCTGAGATGTTCATTTGGCAACCAAAAACTATTAAGTGGAATTTTTTATTAGACATTATATATAAATTTTATTTATTGAAATAACTTTGCCATTCTATCAATAAAGCTTAAAAAAATCAATCCAGTTCATCGCTAGGGGCTGGATCAATACAAAAAATCCTCCAGCATAGGCTGGAGGATGAGGATAAATGTTTAATTTTCGTTATCGTCAGTTGAATCTTGATTCTCTCTTTCACGTTCACGTTGTTTTTTGAGGGCTTCTTTTTCTTGTTCTTTTTGTTTTTTGAGCGCTTCAAGTTTTTGTTTTTCTAATTCTCTAGTATTCTCTACTTCTTTTTTGAGGATTTCGTATTTTTTTTCTTGTAATTCTTTTTTGATAACTGGTAAATTTTTATTTTCTTGTTCCAACATTTTTAGCTCAGCTTCAGTTGAGATATTCTGAATACGTTCTTTTAGTTTAATTTCTTGTTGTTCATTGATGGTTTGAATTTTTTCCTTAACAGCTTGAGTGCTTTTTTGTTCTAATTTTTTCAGTAATTCTATTTTGGTAGCATTAGCGTGATTGTCATTAAAGTTTTTTTCTAAATATTTTGTTTTAGAGTTATCATCTAAAGCTTCAAATTCTATCTCTATTTTTTCTACTTCTTGTTTTTTGATTTGTTCAGCACTCGCTTGGGCGCCAGTTGGTAAAGTGCCGGTAGATAATTTTTCAATCAGTTGAATTTTACGTAAGGCATTTAGATTTATGTTTGTTAAATATTTTTCAAACTTTTCTTTTTCTTCAGTGTTTAAATTTTGGAGCTTTGCTTTTAATTTTTCTTGAGCCAAAACTGTGGCGGCTTGAATTTTTGTCTGGGCTTCTTCTGGTAATGAACTGCTGATTTCTTCTAAGGTGGCTAAAGTATTTAAAGCCTTAAATTTACTGCCATCTACATCATCATTGACGGCATTTTTCAGTCTTTCTTCTAGGTTAGTTTTATTTTTTTCGTACCAAGCTTCAATTCTTTCTTTGCGTAAAGCTATGATTTTTTCTTTGTTTTCCTCTGGTAGTTTATTCTCTAAATCTCTTAATAATTGTTGTTGTTTGAGGTTGTATTGATCTATTTTTTCTAGTATTTTTTCTTTTTTGTTTTCATCTAGTTTAGCTAAACGATTTTCTGCTGAAGCCATTTTAGCTTTGAATTTTTCCAAGGCCTCTTGTAGTTTAGCTTGAGATTTATCATCGTTATTATTGTTAGCTATTTTTTTTGCCACTAATAATTCTAAGTTGGCTTTTTTTATTTCTAGCTCAGCTTTTTTGACA
>CAIRBL010000094.1 GCA_903876815.1 uncultured bacterium
ACCCCAAATTTCGCTTTTTAAAAAACGACCAAAACCACGCCAGGCGGGCAAAAAGGAAGGGGGTGCCAGGGGGAGGGAATTTTTGCCCGCCTGGCCGCCGTCCGCTCGTCCGCCTTTCGCCAAAGGCGGACCACGAAAGCTCACTAATTATCAAAATCTGGGTTGTTTTCAAAAAAAGTTCGGATTTTGTCCAAAAGGTACCGCCAGTTACAAAAATTCAAATTTTTAGTGCCACTAGACGCGCCCTGCTCCATATATTTTTCTCTTTCAGCGATGATTTTAAAAGGATTTTTAAAATCAATGGAGAGTTCCTGCCCACGCAAACTTAAGTTCATCGTGCGAAGCACGAATCACGCGTAGCGTGAAAACCAATCTTTTTACTATATTTCAATTTTTAACAAATAGAGATTAAAAATTTAAATAAAGGCAAAGCACTAATTTCCTTAAGATTTTAATATGACAAGTGAAAGTCAAAATAAAAAGTTTTTTCTTTATGCTCGTAAGTCAACTGATTCTGAAGATAGACAAGTAAGGAGTATTGCTGATCAAATAGCTGAACTAAAAGATTTAGCTAAAAAAGAAAACATTGAAATTGTAGATATCTTAATAGAGAAACAAACAGCAAAAGCTCCAGGGAGACCAGTTTTGGCTGAAATGCTCAAAAGAATTGAAAGCGGAGAGGCTATGGGAATTTTAGCTTGGCACCCAGATAGATTAGCCAGGAATTCTGTTGACGGTGGTCAAATTATTTATTTAGTAGATACAGGTGTTATCAAAGAGCTAAAATTCCCTACTTTTTGGTTTGATCCTACTCCTCAAGGTAAGTTTATGTTGTCTATTGCTTTTGGACAGTCAAAATATTATATAGACAACCTGTCAGAGAATATTAAACGAGGTCATCGTCAGAAGCTTAAAAATGGCTTGTGGCCTCAAATGGCTCCTTTGGGCTACTTGAATGACAAAACAACAAAACTGGTCTATGTAGACGAAAATAAGGCCACGCTAATTAAAAAGACTTTTGAAACCTATGCAACTGGTCAACATACTTTAAAAGAGTTACGGAATATTATTAATGAGCTGGGCTTGTTAGGAGTAAAGGGTAAATTACTCTCTGTTTCTAATTACCAATATTTATTACAAAATCCTTTTTATTATGGACTGATTAGATATAATGGAGAATACTTTGAAGGCAAACACGAAGCGATTATTACTAAGAAACTTTTTGATGAAGTGCAATTAGTGATGAAACAAAAATCTAAACCACAAAAAGTAGATAAGATGAAATTTTTTCTTTATCGCGGAGTTTTTCATTGTGCCGAATGTGGTTTTACAATAACGGCTGATAGAAAAATAAAGAAAAGTGGGAAAGAATATGTTTATTATTATTGCACTAGAAAAAATGCTCAACATCAATGTTTAAAAAATATCTTTACTAAAGAAGAAAAAATTTCTGAACAAATAAATAATTTAATTCAAAAAGTTTCTTTGCCAGATGATTGGGCAAATAACATGCTTAATGAATTAGAAAAAGAAAAAAATAATCTAAACCAAACATCTGACTTTTTTGCTCAAAAGACAAATAAAGAAATTTTAGTTATTGAGGAAAAGTTAGAAAAACTAATGACTGCTTATTTAGAAAATATTTTAAATATAGATGAATACAAAGAAGCAAAGAATAAATTAGTTAATCATAAACAAGTTTTAAAAGACAAATTAAGTGCTTTTGAGCAAAAAAGTAATAATCGCTTCGAACTACCAGCTAAATTCATAAATTCTTTAAAACAAAAGGAAATTAGTGCTTTGCAAGAAAATCCCGAACAGGGTCGGGATTTTCTCAAAAAGATTGGTTCGAACTTAAATTTGCGTGGGCAGGAACTCTCTATTGATTTTAAAAATCCTTTTAAAATCATCGCTGAAAGAGAAAAATATATGGAGCAGGGCGCGTCTAGTGGCACTAAAAATTTGAATTTTTGTAACTGGCGGAGAGGACAGGATTTGAACCTGCGAGGGCTTTGACACCCTACTCGCTTTCCAAGCGAGCGCACTAGACCACTATGCGACCTCTCCATAAATAATAATTTTTTCAACGCTTTCCCCCGCCTGCGGCGGGATTGCTGTTTGTAGCCAATCGCTACGCTCTTGGACAAACAGGGAACAAGCGAGCGCACTAGACCACTATGCGACCTCTCCATAACGGGGTAAATTATAATTTTTTATTACTAAAAAGTCAATGAATAAAGTGAAGCCCTAGACGCGTAGATGCGCCTAGGGCGAAACATCAGACCTGCTTGGATGTGTCTGGCACAGTTGCCAAGAAAGAGCCATCTCGATGCAAGACTCGCAAGCAGGCATTTTCAGCCAAATATTGAGTAACCCCCAAGATATCGACTACTTTACCAACCATCACGATCTTGTTGCCTTGCACAGAAACTTCCACTGTACTTGCGGGAAGCTGTGCAAGTAAATCAGACAAGTTGATAAATATATCGCTATTAATGCCGATGCTAAAAGACACCACGGATTCATTCCTGAGAATATCAATCCGCAGTCTTTGGTAGTAGCCAAATTGTTTTTGCAACAACTTTTTGAAGGCTTCTACCTCACCGTTGTCTAAAGGAGCGTGCGACATGGCTGTTTCCTCCAATTTGTGCACACAATGTCTTGTTCATCTATATACTGCAACAAAAAAATAATTTAGTCAAACCAATGAAAAAGCTCCCAGCACGCGAAGCGCTGGGAGCGGGAATGGACTGGACGTGCTTAACGCACGATCGACCTCGGACGGCGACGGCCATCACGGGAATGAAGGTCTCTCCAGGGATCTTCCTCGTTCTGAGCAAGGAACTCGATGCACTTGCACAAAGGCTCATGCTCGCCTTCCATGATCAGATGCTCGGCCTGGAACTTGCAGCAAGCGTGCTGGCGCTGAGCCTCAGCGATCTTGCTCTGAGGCAAACGCAAGCGAGCCGCTTCGATCTTCACGATAAAGGACTGGCCGTTTTGCTTGATCTCCGGATGGAGACGACGCTGAAATTGCGTCCGCAAGTGAGCCCGAAGACTGTCCGGCATAAAGAACCTCTCTCTGATTGTGTATAAGACACCTTTTCACCATGAAAAGGTTGCAAACAAATAGAGCGACAAATATTATTAAATCATTAAAAGCCAATCTGGTCAAGAGTTAAACTAAAAAGCCCAATAAAATTGGGCTTTTTAAGCTAAAGATTTTTAAAAATTTATTTCTTTTTGCGTTTCAACTTTTTTTCTGTTTCATTGATAGCAATCATCGTCTTGATGACTGTGTCAGGATTTAAAGAAATAGAGTCTATACCTTGTTCAACTAAAAACTGAGCAAAATCTGGAAAATCAGATGGCGCCTGACCACAAATACCAATCTTACGTTTATTCTTTTTAGCTTTTTGAATTACTTGAGCAATCAAAGTTTTGACGGCCATATTTTTTTCATCATAAACATGAGAAACTAATTCGCTGTCTCTATCTACCCCCAAAGTCAACTGCGTCAAATCATTTGAGCCAATAGAAAAGCCATCAAAAATTTTAGCAAATTCATCGGCCAAAATAACATTGGAAGGAATCTCACACATCACATAAACTTGCAAATTATCCTTGCCTCTTTCTAAACCATTGGCTTTCATGATTTCCAAAACTTTTTTGCCTTCCTCAACAGTACGACAAAAGGGAATCATTACTTTGACATTATTTAGACCCATGACTTTGCGTACTTTGACCAAAGCTTTACACTCTAGAACAAAAGCTGCTAAATAGTTTGGATCATAATAACGAGATGCCCCACGCCAACCAATCATTGGATTTGATTCTGTTGGTTCAAAAGCCTTACCGCCTATTAAGCCAGCGTATTCATTTGATTTAAAATCTGACAATCTAACAATCACATCTTTAGGATAAAATGAAGCTGCGATGCGTGCTATACCTTCGGCTAATTTGTCTACAAAAAATTGAGCTTTATTTTGATGAGTGGTAGTCAGAGCAGCAATTTGTTTTTTCAGCTTTTCATCTTTGAGTTTATTGAAATTTAATAAAGCCAGCGGATGAATACGAATATAGTTAGAAATCACAAACTCTTCACGAGCAAGGCCTACTCCCTCATTAGGGATAAAACTTTGTGCCATGGCCATTTCTGGATTACCGATATTCATCATGATTTTGGTTTTTGGTTGTGGTACTTTTTTCAAATCAGTTTTTTTGACTTCAAAATCTAGCAAGCCTTCATAGACATGACCTTTTTCTCCTTCAGCGCAAGAGACTGTGGCATTCACACCATTTTTAATAGTCTTTGTGCCGTCTTTGGTGCCTACCACACAAGGAATACCAAGCTCACGAGAAATAATAGCCGCATGACAAGTCCTGCCACCAGAGTTGGTCACAATGGCTGAAGCTTTTTTCATAATCGGCTCCCAGTCTGGATCAGTCATTTCGGTAACCAAAACTTCGCCCTCTAAAAATTTATCAATGTTAGCTACGTTTTCAATCACATGTACCTGACCCTTGCCAATTTTAGCACCCACTGAAGCACCGGTAGCCAATAATTTTCCACTACTTTTTAAGATATATTCTTCTAAAACATTTACATCTGCTTGGCTACGGACAGTTTCGGGCCTAGCTTGAACAATAAACAATTTACCAGTTTCGCCATCTTTGGCCCACTCCATGTCCATGGGTTTTTTATAATGTTTTTCTATCTGTACTGCCCATTTAGCTAAAGCTAAAATTTCCCTATCAGCCAAAACATATTGTCCTCTTTCTGCTTCGGTGGTTGCCATACCTTTGATATTTGGACCCTTGACATCAGTATTGTAAACTAATTTTTTCAGTTTAGCGCCTAAATTTTTACTAATCACTGGTACTAAACCGGGCTTTAAGTTTGGTTTAAAAACATAATACTCATCCGGCGTCACTACACCTTGGACAATGTAATCTCCCAAACCATAAGCAGCATTTATCAATACCGCATCTCTAAAACCAGATTCAGTATCAATAGAAAACATCACCCCGGAACAAGCTTTGTCTGATCTGACCATTTTTTGCACAGTGATGGAAAGTTTGATATCAAAATGACTAAATTTTTTATCTACTCGATAAGAAATAGCTCTATCGGTAAATAAAGAAGCTACGCATTTTTTACAAGCCTCTAAAACTTCTTTATCGCCCTTGATGTGCAAATAAGATTCTTGTTGTCCAGCAAAAGAAGCATCTGGTAAATCTTCAGCAGTTGCTGAAGAACGAATCGCTACATCAGTAAAATTATTTTTATATTGTTTAGATAATTGATGGTATGCTTCCAAAATAGCCTTTTTTAAATCTTCGGGAAATTTGGCATTCAAAATAGTATTTCTTACTTTTGCACCACGTTCTGATAAATTTTTGATACTATTAGTATCCAAGTCTGCTAAAATTCTCTCAATATCATCTTTGATACCAGCTGTGTGTAAAAAATAATCATAAGCAAAAGCCGTCACCGCAAAACCATTTGGCACAGCCACGCCTTGCTTAGTTAGCTTGCTGTACATTTCACCTAGCGAGGCATTTTTGCCCCCTACCTTAGGTATGTCTTTAATGCTTGTTTCCTTAAACCACAAAACAAATTTATTTTTCTGCATACGTATTTTTTATTTTAAAAAATAATCTTAAACTTATTATACAATACATTTGATATTCTATGAAGCGCTCACAGTGTGTAACTGAATAATATTGAGATGTTGCGCTTTGCCAAACAATTGCCCAGAAACAAAAACTATTTTATCTCCTGCTTTGACTTTTTTATCTTTTAATAATAGTTTTTCTGAAGATTCTAATAGTTCATCTAGATTATCACATTCTTTGACCACATAACTTTTTACTCCCCAAACCAAATCTAAAGAGCGTCCAATGTGTTCTTCTACTACCATAGCGACAACGGGAATTTCCGCGCGATAACGAGAAATAACTTTGGCAGTAAAACCAGAATGAGTAAAAGCCACTATCAACTTGGCCTTGGTGTTTGAAGCCAAATGAAATACGGAGTCAGCTACAGCGCGAATATCACTTTCCTGTTTGTCAGCGTGAGAAGAAATATTTTTCTGAAAAGGAGATTTTTCAGTAGCAATGATAATATCTTGCATCACTTGCACAGTTTCTAATGGATATTTACCAAATGCTGTTTCGCCAGAAAGCATGACTGCATCAGCCCCATCAATCACAGCATTAGCCACATCTGAAACTTCAGCACGAGTTGGCTTAGGATTTTGAATCATCGAATCAAGCATTTGTGTAGCCACAATGACCGGTTTAGCAGCTGACAAACAATCCATAATCAATTCTTTTTGCATCAAAGGCACTTTGGCTTGCGGTACTTCGATGCCCAAATCTCCACGTGCCACCATAATAGCGTCCGTCACTTTGATGATCTCATGACGTTTTTGAAAAGCCTCTAGTCTTTCAATCTTGGCCACTACTTGAACTGGATGCTTGGGTTTGTGTTTGTTAATTAATTTTTTTAAATCTAAAATATCTTTAGCCTCTGCTACAAAAGACAGCGCCACAAAATCTACACCTTGTTTCAAACCAAAGATCAAATCTTTTTTATCCTTCTCAGTAATCACTGCTGTTTTTAATTTTAAACCCGGCACATTGATACCTTTGTGAGAAAAAATTATACCTCCTTTGATAACCTTAGCATAAACCAAACGATCTTCTATTTTTTCTACTGCCAACTGAATCAAGCCATCGGAAATCAAAACATTGCTACGCAAGTGTACACTTTCAGCAAAATGAGGATAATCCACTGGTATCACACGATGAGGCAAGGTGTGCAAATTTATCTGCCTCAAAGCAGCTGAAGAAGCTAAAATAACTTTTTCTCTATTTTCCAGCTCCAAACCAGTATCAATAATCTTAGCGACCCTGATACGTGGACCTTGTAAGTCTTGTAAAATAGCCACTGATTCTTTGGCCTTGAAGGCGGCGGCGCGAATATTTTTGATTAATTTTGCATGTGATTTATGATCACCATGAGAAAAATTAAGTCGAGCAACATTCATGCCTGACTTAATTAATTGAAGTAAAATTTCACTACTATCTGAGCTGGGCCCAATAGTAGCCACTATCTTTGTTTTCTGATCCACAAAAGTTTATAAATTTAATTTATTAACATATTTCCCCAAAATTGGCATCACCCAATACTTACCATCCAAAGCACTTCTGATACCCAATAAAGAAAATAAAATAATCATGATAAATAAAAGTACATTAAAAAGCGGTATCCAAAATACTAGCCAAGCTAAAATTTCTACCATAAATAATAACAAACCTTGTTTAGCATGAAATTGAGCAAATTCTGAACGACGGGCAAAAACTAAAGGCACTAAACATAGTACCCAAACGTAAGACAAAGAAGCCATGACCTTGTGGCTGTCAATATCTTTTTGTTTATGATCTGTATTTTCCATAATATTTTTATTTAATCTAGTGCATGCTAGATATTAATTATTTTTATAAATTTTTACAAAAATACTAGCTACAACTGCCACTAAAAGCAAAACCCAAATCGGTTCAATAAAGACATTGAGCCAAGTCCAAATAGACTTGATGGCCCAGATTTTCCAGATCCCCAAAATAAAAACACCAAAAACAAAAGCCACTATCGCTGAAGCTATAACTTTTTCCCGTAAATAATTTTTTTTGACCATAGCAAAATAAAACCAAACAAGCAATAAAACTAAGCGCCATAACCAAACAAATAATAAAATATTTTGATCTGACCAGAAAAAATGATTTTTCAAAAAATATAAAAGCCACTCTCCACCAGCCAAAATCAACAACAAAGCCAAACTCATAAATAGCCAGCTAAAATCATTTTGTTCTAGTTTAGATAAAGCTGTTTCTAATTCTTGCGTATCTTCTTCTGCTAAATCATCATCCACAACATCTTCTTCCGCCTGCTCTTTTATAGCTTGACTTTCCTCCACCATCTCTTGATCTTGCTCTGCTAAACTTTCAGCTAGCTGATCTTGCAAAGGAAGCTCTTCTGTCTTAACAGTCGTATTAGCTCCTGAATCATCTACTGGTTCAGAAACCAAAGCTTTTGGTGTATCTTTCAACATATTCAAATCAGCCACAAAAATCTCCTCAGAAATCTCAGAATACTCCCAAGGATAATTTTCTGCACTCTGATAATCAAGCTCTTCAGCTTTTTGTAATTCTTTCTCTAAATCTTTCAGCATAAGTAATTCACAGCTATATTATACAATACTTAGCTTGTTTATGGAATATTATCGAGCGCAGCGAGATCCCGCTCTGCGGGATAGCATTTTTTAAGCCCATAAACAAAAATCCCGGGATAGCCCCGGGATTTATATAATCTCACTTTTTGTTTTTTACATCATTCCGCCCATGCCACCCATGCCCGGCATACCATGTCCATGACCATCGTCTTTATCAGCTTTAGGGATATCAGTAATAACTGCTTCAGTGGTCAAAAACATACCAGCAGCTGAAGCGGCATTTTGCAAAGCTGAACGAGTAACTTTGGTCGGATCAACGATACCAGCTTTAACCAAATCTTCCATTTTATCGTCTTTGGCGTTGTAACCGAAATTATCTTTTTGACGTAAAACTTCTGCCACAATCACACCACCATCCTTACCAGCATTAGCAGCTATTTGTGCCAATGGAGCAAGCAGTGCTTTTTTCAAAATTTCAGCGCCTAATTTTTCTTCCTCGACTAAATTTAAATCATCAATCACTGCTAATGAACGTAAATAAGCCACGCCACCGCCGACAATCACACCTTCTTCTACGGCTGCTTTAGTGGCAGCCAATGCATCCTCAATACGGTCTTTCTTTTCTTTCATTTCTGTTTCCGTGGCAGCTCCTACTTTGATCACGGCTACGCCACCGGATAATTTAGCTAAACGTTCACTTAATTTTTCTTTATCAAAATCAGATTCTGTATTTTTGATAGCTTGCTCGATTTGTTTAATACGTTCTTTGATTTGCGCTTCATCGCCCTTACCGTCAACTATAGTAGTATTATCTTTAGTAGAAACTACTTTGCGAGCAGAGCCCAACATGTCTACACTAGCATTAACCAATTTCAAACCAATTTCTTCAGAAATCACTTTGGCCCCAGTCAAGGCAGCAATATCATGTAAGGTTTCTTTTTTACGATCACCAAAACCTGGAGCTTTTACGGCTAAAGTAGAAAAAGCGCCTCGCAATTTATTTACTACTAGAGTAGCCAAAGCATCACCTTCAATGTCATCAGCAATAATCACTAATTCTTTACGACCAGTTGTGGCGAGTGATTCTAACAATGGCAAAAGATCTTGTAAGTTAGAAACTTTTTGATCAGTGATCAAGATACTTGGATCTTCATAAACGGCCTGCATTTTTTCACTGTCTGTCACCATATAATGTGAAGCATAACCTTTATCAAACTGCATGCCCTCTACTACTTCTTTATCAACGCCAAAACTTTGATTTTCCTCGACAGTAATCACACCGTTTTTGCCGACAGCTTCCATAGCGGAAGCAATAATAGCACCGATCTCTTTGTCATTAGCAGAAATGGAAGCAACCTGTTCAATCTCTTGTTGGTTGGCTACCTCTTTAGAAATTTCTTTTAAATGTTTGACAACCGCTTCAACAGCTAAATCAATACCACGTTTTAAAGCTAAAGGATTAGCACCGGCTGTCACATTTTTTAGGCCTTCAGAAATAATACTTTGAGCAAGCACCGTAGCAGTTGTCGTACCGTCACCGGCCACATCAGCGGTTTTTGAGGCTACCTCTTTGACAATCTCTGCGCCCAAATTTTCAAACTTGTCTTCTAATTCAATATCTTTGGCAACAGTTACGCCATCTTTAGTAATTGTTGGCGCACCATAACCTTTATCTAAAACAACGTTACGGCCTTTTGGCCCTAAAGTTACTTTGACAGAATTAGCTAGTTTATCGACACCAGCACGCATTTTGCTACGTGCTTCTTCATTAAAAATTATTTGTTTAGCCATATATTTTTATAGTTAAAATTTAGATTGATGTTTTGAAAAAATAATTTGTCTTCGAGCGAGTGAAACGAGTCGAGAAGTATAAAAACTTTTTTCTCAAGTTCTCGACTACGCTCAAGTTCTCGACTACGCTCGAACACACGAAACTATTCAGCGACCGCTAATAAATCATCATGATTTAAAATTTTATATTCCTGACCATCGACTTTAATCTCCGTGCCAGCATATTCAGAAGCTATTACTTTTTGTCCAACGCTTACATTTAAAGCCTTGATTTTTTCACCTTGTCCAAGTGAAACAATTTCTCCTTCCAAACGATTTTCTTTAGTTACTGACTCTGGTAAAATAATACCAGACTTAGTAGTTTCCTGCTTTGGTAAAATTTTGATGATCACACGATCTCCTAGTGGTTTTAAATTCATATTTTTTCTGCTTAATTATTAAATAATAAATAACTAAATTAGCACTCTAGATTATAGAGTGCTAATTATCTTTTGTCAATCCCGCTCCTCGCAAGGAGCGCTGATCAAGAATATATTTATTTTTTATAATTTTTCATTGCTTCCTCTACCGCCTCTTTAATTGGCCGCATGTGAATACCAAATTTTTCTAAATTTGTAGATTGCATAATATTATTGGATCGTTTTTTGCAAGCTAAACCAGAATCAACTAATTCCTCTGGACTAATCCATTCTTTTTCGGCGATTGGTTCAACATATTTATTATACAAAGCCAAAATTTCTCGATGTGTGATAGCTCCTGGATTAGTACAATGAAAAATACCGCTAGCTTTTTTCTCTAACAATTGTCTGAAAGCTAAAATCATATCTGGCACAACAGTGGCCGAATTATTCACATCTACAACCTTTGGATAAGCAACTAATTTGTCAATCATATTAGCCCGATGCTTTCTGTCATCAATCGGCATACGAATACGGGCAATGCCCACATTTTCTAAAGTAGACAAAACTAAATCAGCAGCATATTTTGCTCTTGAATAAACGGCTACCGGATTAGCTGCGTCCGTTTCTTTCCAGGGACCACCGTGTGGAGAATCACCATAAAAAATACAACCTGTACCCATGTGTAACAAATATACATTCATCTCTTTACAAGCTTCAGCAATAATGACTGGCAAAATAGTATTACCCTGGATGGTTTCTAACTGATGTGTTTCACACCAATCTACATTTGGCTTACCAACCACGCCAGCCGCATTTAAAACTGCGTCGGGCTGATGTGTTTTTAATAACTCCAAAACATCATTTTTAGTGCTGATGATTTTATCAGTGATGATAGAATCAGGCCACTCTTCGTGACAACGATTTCCTAACCAGCCGTTGCCAATAATTAAAATTTTCATAAATAATTTATTTGAACAAATAATTAAATTTTTTTATTTAAATTTGGTTTATAAAAATAAAAAATTAAACTCAACATCAAAACACCGCTCCAAGCTGTCCATAAATAATGATCAAAAAAACCTAAAACCACAAAAACTAAAAGCCAAACATTAAATATTTTTTTCCACGCTTGCCAAAAAAAGACGCGCCATAAATTTAGCAACAAAATAAAACCCACTACACCAATTTCTGCTAGACTCAATAAAAAAATATTATGAATTGGTTGCACCTCGTATGGCATTTGCCCTTCTTGTAAATTTACATACGTATTTGCACCCAGACCTTGACCAAATAAAACTACTTTAGGATCGTGCCAATTTATTTGTTTTAAACCAGATAAACGTTGAGTAATAGACTGCTGTTCCAAATCGCCACTACCCGTCAAACGAGCTCGCCAGACCCCAGGAAAAATCATTTCTACCAAGAAAATGAGAGTTAAAAATACAAGTAACATTTTGATAACTACTTGCAGTTTTAAATATTGCCTTTGCATCAATGCTTTGATAAATAAAAACAATATTGCCAAACATAAAGCTAAAATTGCCCCTCGAGAAAAACTAAAAAGCAAACCAAGCATCACTATCATCAGGGCAATTAAAACTAAGATTAGTTTTAAGGCCAAAAACTTTATTTTAGGACCATGCCAATTTTCTGCTTTGGCCTGAGTGTAAATATGTAACCAACACCAAAAACCAGCCAGACTGGCCAGCACTAAAAATCCACCCAAAACATTGGGGTGAGTAAAAGCTCCATAGGCGCGCAAAATTCTATTTAAATCATACTGCACCACTGAAACGCCTAAGGTTTCAGGTAAGTGTTCGGCTAGCCCCAAAAATTTTTGCGCTGGGATTTTTTGCACAATAGTTTGCCAAATAGCCAAAAGCCCCTGGATAAAACCACTGACAAATAAACTAATATAAACTAATTTTTGTTCCTGTTTGTACAACACAAAAAGTAAACAACAAAAACCAACTAAATAGCTCAGCAGATAAAAAGATACTGCCGGTAAAGCGGAAAAAATACTGATCAAACACAGGTACACTAGTGTCAGAGCAAGCCAAAATATTTTTCTGTTGTCATGCCTTTGATGTTTAGTAAATGCCAAAAAAAATAAGATGATCAAAACAATCATACTGGCATACAAACTAAAACGACCATACTCCCAAAGCTGTCCGTTGATCAAATTCTCGCCTACAATCCAACGTGTTTGCCAGGGCAATAATAAAACAAACAGACTAAATAAAATTTTATTTACTTTCTCCATTGTAAATTTCTTTATCTATTAAAGTATGTACTCGCTCTCTCCATTTTTTATAAAATGCTTCTCGCCTATCATTAGAATGAAATTTTAGCATATGTTCATTGACAATCACTCTGGTGTCAACGTTGATCATTTCCTGCAAATTGCGACTGATGATCCTGGCTTGAGCTCTGCGATATAATGATTCAAACCATCTACCAAAAAATATCGGCGAAAAAATTAAAGCCAAAATCTTTGCTACCAACTCAGATAAAAAATATGGCTTAAGTTCTTTGGCAAATTGATTAGGAAACACATTGGGTAAATACTTTGTAATCCAGGTATTGCTTTGAAAAAATTTTTGATAAGTTTCTTCTCGATCAAAAACTGGCAATAACTGCGCCACCCAATAAGGAGAATAAATATCATTTTGATGCATCATGATGCTCTGAATATCCAGAACTTCTTCGCTGATAAAAAAACTAAAACAAAAAGCATCCCGACTGGTTTTGACAGTTGGTCGCAAACCCAAGACATGCACACAAACAATAGTCAAAAATCTCACTACCCAGATTTTATCTTTTTGAGCAATAACAAAAAAATCAATATCACTATCCTCACCCGTATTGCTATAAGCCAAAGTATTGCAAATAGCGATCATTTTGATAAAAGGTAAATAGCGATAAAAACGAATCAATAACAAGGCCCGATTAAATTTTCTTTCTGCTAAATTATTGTGGTGTTTACGAATCAAGTGCGTGTATTCTCTACCACATAAAGAATAAAAAGCTTCTGTACAGTTTAATTTTTCTTGTAAAATTTGACTCGTCTCTAAAATATCTTTGACTTCTGCTAAAGAAACTTTTCTACCTGGACGATAAAGCCACTTCCAAATTTCTTCGGCAGTTAAAGGGTAGTTAAAAACATCAAAAAAGGCCACAGTTTTTAAAATAGATTGTTCAATGACTGAGCGCATAACACCTATATCTTAAACAAAGCTTACTCTTTTGACAAGTAAACAAAAAATTCACCGAAATTTCAGTGAATTTTTGCCTACTATTTTTTAAACATTTTAGCCAGGTATTGTCCTGTAAAACTACTCTTAACTTTCGACACATCTTTTGGGGTGCCGACGGCTACTAAGTTTCCGCCTTTATCGCCTCCTTCTGGACCTAAGTCTATCACCCAATCTGAACTTTTGATGACATCCAAATTGTGTTCAATCACCAAAACAGTATTGCCTTTATCTACTAAGCGATGCAAAACATCAAGCAGACGTTTGACATCGTCAAAATGCAAGCCAGTAGTTGGCTCATCTAAAATATACAAAGTTTTGCCACTGGCTCTACGTGCCAACTCGGTGGCTAGTTTGATACGCTGAGCTTCACCGCCAGATAAAGTGGTAGCTGACTGACCTAAAGCAATATAGCCTAAGCCAACATCATATAAAGTTTTTAGTTTATTGTGAATATTGGGAATATTCACAAAAAAATGCATAGCTTCTTCAACGGTCATCTGTAAAACCTCAGCAATATCTTTACCTTTATAATGTATTTCCAAAGCTTCATTGTTGTAGCGTTTGCCGTGACACTCTTCACACTCCACATAAACATTTGGTAAAAAATTCATTTCGATTTTTACTACGCCGTCACCCTGGCAAGCTTCGCAACGGCCACCTTTGACATTAAATGAAAATCTACCTGCTTTATAGCCACGAATTTTTGCTTCTGGCAATTCTGCAAACAAATCTCTAATGTAAGTAAAGACACCGGTGTAAGTAGCAGGGTTAGAGCGTGGCGTGCGACCGATTGGCGACTGATCAATATCTATCACTTTATCGATAAATTCCAAACCTTTGATTTGTTTGTGTTTGGCTGGATTGTCTTTGGCACGATAAAAATGCTGTTTCAAAGCTTTGGCTAAAATTTCTGTCATCAAAGTTGATTTTCCTGAACCCGACACACCAGTGATACTGATAAATTTACCCAAAGGAAAATGAACATCAATCTCTTTCAGGTTAAAAGCAGAGGCGCCAATAATAGACAATGTCTTGCCGTTACCAGAACGATATTTTTTGGGCACACTAATAAAAGAAGCGCCAGACAAATATTTGCCTGTAATTGACTTGGGATTCTTCTTGATAGCTTGTGGCGTACCTTCGGCAATAATCTCACCACCATGTTTACCGGCACCAGGCCCAATATCTATCACCCAGTCAGCTGCCAAAATCGTCTCTTCATCATGCTCCACAACAATCACCGTGTTACCTAAATCTCTTAAATTCTGCAAAGTCTCAATCAATTTAGCATTATCTTTTTGGTGCAAACCAATAGAAGGTTCATCTAAAATATACAAAACACCCATCAAAGAAGAGCCGATCTGAGTAGCCAGTCTAATGCGCTGTGCTTCGCCACCAGACAAAGTATTAGCTGCTCTATCCAAAGTCAAATAGCTCAGACCAACATTATTCAAAAAAGTTAAACGCTCTCTGATTTCTTTGAGAATTTGCTTAGCAATAATGATTTCTCTTTCGCTTAATTTTTTTTCTAGCTCACTAAAAAATTTTTTACTCTCGGTGATATTTAAGGCTGTAACTTCAGAAATATTTTTAGCACCGACCGTGATACTCAAAACTTCTTTTTTCAAACGTCTGCCATGACAAGTCTCACAAGGAGTGATACGCATATAACGCTCTATTTCACTACGAATATATTCTGAATCTGTTTCTCGATAACGACGTTGCAAATTTGGGATCACACCTTCAAAAGTAGTATTGTAATCACCATTGAATTTATCACCTGACATTTCCATTTGATATCTGTCTTCACCGGTACCATACAAAATAATTTCTAGTTGCTTAGCCGTTAACTTATCCACTCTATCATTAGTAGAAAATTTATGTTTTTTAGCAACGGCTTCCAAAATTCTAAAATACCAAGTTTGGTTAGCGGCAGTTCTGGACCAAGGACGAATAGCGCCTTCAGCTAAAGATAATTTTTTATTAGGGATGACTAGGTCAGGATCAACAATCAATTTAGAACCCAAGCCAGTACAATCAGGACAAGCGCCATGTGGGCTATTAAAAGAAAAATTACGCGATTCGATTTCTGGAAAATTTATTTCACTATGTATTGCACAACTAAAGTGTTCACTAAAAAATAAATTTTCTTCTGTTTTGGGGATATGAATAGTAATAAAACCATTACCCAAATCCAAAGCTGTTTCTAAAGATTGTAATAAACGAGATTTAGTTTCTTTGGAGCCGTCTTGACGCAAACGATCAACTACCACTTCCAAACTATGTTTTTTTTGTTTATCCAAAACCAAGTCTTTAGCTTCTTCAAAAGTCATCATTTCTCCATCTAAACGTAAACGTCTATAGCCGATACTAGAAAGGTGCTCAATCATTTTGCGGTGCTCACCTTTTTTATCTCGTATTACAGCGGATAAAATAATAAAGTCTGTTTCAGCAGGTTGAGACCAAACTTTATCAGCAATTTGTTGCAAGGATTGTTTTACTACTTCTTGACCACACAAATGACAATGAGGCAGACCAATGCGAGCATAAAGCAAACGCAAATAATCATAGACCTCAGTCACTGTACCAACAGTTGATCTGGGATTTCTTGACGAAGTTTTTTGATCAATAGAAATAGCAGGACTCAAACCTTCAATCTGATCAACATCTGGTTTGTCCATCAAACCTAAAAATTGTCTAGCATAAGCTGAAAGTGACTCTACATAACGACGCTGACCTTCAGCGTAGATGGTATCAAAAGCTAAAGACGATTTACCTGAGCCAGATAAACCAGTAATCACTACCAATTTATCACGAGGAATTTTGACATCAATGTTCTTCAGATTGTGAACGCGCGCTCCCTTGATGACAATATTTTTTGACATATATTTTGAAAAAAAATAATTCAATAATCCCGCAAAGGATACCACAAAAATCCCACCAAGTCAATCTAGCTAATGCTCTGAATACAAAAGTTAAGAGGGCTCCCAAGGTATTTATCCTAAAGAACCCTCATCCTATTGATCACTGCGCTGTTGCCAACGTTGCCTGCCCATGAAAAAGGCCCAAATCAGCAAAGCTCCAAGCAACCAAAGGCCGCTAATGATAGCTACTATTTTGTGTTGCTGCCAAAGCCAGCTGAAAGCAGCTATTTTCCATAGGACGCCAAAAACAATCGGCGTGAGCCAAAGAACTCTTTTCATCTGAAGCCTCAAGCTTTTTTAGAAATTCAAATTACTTTACTATATATAAACAAAAAAATCAATGTTTGGAAAAACACTCTTAATCTGTTATAATAATGATGTTTAAAATAATAATAGATGAAAAACATGTATAAATTCCAAAAGAAAAAAGGACTATTTTTTTGTGTCCTTTTAATACTCTTAGTTATCACCATTCATAAACAATCTGTACAAGCTCTAGAAGTTTTGGTGAATGGCAATTTTAGCACTGAAACTGACAGCGCATCTTTAAGATCTGATGACAGTGGTCAAGATTGGTATGAAAGTCGAGCTGATTCTGCACCCAATGGACCAAATCAATTAACTTTAGATGAAACAAACATAGCTGGGAATGCTACAAAAAAAGCAAAGTTTACAGGCGGCTCTACTTATAACACCTACATGTCACAAGCTTTGCCATCTGCACTAAATAGTGGAACTTTTACTGTTCAGTGGGATATATATGTTGATTCTATTGTCAATGTTTCTGCCACTGATCGCAGCGGCTGGATGTTTTTAGGTAATGACAGCAATGCAATTCAAGGGCCAAGCTCCACAGACGTTGAACGTTGGGCAATACTTGCTTGGGCAAAAGTTGGCGGTGGCGATACTGGCGCAGTATCATTAACTTATCGTGATCGAGATGATGCTCTGACTGCTTTTTCTCTAGCGAGCTCAACCCTAGCTTTAGATACCTGGTATACAATAAAATTAGTCGGAAATCCAACGACTGACACTTATGATATTTATGTAAATGACATGCTCCAAGTATCAGGGGCAACTTCTCGTTATGCTAATGTTGACCCAAGTTATATCAGTTTTGCCTCCTGGAATGATGGTGCTGGTACTTTTTATATAGATAATGTCACTTTAGATGATGGGACAACGCTAGATCCAACTTTTACTCAAAATAGATACCGTTGGTATGCTAATACGGATGCTATTTCACCAACAGATCCGTGGCCAGTGGGTGGCACAAATCTAGCTGAAAATACTAGTATCGGTGGTAGTAATAGACCAAGCGCAGATGATGTTTTACGTCTACGCATGTCAGTGCAAAATTCTGTCGCTGAATTAACAGCTAATGCTCAAGATTTTAAACTACAATTTGGCACTGGAAGTTCTTGCGCCAGTGTCAGTAATTGGCAAGATGTGGGGGAAATATCTTCTAGCACTGCCCCCTGGCGAGGCTATAATAATACTTCTGCAGCAGATAACGCTACTATAAGCTCACTGCTTTTAACTGGCGCTGACATCGGTGGATCTTATGAAGAAGAAAATAGCTCTGCTTTAAATCCAAACACAGTGGCTGTGGGTGAGGATGTAGAATATGATTGGGTTTTACAAGCTCATAATTTAGCCGATGAAACAAACTATTGTTTCCGCATGGTAGAGTCAGATGGCACAATTTTTAATACTTATACAAATTATCCGCAAGTCACAAATAGCGCCACAGTATTTGATGTCTCATTTGAAGGTGGCAATGGAGAAAATTTTGTCAGAGTTGGTGATGCTGTTTCTTTCGCTGGCGAATTAGACATCGGCACTGGTACATATTTACGTACTACTTGGTTTTATTTTTCCATGACTAATGTTTTGAATAAAACTATTGCTTTCACGATGACGAATGCCAGAGGCGCCAATACTGAAACAAATGTTTGGACTGGTAAACGACCATTTTATTCTTATGATCAAATCACTTGGTATCCAGTTACCAATGATGGTACAGATAACAACCCATCATTTACTTGGAATGCTCCTGGAAATAGCGAAACTTTCACTCAAGACACTGTTTATATAGCTTATGCTCCTCCTTACACTTATACTCACGCTCTCAATGATATCGATCGTTGGGAAGATTCAGAATTCGCCTCTTCTACAGAGATAATCGGCCAAAGCGTCCAAGGCAGAAATATTCACCTACTTACTTTTGAAGATGTCAACTCTCCTATCCCGTATGCCAATAAAAAAGTGATGTGGGTAGATAGTCGTCAACATCCAATGGAAATGGGTGCGAGCTATGCTGCACAAGCTATCGTAGATTTTTATTTAGATACTACCAATCCTGAAGCCAAAGTTTTTAGACAAGGTTGGATTTTAAAAATCATACCAGATGTCAATCCTGATGCTATGTATCTAGGACAAACCAGAAGTAATGCTAATGGTTGGGACTTAAATCGTGAGTGGAATAATGGCGCACCAAATATTGGCACTGAAGAAATAGAAGTTTATGAAGTACACTCTGCTATACATGACTGGGTAACGACACAGGGAAATAGTATAGATATCTTTTTAGATATGCACACGCAATCATCTGCTCCACCAAGTGCTTTTTATGCTAACACCAGTTTCTCTCATGAAATAATGGAAGATAATTTAGGTTTTTTATTAAATTTTCCTTTTAACGCCTTTTCTGCTGGTTCCTATGCTATTGATGTAGTTTATGATAACTATGGAGCCCCGGCTTACACAATCGAGGGTCCAGATGTCCGCTGGGACGCAGACAATCATCCTACAATAGCTAATAATCGAGCTTGGGGAAGAGCTTGGGCCATGGCAGCTATTTCAGAATTTGAAACTAATGCTGATATTTTTACTTTTCATGAAATTACAGAAGGCTCTGGCGCATCTGACAATTTACTTGTCACGGCACCCGGAAAATTTAGAACAGTTTTTGATGAAGCCAAAGGTGGAGCGATGACTTATTGGTATGATACAGAAAATCAATCTGACCACACCGCTCAACTAGGTGATCTAACTAATGGCGTAGACAGATTGATTTTTAATGACGGTACAGCTCGCAATTTATCTGCCTCAACTAATGTTGCCACCTCCTCTACTTATCTAGCTGGACCAGTAATTTCTAAAATTACTTACACTGGAGATTTTGGCGGTGTAGCCAACTATGATTACACTTTGACCAAAACTATTTGGCAAGATGGTAGAATTTGGAATAATTTTACTTTAGTAAATAATACCGGTTCAAGTGTGGACTGGACTACTATGGGTTTGTATAATTCTCTAACTAATACTAATTTTGATTTAGCTTATGATAATTTTGATAACACACCCAACGAAGGCGAGGCTAATTGGTTTGCCCAAATTGGCAATGGCACTGGAGGTATTAAAGCTGCTTTAGTTAGCTACTTTGTCAGCCAAACTGGTAATTGGTATTATGATCACTGGGGCTTTGCCAGCGGGCCACCACAAACTAGCTATTACTATGACAGCAATGGACCAATACAGACAAATGGTTCGACTATTACTATCAATTGGGTGCAACAAATCAATCCTGATAATGATGTTTTAACTAATGAAACAGACATTGATGTTTATAGTTATGATATTATGAACCCAGATACACCTACAGTGACTAAGGGTAATTTTAATAAATTTTCTCCTACTGATGGTGGACTAGAATTTGAACCTAATAATAATCAAATAGTTTTTACCTACGCTAATGCTGACACTTACACCAAGAAAAAACCAAGTTTTATCTTAACGAATTATACAGCTTCAACAGCTCCGGTTTTAAAAGTAAATGGTAGTTTCTTAGACAGTGAAACTGGAAGTGCTCATAGTGGCGATACTTATCTAGGCACAGCTTATAATTCTTATGTTGATGATGCTAATAATATTGCTTACATTCAATACTTAAGCGATGTTTCTAGCAATGTACAAATACAAATGGGTAATGCTTTAGCAAATTCTGCACCAGCTGCTCCAAGCGCTGTAACTGCTGTTTATAATTCTGATACCCAAATCACTGTCACTTGGACAGATAACTCTGCTGATGAAGACGGCTTCATTATTCAACGTCGTGATGATACTGGCTCTGGTTGGAGCGAATATACAGAGATCTGTACAATTCCTGCTAATTCTACAAACTTTTTAGATAACTCTGCTAATAACCCAGACAATCCTCCAGCTGCTAATGAAAGATATCAGTATAAAATTATCGCTCAAAATATAATTGGCAATTCCACTGGTGCAACTTCATCAGCCATAGATACTAAGCCTGCCGCGCCAACAATTGGCACAGCAACAGTTGACTCTTCGACCGCTATTACTTGGACTTGGACTGATAATGCAAAATTTGAAGACTCTTATCGTATAGATTATGAAAGTTCGGCTGGTACTGATGTTGATGATTTGGCGGCTAATGCAACATCCTACCAAGCAACTGGTCTGACACCAAACACGGCTTATAGCGTCAGCGTTCGAGCTTATCATAATACTAGAGGTGAGAGCTCTGCCTCGGCTACTTCTGATGAAGTTTATACTTTAGCAAACATTCCAAATACACTTTCCGCTTCTGTGACAAACATGAACAACATTACTGTAGCTTGGAATGCTAATAGTAATCCAAACGGCACTGAATATTATGTAGAAAATGTTACTTTGGCTAGTAACTCTGGCTGGATTACCAGTGCTAATTGGTATTCTAATGGCTTAACTTGTAATACTGAATACACCTTTAGAGTCAAAGCTCGCAATGGTGATAGTATAGACACTACTTGGTCTGATAACTTCACAGCCTCCTCTACTGACTGCACTTTGACTAATGGTGGCGGTGGAGCTGTTTCTTTGCCGGCCGCTATTGGTGAAGGAAGAATAAGTGAAACGATCAGCATGGGGCAAATAGCTGATATTGGTGCTGTGCAAAATAGTGGCACAAATGTTTTGGCTTATATCAATTCTGGCGCCAGTTTTCAAGCTACAGTGAGTAATCATAACAACAAAACTACTCAAGAACATAGTTTTAAAATTTTAGATTTAGATCTATTAAACAATATTATTACTATCCAGATAAATTCTAAGCCACAAATTATCAAACTAAAATTAAATGAAACTCAAAAAGTAGACTTAGATGGTGACGGTGTCAAGGATTTAGAAATAAAATTTGCCGATATCTATATAAATCGCGCAGAAATAACTATGGCCACAGTACTAGATGAACAAATACTTCATACTTTAATTAAATATGCTAATTCACCGAAAGTTTATTTGCTAGAGAATAATAAAAAAAGATGGATTACTGATGGTGAAACATTTCTAGCTTTAGGTTATAAATGGAGCGATATTCAAATTATTCCCGAAATTACTACTTATACTGATGGAGAAAATTTAACTACCAGCCAAAATAAATATATTCTCAAAAACTTCTTAAAGCTTGGCCAAACTAGCGAGGAAGTACGACAGCTGCAAACAAAATTAAAAACTTTAGGCTATTTTCACTACCCTAGTATCACTGGTTATTTTGGACAAGTTACCGAGCAAGCAGTCAAAGCTTTCCAAAAAGCTAACAATATTTCTCCACTCGGCTATGTCGGTCCAGCCACCAGAGCTGCTTTAAATAAATAATCAACCCCACTAAAAACAACACTCTTTTATACAAAACTAGTGTTGTTTTTATTTTGACTTTATGTCAATCTGTATTTCCAGTATAATAAATATATGCTAGCAAACAATCTCAAGACCATCCCCAAAAATCCAGGTATTTATTTTTTCTTAAATAAAGAAGAAAAGATTATTTATATTGGCAAAGCCAAAAACCTGTTTAAACGAGTGAATTCTTATTGGCTACGTAGCAATGAGCTGACCGAAGCCAAACAGCAAATGCTACAAGAGATCACCAAAATTCAATATACGATAGTAGATAGTGAATTAGAAAGTTTACTGTTAGAGGCGGCTCAAATAAAAAAACATCAGCCAAAATATAATATTGTTTTGAAAGATGATAAAAATTGGGGCTATATAGTAGTGAGCAATGAAGCTTTTCCTCGCATTATTGTCACTCATGGCAGACATTTACATAAAGGACAAAGCTTTGGCCCATATACTTCTACCATCGCCGCTAAAAATATTGTTCACCTTTTACATCGCATCTTGCCCTTAAGAACCTGCAAAAGAGATTTAAGTATTTTGCCCAAAGGCAAAGTCTGTTTGCAATATCATCTGGGATTATGCGATGGTCCTTGTGAAAAATTTATTAGCCCAAATGACTACCAAAAAATTATCCAACAAGCCATCAAAATTATTAAGGGTGAAACTAAAGATCTCAAAGAAAAATTGTTAACCGAAATTAAGTCAACTAGTGATAAAAGACAATTTGAATTAGCGACCAAAAAAAGAAACCAACTGCAAGCCTTACAACGTTTACAAGAAAAGCAAAAAATTGTTGATAAACAAAATAAAAATCAAGACTTTATCAATTATATTAAGTTTGATGCTCAGGTAGCGATTGTCATCATGAAAATTCGCCAAGGAATTTTGGGTGATCAATTTAATTTTATTGTAGAAAATAAACTCGCTGATGATGAAAAAACAATTTTAGAATCTGTCTTACAACAATTTTATCTTGATCAAACTGAATTACCAAAAGAAATTGTGAGCCCTATAGCTTTGAATATAAAAAATATTAGCCAACAAAAAATTATTAACTTAGTGCCCAATAAAGGAAAAAATAAAAAATTATTAACTCTCCTAAAAATTAATGCCGAAGATTTTTTACAAAAAAATAAACAAAATTCAAAATTTGCTGTCCTGAATGATTTACAAAAATTATTAAAGCTGAGTGAACTACCTCGTCGCATTGAAGTATACGACATTTCCAATATCCAAGGTCATTTTTCTTATGGCTCTATGATTGTCTTTGTAGATGGCAAAATTGCAGCCAATGAATATCGCATTTTTAAAATAAAAAATATGACAGGGCCAAATGATGTTGCCTCCCTTAAGCAAGTATTGACTCGTCGTCAGACACACGCGCAGTGGCCAGAACCAGACTTGATCATTTTAGACGGTGGCAAACCACAGTTAAATACAGTCTATCCTATCTTAGCGCCAAAGTGGCAGACTAAAGTGATTTCTTTGGCTAAAAAAGAAGAAGAAATTTTCCTACCAAACAACAAAATATCACTAAAATTAGCCAAAAATGATCCAATTTCCTTATTTATCCAAAATATGCGTGACCAAGCTCATAAATTTGGCATCAAACACTACCGCCAATCTCACCGTAAAAGCTTAAAAAACTCATAATATTGACAAGTTTTGCTTTTTTTGTTAATATACAAAAGTTCAGAACTGTAAATATAATTCAAATTTTAACTGACTATGCAAAATATTCTCAATATTTCTCAAATTATCATTGCTACTTTATTGATGATTTTAATTCTCTTACAGCAAAAAGGTGCTGGATTAGGAGCTGCTTTTGGTAGCGACTCTAGCATTTATCGTACTAAACGTGGGGCAGAGAAAATTATTTTTAATGCTACAATTGTTTTGACAATTTTATTCTTCCTGTCCGCTTTAGCCAACATTTTTGTTAGCTAAAAATTTTGATTATTAAAACAAAAAAATATTAAGCTCCCTAACTTTGATAAAGATTGGTTATTTAACGCACAGAAAATAACCAAAAAAATTTTGGCTTATTTTTGGTTATCAACTAAAAATATTTTAGCTAAGCTTAAACCATTGATGCTAGAAAAAACCGATCAAGACATCAACCATAAACTCCTCACTCAGCTAAATACAAAAAAAATCCCCAGCTGGGATCAATGGAAGCAACTGCCAAAAATACTCAACAAAAAAGAAAAGTTACACACTACTGTGACTTTAATAATTTTTTTGTTAGCCACTTTTACTTTGACAACCAGAATTTATTTGCATCACTCTGAGCTTAAGCCTGATTTTGGCGGCACTTACATTGAAGGCTTAATAGGTTCACCAAATTTAATCAACCCACTACTAGCTAGTTCTGATGTAGACAGAGACTTAGTCAGATTGCTTTTTGCTGGTTTGATGAAATTTGATGAGCAAGGAAACGTGGTGCCAGACTTAGCTGCTAGTTTTACCATTGACCCCGAACAAACAACCTACACTTTCACTTTAAGAGATGATTTGTACTGGCACGATGGTATGCCTATTTTAGCCGATGATATAGTTTTTACTATTGAGAAAATAAAAAATCCAGAATTTAAAAGCCCCTTAAAAAGCAGCTTCAATGGCGCAAGCGTCAGTCGTCTCAATGATCAAACTGTGCAATTTGTTTTAAATGAACCATTTGCTCCATTTTTATCTATTATGACCGTTGGTATTTTACCAGAACATTTGTGGTATAGTATTCCAAATTTTGGTGCCCAACTAGCTGAACTCAACAAAAAGCCAATCGGCTCTGGTCCATATAAATTCAAATCGCTTGTCAAAGAAACTAACGGCAATATCAAAAATTATGTTTTAGAGTCTTACGACAAATACCATTTAGGCCAAGCCTATATAGATGAGCTGACCTTAAAATTTTACCCAGATTTTGAAGTAGCCGCGGCTGCTTTGCAAAATAAAAATGTCGACGGTTTGATTTATTTACCCAAAAGCTATAAAGAAACCATCAAAAACAAAGAAGTAACTTTCAAAAATCTGCATTCTCCTCAATACACAGCGATCTTTTTTAACCCAGAAAAAAAAGCCTTGCTCAATGACTTGAAGTTTAGAACAGCGCTAGCAGGTTCTGTAGACAAGGAAAAAATTTTAAATGAAGCCATCAATAATGACGGCCAAATAATTCATTCTCCTATTTTACCAGATTCTTTTGGCTATGATCCAGAACTAAAAGACGAGGCATTTGACCCAAACAAGGCCAGTACCATGCTTGATGAATTGGGCTGGAAAAAAGTAGAAAATGAACAGTTCAGAAAAAAAGGAGAAGAGACTTTGACTTTAAAGCTAAGTACCGTTGATCAAGCTGAAAATGTTAAGGCAGCCACCATCATCAAAGATGGCTGGGAAGCTATAGGTATCAAAACGGACCTTGATATCATAGCCAAAGATAAAATTCGTACTGACTTGATTGAACCGAGAAACTACGAAGTCTTAGTTTTTGGTGAAATTATCAACATCAATTCTGGGCCTTATTCTTTCTGGCACTCCTCTCAAATAAAACACCCTGGCCTAAATTTGAGCGTCTTGAGCAACAAAGACATTGATAAATATTTAGAAGACATTCGCCAAAATCCAAACAAAGAAACGCAAGAAATTTTATACAAAGATTTTCAAACTAAGCTTTCCGCTTTACACTTTGCTATATTTTTATACAATCCAACTTATACATATCCGGTCGGTCGTCAATTAAAAGGTTTAGAAAATCTAAACTTTGTTAATTTGCCAGCTGATCGTTTCTCAAATATCAATTCTTGGTATATTAAAACCAAGAGAAAACTTAATTAAATAAACATCTAACACACTGTTATGAAAAAAATACAAGATACGACAGATAGTCTGTTATCTGGTGGTTCTATTTCAAAAAGCACTGCCACACAAGCAAACACTAGACCTAATCGTCCTAGTAAAAACTATCGTCCAAAAAGCAAGGCGTTAAAAACAAATGAAAACGCCAAGCAAAACACAAACGCACAAGTTGCCAGACCAAAAAACAACTTTAAAAAATGGTCAAAAACACCAAAAAATGCTACCCCACTTCGACGTGAGGCAAGTCTAACAAGCAATGAAGCAAAGCCCAATAAACTTCGTATTATTCCTTTGGGTGGTTGTGAAGAAGTTGGTCGCAATATGACTGTCTTTGAATATGGCAATGATATTTTAATTTTAGATATGGGTCTAGAATTTCCCGGCGAAGATATGCACGGCATTGATTATATTATCCCTAATACCAGCTATCTCAAGGGTAAAGAAAAAAATATTCGCGCTGTGATTTTTTCTCATGGTCACTTAGACCACATTGGCGCTTCTCCTATTTTATTAGAACAACTTGGCAACCCAACTATCGTGGGCCGTCCTTTGACAATTGCTATGGTGAAACATAAAGTAGAAGATTACAAAAAAAACACTGCCCAAAATTTAAAAACTATTTTGGTCAAAAGTATCAGTGATCAATTTAAGTTTGGACAATTGACTGTCAAATTTTTTCAAATGGAACACTCAATCATGGACGCTGTCGGTGTCATCATTGAAACACCACAAGGTTCCGTGATTCATCCTGGAGACTGGACTTTAGAAAGAGATCAAAATGACAAACCAATTTTAGATTATTCACATTTAAGCAAAATTAAACGCCCAAGTTTACTGATGCTCGAAAGTTTGGGCGCCATCGATGTCAGGCCATCAGCCTCACATCAAGTGATGAAAGAAAACCTTAATAAACTTATTTCTCAAGCTCCTGGCCGTATTATAGTAGGCACCTTTGCCTCACAAATAGAAAGAATCGGCTGGATTATAGCTCAAGCAGAAGCCTTGGGTAAGCGCGTAGCTTTAGATGGCTATAGCATGAAAATGAATATTGAAATAGCTCAAGAACTAGGCTATATCAAAACAAAAAAAGAAACCATCATCAAGGTAGATCAAATACACAACTACCCAGATGATAAACTAGTCATTATTGCGACCGGTGCTCAAGGCGAAGGTAACGCTGTCTTGTCTCGTATTATTTCCGGGGCCCATCGTCAAATCAAACTCAAAAAAGCTGATACAGTGGTTTTATCATCTTCTATTATACCAGGCAATGAAAATACCATTCAAAAACTTAAAGACGGCTTATACCGCCAATGTGATAATGTGGTACATGGCGAATTGATGGATATTCACGTCTCTGGTCATGGTAATCGTAATGACATTATTCATATGCTCAAAACAATTCAGCCTGATTATTTTGTACCTGTCTATGCTTATCATTATATGCTCAAAGAATCTTCTAACATCGGCAAAAATTTGGGTTTCAAAGAAAAACAAATGGCTGTACCAGATAATGGCTCAGTCATTGAATTTGATAAAAATGGCATCAGTGTAGCCAAACAAAAAATCCAAGCTGACTATGTTTTTGTTGACGGCTTAGGCATTGGTGACGTTTCTAATATTGTTTTAAGAGACAGACAAATGATGGCCGAAGATGGCATGCTGGTTGTAATCGCTACCCTATCTCGCAAAAATGGCAAACTCGTAAGCTCCCCTGACATTATTTCTCGAGGTTTTATTTACATGAAAGAAAATAAAGAAATCGTTGAAGATATCCGTGCTAAAATCAAAAAAATAGTCAATGAATGTAACACTACACAAACAAATGTTGAAGATAATTTTTTAAAAGACAAACTACGCAATGATGTGGGACAATTTGTTTTTCAAAAAACTAAACGTCGTCCAATGATTTTACCAGTTGTAATAGTAATCTAAATAAAAAATAAATTAACAAACAAAAACCCCAAGCCATTGGCTTGGGGTTTTAAAAATAAAATTTATTTAACTACTACTTGATTGACTAATTTTTTATTTTTTGACCAAGCTAAAATATTACCTATTGTGGTATTCAAAATTCTCTCCAAAGCTTCCTTACTATTAAAAGCATTATGCGGTGTAACAACCACACGATCAGAATTTATCAGCACATGCTGCTCAACAATAGTTTTGAGCCATTCTTTATCTTGACGAGGATTGCCAGTAAACTGTGGGCACACCAATTCTCTTTCTTCTTTAAAAACATATTTTTCAGCTTCTAAAACATCTAGGCCGACACCGGTCAAAATACCTTTACGCAAAGCATCGACTAAAGCTGTCGTGTCTATCAAAGCTCCACGGGCTGTATTGACCAAAATAGAACCTGGTTTAATAAGTTTAATATTTTTAGTATTAATCAAATGATGTGTTTTTTTATTATAAGGCGCGTGCAAAGTAATAACTTGAGAATTTTTTAATAAATATTCTAAGCTAACATATTTAAAATGTAGTTTTTTGGCTAAGGCCTTATTTGGAAATGGGTCAAAAACCAAAACATTCATTTCAAAACCATGCGCCATACGTGCTACATGCTGACCAATATGCCCGCCACCAATGATACCAATAGTTTTACCTTTTAGATCAAAGCCC
>CAIRBL010000095.1 GCA_903876815.1 uncultured bacterium
ACCCCAAATTTCGCTTTTTAAAAAACGACCAAAACCACGCCAGGCGGGCAAAAAGGAAGGGGGTGCCAGGGGGAGGGAATTTTTGCCCGCCTGGCCGCCGTCCGCTCGTCCGCCTTTCGCCAAAGGCGGACCACGAAAGCTAACTAATTATCAAAATCTGGGTTGTTTTCAAAAAAAGTTCGGATTTTGTCCAAAAGGTACCGCCATAATTTCCGACAATCACCCAAAGTGGTTGTTTTTTTATTTTATGTTATAATTTAGGAAGTTATTTAAATATATGATTTACAAATTTTTATTTGTTTCTAAAGACGCTTTAATTAGCGATATTGCTTGGCAAGTGGCCAAAGAAGGCCATGAAGTCAAATATTTTATTGAAGATAAAGAGGAAGATGACATTGCTGATGGTTTTGTGCCCAAAAGCCGCAATTGGCAAAAAGATGTAGATTGGGCAGATGTCATTGTTTTTGATGACGTCTTGGGTCAAGGCACGCTAGCTGAAGAGCTACGTAAAAAAGGTAAAAAAGTGATCGGTGGCACAGCTTATACTGACGCTTTGGAGGATGATAGATCATTTGGTCAAATGGAACTAAAAAAATATGGCGTGAAGATTATTCCTTTTTGGGAATTTTCGGATTTTGATAAAGCGATTGCTTTTGTTAAAGCCAACCCAGACGAATATGTGATTAAGCCTAGTGGCGAAGCGCAAAATATCAAAAGACTTTTGTTTGTTGGCATGGAAAAAGATGGTAATGATGTAGTCAGAGTTTTGAGTTCTTACAAAAAAGTTTGGAGTGAAGAAGTCAAAGTTTTTCAATTACAAAAGAAAATTACCAGTGGTGTAGAAATAGCTATCGGCGCTTTCTTTAATGGTAATAAATTTATATTTCCACTAAATATTAATTTTGAGCACAAAAAATTATTTCCTGGTAACTTAGGGCCAGCGACTGGTGAGATGGGGACCAGTACATTCTGGACTGATGCTAACAAACTTTTTAATGAGACCCTCAAAAAAATGGAGCCAAAATTAGCTGAAGAAAATTATGTTGGTTATATTGATATTAACTGTATTGTAAATGGTCAGGGTATTTATCCCTTAGAATTTACTTCACGCTTTGGCTATCCGATCATCAGTATTCAGCAGGATAGTATGCTGTCGCCCATTGGAGAATTTTTGCATGCTTTGGCTAACGGCGTAGATTATCAGCTCAAAGTAAAAAAAGGTTTTCAGATTGGCGTACGTATTGTAGTGCCACCTTACCCATTTCGTGATACCAAAACTTTTGCTTCTTATTCCAAAGGAGCAACGGTGGTTTTCAAAAAGCCCAACATGCTAGAAGGTATTCATATTGAAGATGTAAAAATAGTAAACGGTGAATGGGTGGTGACAGGATCGGCGGGGGTTGCTTTGATAGTTGTGGGTTCTGGTTTGACTATGAAAGAAGCACAAAAACAAGTGTACTCGAGAATTGAAAATATTTTGATTCCCAATATGTATTATCGTAAAGATATTGGCGATCGGTGGTTTGAAGAAAGTGATAAATTACGTAGTTGGGGTATTATTTAGTTTTAAAATACAAATTATGTCTTTTGCAGTTGCAATAAAGAAAAATACTTGGGCCATTGTTTTATTAGGTATAGTTTTAGCTTTCATCTGGCCACAGCTGGGCTTTTTTTTAGCCCCTAGTGTAGTTTATTTACTGATGCTTTTGATGTTGTTCTCGGTGTTGGATATGAGCTATCGTAAAGTTTGGGAACAATTGCACGATTATAAAAAAACTTTAGCCGCTCTTGTCATTGTCCATTTAGTGGGGCCAAGCATTTGTTTACTCTTGAAACCTTTCTTAAGCGAAGAAATATTTTTGGGTCTAGTGATTGCCTCAGTGATGAACGCCGGTGTGAGTATTATTTTTTTGACAAAGTTATACGGTGGAAGTCCGGGTAAAGCCTTGGTGATTACTGCTATTTCTCATATTTTGAGTCCAGTCTTAGTGCCATTTTTAGTGATTGCTTTTGCCAAAACTAGTATTGCTATTGATCCAGTTAGTATTTCTTGGACAATTATCAAATTAGTGATTGTGCCGATTGTTTTGTCTATGTTGGTGAGACGTAGTTCTTTGTATGAACCCATGAAAAAACACGGAGCTTATTTGACTAGTATTTTATTATTTTTGATTATCATGGGTGTGATTGCTCCAGTCAGAGAATTAATTTTAAATAATCTCAGCTATACATTCTCAGTTGCTTTGGTGGTTTTATTTATTATTATAGTAGATTTTGTTTTGGGTTTTCTGTTGGGTAAAGATAGAGCAGAGAAAATAACTTATGGTGTAGCCACTAGTTATAAAAATTTTGTCTTAGCTAATGTTGTGGCCTTGTCGTTATTTGGACCAGCTGTGGCTTTGCCAGCTGCTTTGTATGCAGTTTTAAGTAATTTTTTGTTGATTCCTTTGCAGTTATTTTGTTGTGCTAGAGGGAAATAAAAATAATTTTTTATTATATGCAAAAAGGTAAAATAGATTTTTTGTTAAAATTGAAAAGAAAAAAATATCGTGATTTACATCACAAATTTATTATTGAAAATCCAAAAGTTATTTTTGAGCAAGCTCAAAATAAAGACTTGGATGCTGTTTATGTAACAGATGCTTTTTTTTCTGAACATCGCGATGAATTAATTTTTCCAAATTTATTTCGTTTGTCAGATAAAGATTTTAAACAAGTTTCAGACTTGGTTACGCCGCCAGGCATTTTGGCAGTTTTTAATATGTCAGCTGATAAGAAGTTTAATTTTTTAGCAGCAAATATTTTGCTATTAGATACTATCCAGGATCCGGGAAATTTAGGCACCATTTTGCGCTCAGCTGATTGGTTTGGCTTTAAGGATATTTTTTTGGGAGCTAACTGCGTCGAGCTTTATAACCCCAAAGTGATTGCTGGCTCTATGGGTTCAATTTTTCATTTAAATATTCATACAGATATCAAATTACTTGATTTTGTAGAGGAGTTAAAAGCTAAAAAATATTGTGTAGCTGTTTCTGACTTAGGTGCCAAGAAAAATCATATTTCTACTAAAGCCAAAATTGCTTTGGTGATTGGCAATGAAAGTAAGGGTGTTAGTCAGGATTTAAAAAATTTGGCCGATGAGAAAATAAAGATTTTTAAAGTAGGTCAGGCTGAGTCTTTGAACGCTGCTGTGGCAGCTGGCATTTTAATGTACGAGCTAAAAAGGTAAATTGACTTAATATAACAATTAAATTAAGATAGCTTTGATGAATCCCAGTGAAGAAATAAAAGCTAGACTGGATATTGTCGAGGTGATTGGTGGCTATATTGCCCTAAATCCTGCTGGAGACAATTATCGTGCCCGGTGCCCTTTTCATAATGAAAAAACACCGAGTTTTATGGTGTCTAAGTCTAAACAGATTTGGCATTGTTTTGGTTGCTCTAAGGGCGGAGATGTTTTATCTTTTGTTCAAGAATATGAAGGTTTGAGTTTTGGTGAAACTATTAAATTATTAGCCTTACGTGCCAATGTAGTTTTGCCAGACAAATATGCACAAGTAGAAAAAAAAGATAATAGCCCAATTTTAGCTATCAATCAAGCGGCCGCTGAATTTTATCAACAAAAACTACATGACAATTCGCAGGCGTCAGCCAAAGTTTTGACTTACTTAAAAAATAGAGCTTTGACTTTAGAAACTATCAAAGATTGGCAATTAGGCTTATCAGGTGAAGCTTGGGATGAATTATTTTTATTTTTGCAAAATAAAGGTTTTAAAGAAAATGATATTTTTCAAGCAGGCCTTTCTTTGAAGAAAAAATCAGGCGTCGGTTTTGTTGATCGTTTTCGTAAACGTTTGATGTTTCCTATTTGGGACAACATGGGGCAAGTAATAGCTTTTACTTCTCGCACTTTGTCTGGCATCGTTTATGATGAGGCAGAGATGGGTGGTAAATATGTAAATAGTCCACAAACTATAGTTTATGATAAAAGTAAAACATTATATGGTTGGCATAAGGCCAAAGAAGAAATTCGTCGTAAAAAATATTTGATTGTGGTTGAGGGAAATATGGACGTGATCAGTACCCATCAAGCTGGCACGCAAAATGTGGTAGCTGTTTCTGGCACTGCTTTGACGGAGGAGCACATTCGTTTGATTAAGCGCTATACAGAAAATGTGATTTTAGCTTTTGATGGTGACAATGCTGGCTCTAATGCGGCTTTGCGGAGCATTGTTTTAGGCTGGCAAAATGAACTAAACCAAAAAGTTTTGATTTTAAAAGATGCTAAAGACCCGGCAGATTTGGTCAGGGATAATCCAAAAGCTTGGACTAATGCTATTGCTAAATCTATGCCAGTGATGGACTATTATTTTCAAAGAATTTTATCAGGTGTAGATTTGAATAGAGCAGACCATAAAAAAATTGCCGTCAATAAACTTTTACCCTTGATTAAGTTTTTAAAAAGTCATGTTGAGCAAACACATTATTTGCAATTGTTAGCTGATAAATTAAATTTACCTAATAATCTTTTGCAGACCGATTTTCAAAATTTGCCAAGTAAAAATCTTGTTATCAATCAAGATGCTGGTGCTGTTGTCAAAATAAACACCAAAGAAAATAACCGAGCTTTAGTTTTGAGTCGTCAGTTATTAAGTTTAGCTCTTTTTAAGGATATTTATTTACAAAAAGTCCTCAATGATTTTGAGCCAGAGATGTTTGAAGAGTCTTTGCAAGACCTTTACAAACAACTCATAATTTATTATACTAAGCACCGGTCTTTAAACTCTTTTTTAGATCAAGCGGACTTAGAGGATGTACAAAAAAATTTATGGATTAGTTTGAGCATGCAGGCTGAAAAAGATTATGATAGCATGACTAATATCGAGCTAGACCAACACTTTCAAGATATTCTAAATTTTTTCAAAAAAGAATACTTGTCTGCCAAATTACAACAGTTAATCGCTCATTTGAAACAAGCAGAGGTAAACAGAGATGAACTGCAGCAAGATCAATTGACTCATGAAATTAATTTATTAAATAAAGAAATTTATAAATTACAATAATGGCCAAGAATAAGCCTATCAAAAAAGGCATTACAACTAAAACCAAGGCTGCTAAAGCTAAGGTAGTCAAAACTAATAAAACGGCTTCCACTGGAAGGCGTCCAAGTAAGGCTCTTAAGCCTAAACAAAAAATCACCAAAAAAGTGGTGGTAAAAAAATTAGCTGCCAAAAAATCTGTCAGCAAAGTCAATAGTGCAAGTAAAAAAGTTATTACTAAAAAAAGTGGCGATCGTTTACGTCACAAAGCAATGATCAAGGCGCCAAAAGGTGAGCTTGATGAGGGTTTAGTTGATAATTTATTACAAAAAGGTAGATCCAGAGGTTTTATTACAGAAAATGAACTGATTAGAACTTTTTCAGATTTAGAAGATTATGTTTCTAAATTTGAAGATTTTTTGGATTTATTAGATGAAGCGGCTATTCAATTGGTTAATACTGAGGGAGGTATTTTAGATCAAAAATTAACCACTTCAGAATTATTGTCAAAATCTGGCGTGCAAAATGATGAGCGCCGTGGTGATTTGACAGATATTGCTGCTGATAGTATTCAGATGTATTTGCGTGAGATTGGCAAAGTTCCATTGTTGAATAACGAAGAAGAAATTATGTATGCCAAGCGCAAAGAAAAGGGCGACTTGGAAGCCAAAAAAAGATTAGTGGAAGCTAATTTACGTTTGGTAGTATCTATTGCCAAAAAATTTACCGGCCGATCTTTATCTTTATTGGATCTTATTCAAGAAGGTAACATTGGCTTATTTAGAGCAGTGGAAAAATTTGATTACCGTAAAGGCTATAAATTTTCTACTTATGCTACTTGGTGGATTCGACAGGCTATCACTCGAGCCTTAGCTGACCAGTCTCGTACTATTCGTATTCCAGTGCATATGGTGGAAACAATTAATCGTTTTAATCAAATCGAAAGACGTTTGGTGCAAGATTTGGGCCGTGACCCACTGCCTGAAGAAATTGCGGCTGAAATGGGTGAAGATATAGATAAGGTGAGACAAATAATCAAAATTTCTCAAGAAACAGTTTCTTTGGAGGCCTCTGTTGGTGATGACGATGAGGATAGCACTTTGGGAGATTTCATTGAAGATGAAAAAACTATCACTCCAGATAGAGTAGCGGCTTTAAAATTATTATCCGACCATGTCAAGGCTATTATTTCTGATCTTACTCCTCGTGAACAAAAGATTTTGGAAATGCGTTTTGGTCTAGCTGATGGCGTTGCTCATACATTAGAAGAGGTGGGGCAAGAATTTGGTGTAACTCGTGAACGTATTCGTCAGATTGAAGCTAAAGCTTTGGAAAAAATCCAAAAGCACGATGAGATGAGAAAATTACAAGATTACTAATATCAAATAACCCCGCCCAGTAAATGTCTGAGCGGGGTTTTGTTTTTCTACGGTTTTTTGCTATAATCACCCCAGGATAAACTTGGAGCAAAAAATTTTATGTTTTTAACTACTCATACTTCAGCTGCTATTTTAATCGCGAGTAAAGTTCACAATCCTATTTTAGCTATTGTGCTTGGGTTTTTTTCGCATTTTGTTTTGGACGCCATTCCACATGGTGAAGGCGATTTTTTTTCTGATCCAAAAAAAAGTAAACAACAAAAATTGTTACTCTTAGCCAAAGTGGCTATTTTAGATTTATTATTAGCTAGTATTTTTTTGGCTAGTTTTTTGTATATTAGTCAGCCAGAGAAAATGTGGGTTTTTGTGTTGACGGCTTTGGCTGCCTGGGCGCCGGATTTTATTTGGGGAGCAGTAGAGTTGTTGAAACTAAAATTTATTTATTGGTTTTTAATTTTTCATCACAAAGCCCATGATTTATTAGATATTGTGTACCCTATTAAATATGGTTTATTATTTCAGTTCTTTTTTATTATTTTGATGTTAATTTTTACCTGGTTATTTTAGATTTTCTAAATATTCTTTTAAGATAGAGCGGTGGCATTTATTTTCTAAACGACTAACACCAAGTAGGGTGATATCTTCTTTTAGACTTTGCTGTTTTAGCTCTTTAAGCAACATCTGCAAACGTGGTTTTTTGAGCAGCTCCAAATAATAATTTTGAAATTCGTCCCAAGTTATGCGCGCTTTTGGCCAATTCTCTACTTTTTCCCAAGGGTGTCCAAGTTCTTGTATCCAGGAGTCAATATTTTGTCGATCATAATTTTTTGGCCAAGCATAAGTTACCAAAATTCTCTTGCCATCTTGTGGACTGCTATCTTCAAAAATAGATTTAGTTTTAATCATGATATTATCATAACATATGCGATTTGAAATTTCCAAATTGAAAAACTATCAGGTATTTTGCTTGTATTTATTTTTATGTTTGCTGGTATTTTTTAGTACACTACAAATTGGTTTTTTGTCTGATGACTGGCATTGGCTATATTTGGCTAAAAACACATCTTTGGACTTAAGGATATTTTTGAGTAATTATGAAGGTGCGAATATTGGAGGGTCTTACAACCCTATTTTATTGTTACTTTTTAAATTATTTTATGCTCTCTTTGGTTTGCAGGGGGTATTTTACCATCTTCTCAGTTTATTATTGCATAGCTTAAATGCTTTTTTGCTTTATTTATTGGCCAACATTCTTTTTCAGCAGTTTAATTTTACCAAAGTTAAATTTTGGTCTTTCATTGTTGGTGTATTATTTTTAATTTGGCCCACCCAAGTCGAAGCTATTAGTTGGGTAGCTGCTTGGCCACATCTTTGGGTCTCTGTATTTTATTTGTCTGCATTTTATTTTTATTTACAAGCGCGCACTAAACCTGGCTTGAAGTTTATTTTGTTTTCTTTATTATTTTTTATTTTAGCCTTATTTACCAAAGAATTGGCTATTAGTTTGCCATTTGTGTTGTTGCTGTGGGAGATTTATTTTTATTTTCTTAAGCAAAAAAACAAAAAGCTTTGGCAGCTTGGGCTATATTTTGTTTTTTTATTTTTATGGTTAGGCTTAAGGTTTGTTTCTACAAAATTATTTGTTGGTTATTATGGTCAAAGTAATTTGAGTCTGCATTTTGGCTCTTGGATCGGTAATTTTTTTGCGTACTTAAATGATTTTTTTACTTGGTCTTTTTTGAGAGAATTTTTTTATAAAGTTTATTATCATGGTTTGGTGTATATTTTGATTTTTGGTTTTTTTGTTTTAGCTTTTTATTTTTATTTAGTTTATCTTTATAAAAAATGGTGGCAATTTATTATTTTGGCAAGTGCTTTTTTGGTTTTATTACCGTTAATTCCTTTGGGCTTAAATCGTATAAATTTTGGCGGTGAAAGATATTTGTATTTAGCTTCAGCTTTTTTATTGATTTTATTTGTTGGTTTGTTACAAGAATATTTTAAATCAGTCAGTAAAAAATTTTTTGTTTTTTTTATTTTTTTGTCGTGTCTTATTTTACCAAGTATAATTTATAAAAATTTTATTTGGTCACAAGCAGGCACTTTAGCTAAACAAATAATTTCCAGTTACAAAGATTTGCATTTAGCCGATGATGTTCGGTTGATTTCTTTTGGCTTGCCAGATAATTTGCGTGGTGCTGAAGTGTTTCGTAATAATTTGCAACAAGCTTTGGAACTAAGCTACGACAATTATCATGGATCAATCACGCCTTTGCCGGTCTATGTTTTTGTGAATCCAGAAAATAAAAATCAACATTTATTAAAGTGGCGGGCAGATGATCTGGGTTGGTTTGCAGAAAGCGTGAATGGTCAATTTGTTGTGACAGGTAAAACTTCTATTGTGGTAGAAGATGTTTACTTTGAACTGTGGAATTATAATTATCAAAATTATACTGCTAATTTAGTGAGATTAATGCCGGAGAACAGTATAAAAGAAGCTTTGTTAAAACATGAATTTTATTGGCTTACTTTTGATCAAGGTAATTTAAGGGTTTATTAAGTATTTAGGGGTTGATCCCGCCCCTTGCGAGGAGCGGGATTGACTCATTGGATATTTTGTTGTAAAATCATCGTTGTTCGTAGTGTTTAAATTGATGCTGAAGTGGTGCCCTTCGACTTTGCTCAGGCCTCATAAACATCATTTATTTTAAGCCGAAGTGGTGAAATTGGTAGACACGCACGACTCAAAATCGTGTGGCGCAAGTCATGTGGGTTCGAGTCCCACCTTCGGTACCAGAAGAGGGCAGGGTAGCTCAGTTGGTTAGAGCGTAGGACTCATAAGCCTGAGGTCGTGGGTTCGATCCCCACCCCTGCTACCAGATTATTTTTTTGGGCCATTAGCTCAGTTGGCTAGAGCGCTTCCATGGCATGGAAGAGGTCAAGGGTTCAAGTCCCTTATGGTCCACCATAAAATAAGCTTGTCAAATAGGCATATATTGTCTATACTGTGTTTACCAACTTATTGCTTAGTAAGTTCGGGGTGTAGCGCAGTTGGCTAGCGCGTACGCATGGGGTGCGTGAGGTCGCCCGTTCAAGTCGGGTCACCCCGACCAAATATATTTTTTACATCGCGGGGTAGAGCAGTTGGCAGCTCGCCAGGCCCATAACCTGGAGGCCACCGGTTCGAGTCCGGTCCCCGCTACCAATTTAATACATTTTAGGATACGGTCCGGGGTAGCTCAGCGGTAGAGCAGTTGGCTGTTAACCAATTGGTCGTGGGTTCGAGTCCCTCCCCCGGAGCCACTCAAAAGTAGATGGACTCAATTGTTTCATCTTTTTTTATTTGAGGTGTAATTTTATAACAATATGGCAGAAGAAGTAGTATTGAGATTTAGTGATGTGACATTTGAATATATAGAAAGACAGCCTGTTTTAGATGAGGTGAGTTTTAGTGTGCGTAAAGGATCAAAAATTACCTTGATGGGTCAAAATGGCGCGGGAAAAAGCACCTTGTTTAATTTGATCAAAGGAGAGCTTCAGCCAAAGAAGGGAAATATTTTTTATCAAAATAGCGCTACTATTGCCACTGCACAACAGATGATTAGTAGAGCTGATTATGATTTGACTTTAACTGAATATTTTGCCAAAGCTTTTAACACTGTGATTCCTGGTTTAAAAAGTCAAATAGCCAAAGTTTTAGATGCTGTAAATTTGAATATAGACATGGAGAGGAAAGTTGGTGATTTGTCTGGTGGACAACAAGCAAGGCTACTTTTAGCTTTTGCCTTGATTCAAAATCCAGATATTTTATTACTTGATGAGCCAACAAATAATTTAGACCAAGACGGCATCGATCATTTGATTCAGTTTTTGATCATGTATGATAAAACAGTGATTGTAATTTCTCATGACGCAGATTTTTTAAATTGTTTTACTGAAGGTGTTATCTATTTAGATTCACATACAAAAAAAATAGAAAATTATGTCGGTGACTATTATTCGGTAGTAGAAGAAATAGCGCAGAGAATAGACAGAGAAATCAAAAAAAATGCCCAGCTAGAAAAAGCTATTCAAGATCGCAAAGATAAAGTCAATTTTTTTTCCAACAAAGGTGGAAAGATGAGGCAGCTAGCCAAAAAACTCAAAGAAGAAACTCAGGAGCTAGAAGAAAACAAGGTTGACGTTCGTAAAGAAGATAAAGTGATACGTGATTTTGAAATTCCCAGACAAGAAATTATCGGTGAAGTGGTAAATATTAAGGCAGTTAAAATTATTGAAAATCATGAGCCAGTTATCAAAGTGGTAGATAAAATTTTACGTCACAAAGACAGAATGTTGGTTTCTGGGCCAAATGGCATTGGCAAAAGTACTTTGTTAAGATCATTGGTAGAGAATAAAAGTGAAAACGCCAAGATCAACCCAGACGTGGTAGTTGGCTATTATAGTCAAAATTTTTCCAATCTAGATTTTGAACAAACAGTGATGGAGTCTTTAGAGAGCGTGCGTTTAGAGGGTTATACAGTACAAGATATGCGCTCTATGGCCGCTGGCTTTTTGTTGCATGGAGATTTGATGAATCGTAAAGTTGGCGCTTTGTCTGAAGGGCAAAAAGGCCTACTAGCTTTTGCTCGTTTAGTATTATTAAAGCCAGGTCTTTTAATTTTAGATGAGCCAACTAATCATATAAATTTTCGTCATATTCCAGTGATTGCCAAAGCTTTGAACCATTATACTGGGGCTATTATTTTGATTAGTCATATGCCGGATTTTGTGAAAGAAATAGAAGTAAATGAATATTTGGATTTAGGTAAATTATAATTTTTTATTAAGTGTAAATTTTTTAAAATCGCTGAACAGGCGATTTTTAGTTTAAAAAAATTATGCTATACTTTTTGTATAAATAAATTTATGTTAAGTGTTCAAAAAGAATTAAAAAAATATGCTAGGCCTGAAAAAGCAAAAATTTTTCAAAGATTTTTCAAAACTGCTCCAGGCCAATATGGGGCAGGAGATAAATTTATTGGTGTGACTGTACCAGAAGTGAGAAAAATTGCCAAAATTTTTTCTGACATGGATTTGATTGCGGTTTTAAATTTATTAAGTTCGCCAATTCATGAAGAGAGATTGTGTGCTTTGTTTATTTTGATTCTCCAATTTAAAAAAGGCGATGAAAAAATGAAGCAAAAGATTTATCAGGCGTATTTAAAAAATTATCAATATATAAATAATTGGGATTTAGTAGATACTTCAGCTCACCACATAGTTGGTGCTTATTTAGCTGACAAGCCAAAAGATATTTTATATAAATTAGCCAAAAGTCAAAATCTCTGGCAAAAAAGAATTGCTATCATCGCTACTTTTGATTTTATTTATCACCAACGTGCAGAAGAAACTATCAAGATTGCTAAAATTTTATTACACGATGATCATGATTTAATTCACAAAGCTGTTGGCTGGATGCTTAGAGAAGTTGGTAAGCGGGTAGATGAAAAAGTTTTATTAAAATTTTTAGATGA
>CAIRBL010000096.1 GCA_903876815.1 uncultured bacterium
AGTTCTTTGATTTTTTTACCAACCGCTTTTCTCAAAACATCAGCCTGACCATAAGTAAAACCAGCCAAGTCTCTAGCGATGTTCATGATTTGCTCTTGGTAAATAGCAATGCCGTAGGTATTTTTTAAAATAGGCTCTAGCTTTGGATGTAAATATGCAACAGTTTTATCACCATTTTTACCAGCGATAAAATCAGGAATAAATTCCATTGGGCCTGGACGATATAGGGCTACCATAGCGATAATATCTTCTAATTCAGTAGGCTTGAGGCTTTTTAGGTAACGTTTCATGCCACCAGATTCGAGCTGAAACACACCAGTAGTATCACCAGCTTGCAGTAGTTTAAAAGTTTTTTGGTCATCCAGCGGAAAAGCATCAAGGTCTATCTTTAGGTTTTTGGTTTTAGCAATAATTTTGAGAGCTTGTTCAAGAACAGTGAGATTTTTTAAGCCCAAAAAGTCCATTTTTAATAAACCTAAATCTTCTACTGGGTGTAAAGAATATTGAGAGATGATGGTCTGATCATCGCCAGCAGCGTATTGCAAAGGCACGTGAGAAGTAAGCTCGTGCTTAGTTATTAAAACACCGCAAGCATGCACTGAGCTATGACGAGCTAAGCCTTCTACTTTTGAGGCCATCTCCAATAATCTTTGAGCCTCTAAGTCTTCTTGGTGTAATTTTTTGAGCTCATCAACAGTTTTTAAGGCTTCAGCTAAAGAAGTAAACATCGGAATCATTTTGGCCACTTGGTCACAATAGCTATAGCTATAACCTAAAACTCGGCCAACGTCTCGTACAGCAGCGCGAGCGGCCATAGTTCCAAAAGTAATTATTTGAGAAACGTGGTCATGGCCGTATTTACTTTCGACATAACGAATAACTTCTTCACGACGAGTATCAGCAAAATCAAGGTCAATATCTGGCATGGAGACTCTTTCGGGGTTCAAAAATCTTTCAAATAAAAGTTCATATTTTAAGGGATCAATATTAGTGATGCCAGTCAAATAAGCGACCAATGATCCAGCGGCTGAGCCACGTCCTGGACCAACGATAATTTTGTTTTCTTTTGACCAATTGACAAAATCTTGTACAATCAAAAAATATGCTGCATAACCAGTTTTACCGATAATTTCTAGTTCATAGTCTAGTCTAGTTTTGACATTTTCAGGGGCAGAGGCGTAGCTAAAATCAAAACGTTTTTCTAGACCGCTTAAGCATAAATTTCTGAGCTGTTGGTCGGCGGTGATGTTGTCTGGTAACTCGTAATAAGGCAATTGAATAACGCCCAGTTCAATTTCTACATTGCAACGGTCAGCTATCATTTGAGTATTAGCTAAAGCCTCTTTGTCTTCAGGAAACAGAGCCAACATTTCATCTTCGGTGAGCATGGCAAAATTTTCTCCCAAATAACTCATGCGATCACGATCAACTTGTTTGTGTTTGGTTTGGATGCACAATAAAATATCTTGTGCTTGATCATCTTCAGAATTGATATAATGAATATCGTTGGTAGCAATCAATTTTAAATTATATTGGGCAGCTAATTTTTTTAAACCAATATTCACCAGGGCTTGTTCTGGTGAATTTAAGTGTTGCATTTCTAAAAATAAGTTATCTGGCCCAAAAATATCCAAAAGTATTTGCAAATTTTTTTCTGCTTGTTGTTTTTGTCCAGCTTTAAGATGACGAGCAATTGGCCCATTGAGACAGGCAGTAGAAGCAATAATGCCGCTGCTATATTTTTTGAGGGTCTCCCAATCAATGCGTGGTTTATAATAAAATCCTTCTAAGTGGGCGATAGAGGTAAGTTTGAGTAAATTTTTGTAGCCTTCATTATTTTCAGCCAGTAATATTAAATGATATGGTTTTTCTTTAGAGTTTCTGTCTGATAAAGCATTGGGGGCAATATAGGCTTCCACGCCAATAATTGGTTTGATGCCTGCTTTTTTAGCTTTTTGATAAAATTCTATAATACCTGACATGACACCATGATCGGTCAGCGCCAAAGCAGTCATATTTTTATTTTTGGCAGCATTAACCAAGTGGTCAACTGTAGCTAAACCATCAAGCAAACTATAGTGTGAGTGAGTATGCAGGTGAACAAACATTTTTTTGCTAAATTAAAAAACCCGCCAGTGTAGGAATATTTTAGATAGGGGTTTTTATTTTTGTTTTAATTAGACTCGGTGTTTTTGCGTTTTGTTTTTGTTGCTTTTTTTTCTTTGATCATTTCAATGATTTGTTGTCCGCTTTTGAGTAAGATTGCCAAGTAAGCGCCAGCGGAGCTAGTTTTTTCTTTGACTTTATTTGCTAGGTTTGTGATTGCTTCGGCAGCCCGATTGAAACCACTCATCATTTGATTTATGTGTTGCAATGTCTTACCCATTTGATAAAAGATCCAAGAAAGCCAAATGGCTACTAAAAATACAGATACGCCTAAAAGTAAATTTAAAATGTCTTTTGAAGTTTCAAACATATTTTTATTTTTTATTATCTGTATTATAACACAAAGATTTTTTTTGGAAAAGAAAAGACGCCTCAAAGATTGGTACTTATATTGGCGCCGAGAGGCAAGTGCGATGTCTATGATTTACCGCGATAATACGCAGCGAGCAAATGGTTATTGTTTTGAAGGCAATTGATTAATACACGGCGATCATGGTGATCAGTGCACTCTCTGAGCTCCTTCATGAGCTGTTTGTTACTTTGCTCTAGACGTTGTACTTCCTGGATTCAGGTTGGTTTTTGGTACTGCATACACAGTCCTCCTTTTAATTTGGATTTTTAGTATATATGAAAAAGATCAGTCAAAGATATTAATAACCCATTTTTTCTTTTTAGTCAATAGCTGTCTTTAGCTAGGCTAGCAGAATTATTAGCTTTAGGTTATAATATATTTATGATGGAAGATAATTTACTTAGCGATAAAGATTTAGACAGGGGCTATTGGTGGCTGACTCATAAAGCTTTGATTATTAAAATGAGTTGGTTTTTTGGTATTTTGTTGGTGGTTTTACTTTATGTTTTTTTATTAACCAAATTTACTACTTTAATTAATGGTGCGGGTTTAAATCAATGGGCGCAAAATATTCAACAGCATTTTGATTGGCAAACATACCATCAACAAAGAAAGCCTCAGACAGTTGTTATTAGTTCAGCTCAAGTTTTGCCGGTTGCTGGTAGGCTTTATAATTTAGTGGCTGTTGTCAAAAATCCCAATGCTGATTGGGCGCTGAGTCAATTGTCTTATCGTTTTGTTGTGAATGGTGAAGCGCAAGAAGAACAAACAACTTTTTTAAATCCAGGGCAAGAAAAATATTTATTAAAATTAGGTTTTTCTTTTCAAGGTGTAATTAAAACAGTTGATGTGCAGATAGTGGATATTGCTTGGCGTCGTTTTGAAGAAGATACAATAGTTTTGGATTGGCAAGTAGATAATATAAAATATCAGGGCCCTAGTGTGATTACAGTAGATAAAGACAGAGTAGATGTGCCAGCACGAGCTACTTGGCAAGCGCAAAATTTATCTTTGTATAATCTTTGGCAGACCAACTGGCAGGTAGCTTTGTACAATTTTGATCGTTTGGTGGCTGTCAGTCAAATACAAGTAGAAAATTGGGAGGCTTTGGGCAAAAAAGATTTAGAAGCAGTCTGGCTCAATGATTTGTCTAATGTCACTAAAGTAGAAGTTAAGCCGGATGTGAATTGGCTTGATACTACAAATTTAAAAATAGACACTAGCGCGCCGGTAGAGGATGATCGTTTTTCTTTATGAGAAATATTTTAGTGAATTGGCGAAAATTAGATTGGTTTTTATTTTTGGCTTTAATTATTTTATTGATTTTAAGCTGTAGTATTCTCTATAGCTTAAATTTAAATATAGAGAATAGTGATTTCTTAGCTTTTAAAAAACAAATTTTCTTTGCTTTGTCTGGCTTAGCCTTATTTTTTTTATTTGCTAAATTAAATTATAGTCTTTGGTCTACTTATGCCAAGCTGATTTTTTATGCTTTTATTTTAATTTTATTAGTAGTTTTGGTTTTTGGTACCTCTGTCAAAGGCACGACTGGTTGGTTGAGAATTGGTGGACTTGGTCTTCAGCCAGTGGAGTTTGCTAAAATTGCTTTGATTATTTTTTTGGCACGTTATTTTTCTCATAACGCCCAAGAATTTAAATTATTTAGACACATATTTTTTTCTGGTTTGGCGACTTTTGTTTTTGTGGCCCTAGTGATGTTGCAGCCAGATTTAGGTTCAGCTTTGGTTTTGTTGGGCACTTGGGTAATCATGTTATTGTTCACAGGAATTCAAAAAAAACATTTTTGGTGGTTAAGCGGATCATTTTTAGCTGTAGTGACGGTTGCTTGGTTTTGGCTTTTAAGGCCCTATCAGAAAGCTAGAGTTTTGACTTTTATTAATCCTAGCCTTGATCCGATGGGCGATGGTTACAATGTTATTCAGTCCATGATAGCGGTCGGGTCTGGTCAGTTTATGGGGCGCGGTTTGGCTTTGGGTTCGCAAAGTAATTTGCACTTTTTGCCAGAGCCTGGCACAGACTTTATTTTTGCGGTTATTGCTGAAAATCTGGGGTTTTTGGGGGTGACTTTGGTTTTGGCTTTGTTTGCTTTTATTTTTTATCGTTTATTATTGATTATGCGTAAGAGTCAAGATAATTTTGCCTCTTATTTGATTTTAGGGATGGTAGCTATGCTTTTGGTGCAATTATTTATTAATATTGGTATGAATATGGGTATTTCTCCTGTGACTGGTATTCCTTTGCCTTTACTTTCAGCTGGTGGTAGTTCTATTTGGGCTATTATGATTGCCCTAGGTATTGCCGAGAGTGTTAAGATGAGAAATAGTTGACTTTATTTTTTGTTTATGCTTAAATATAGCCACTTTAAGTTTATCTAAGAAGTTATTAAATTCTAAAAATCTTATGTCTTTTGTATTAGAAGCTCAAACTCGTTTGATGGGCAAAGGCAGTGTATTGACCGAATTAAGAGGGAACGGTCGTGTGCCTGCTGTTATTTATGGTTTTGCCAATGACACACAAGCCATTTCCGTTGAGTATAATGCTTTATTAAAAGTTTTAAAGGAAGCTGGCACTAGTCATTTGGTAAATATTAAATTTGACGGTCAAGACAAACAAGTGATTGTGAAATCTTTTGACCAAGATCCAATGACTGATAAAGTTATTCATGTTGATTTTATGTTAGCCAATCCAGAAAGACAGTTGACCACTATTGTGCCTTTGGTTTTTGTTGGCGTTTCTAAAGTTGTGAAAGAACAGGGCGCTAAGCTAGAAATTAAAAATCAGCAAGTGACTGTCAAATGTTTACCAGTTGATTTACCAGCTAAATTAGAAATAGATTTGGCCACTTTAAATACTCTTGGACAAACTATTTTAATCAAAGATATTCCAGTTTCAGATAAAGTAAGTATTTTAAATAATGCTACTGATCCAGTGATATCAGTTAAAATGCCTAAAAAAGCTAGAGGTGAAGCAGCGGTTGCAGCTACTGCAGCTGAGGCTGCTCCGGCAGCTAAGCCAGAAGCAAAAGCAAATAAGAAATAATTTTTCTTTATTGCCCATGCTCGATTTATTTAAAAAAAATTTATTTATAATAGCTGCCATTTTTGTGGCAGTTATTTTAATTGTTTTAGGTGTAAGGAATTTTTATCAAGCTGATAGAGGGGCAGATGAAAGAGGATTAGAGTCTAGTCAAGAGGACCAAAAAACTATCTGGCGACATCCTTTGAGTGGTCAAGCGATGGCATCAGAGAATTTTGATTTTTTTCCCGTCAGTATCATGATTGATAATGGCTATGATATTCCTTATAGTGCTGGTTTAGATAAAGCGCACATTGTTTATGAAGCTATAACAGAAAGCAATATCACGAGACTTTTGGCTATTTTTGATAGTAATACACAAACAGAAAAGATTGGCCCAGTCAGATCAGCTCGTAATTATTTTATGGATTGGGCCCAAGAGTATGGCGGAGTTTACCTGCATGTTGGCGGCAGCCCTCAAGCTTTGAGTGTTATTAAAGATTATGATTTTTTGAATGTAGACCAAATTGGTGTGGGAGAGATTTATTTTTGGCGTGATGAAAATTTAGATGCGCCACACAATGTTTTTACAGCAGCCAATAAAATTGCCCGCTTAAAAGAATGGAAGCAAATCGCCACTACAACAGCTGATTTTTTGGTTTGGCATTTTGTCGATATCAAAGAAGATATTGGCACTGATGTGTCAAATTTTACAGTTGATTTTTCAAGCGATAATTATCAAGTGGATTGGAAATTTAGTCCAAGCCTCAAAGTTTATCAACGTTGGCGTAATCAAGAAAAACAAATTGCTGATAACGGCGAACAGTTGAAAGCTGATAATATCATTATTCAGGTGGCGCCCAGTACTTTGATTGACGCTGAAAGACGTAGTATTGATACTCAAGCTGGTGGAGAAGTAGTGATTTATAATCGCTTTGGTAAAAACAAAGGCACCTGGAAAAAGACTGATAATCGTACGCAATTTTTTAAGACTGATAATCAAGAGATGGATTTGGTACCCGGTCAAACTTGGGTAGAAATAGTAGATAGTTTAGAGCAAATAAAAGAATAAAAAACAGCCCTAGTGGCTGATTTTTATTAAACGATTTTGTTGATTTAAATCTTTGATAATTTCTATTTTACTGTTTGGTAAATATTTTTTGGCTAAAGTTTGTAAATCTTTGTTTTGTTGTGGATCCATTTCTAGTAATAAACAAAAATGGTCGTTTAAATAATTTTGTACTTGTTGTAAAAATTTTTCATAATGTCGCAAGCCATCTTTGCCGGAAACTAAAGAATTTTTTGGTTCATGTTTTATGCTTGGTTCAAGCATTTGCTCTTTGGTGAGATAGGGCAGATTGGCTATTATTAAAGCAAATTTTTGTCTGGGTATTTTAGTAAATAAGTTAGAGCTTAAAAATTTTATTTTTGTTTTATGAGTTCTAGCATTTTTTTTAGCTACTTTTAAAGCATCTTTGGAAATATCGGTAGCCAAATAATTTTGGTTTTTATTATTTTTGGCAACTGAGATTATCAAACAGCCAGAGCCAGTACCTATGTCCAAAACATTTAGATTTTTTTTATTGGCCAAATAATTTAAAGCTTGTGTTACTAATATTTCGCTATCTGGTCGGGGAACAAGGGTGTGTTTATTGACAAAAAAATTGAGATTATAAAACTCTTTGTTTTTTTGTAAATAAGCTAAAGGCCAATTATTTAATCTTTTTTGATATAGTTTGACAAATTTTTTTTGGCAAGAAATGGGTATGATTTTTTCTGGGTATTTGTATAAATAATTTAAGTTTTTGTGTAGCGCCAAAGCCAAAAGATGATCAATTTCACTTTGACCAAGTTGTTTGAGCTGGTAAAAATTTTTTAGATATTGCAAAATCTGCATTTAAGAAGTTTGTCGGCTAGCTTTTTGTAGCTCTTTAATAATAGGCAAAAGCTGACCTTCTAAAATATTATATAAATTATGTACAGTCAGCTTGATACGGTGATCAGTCAGTCTGTCTTGAGGAAAATTATAGGTTCTGATTTTTTCACTTCTATCTCCAGAGCCAATTTGGCTTTTGCGGGCAGCACTTTCTGCAGCATTTTTTTGTTCTTCTAAGTTAGCTAAAATACGAGAACGTAAAATTTGCATGGCTTTGAGGCGATTTTGGGTCTGACTTTTTTCATCCTGACAGCTGACTACAGTGTTGGTGGGTAGGTGAGTGACGCGAACAGCTGAATAAGTCGTATTGACTGATTGGCCGCCGTTGCCGGAAGCCATGAAAGTATCAACGCGCAAATCTTTTGGCTCGATGACCAAATCTATTTCTTCAGCTTCAGGTAAAACAGCGACGGTGACAGCAGAAGTGTGGACGCGCCCAGCTTTTTCAGTTTCTGGTACTCTTTGGACACGATGAACGCCACTTTCAAATTTGAAAGTTTTATAAACATTTTCTCCATTGACTTCAGCGATAATTTCTTTAAAGCCACCAAGTTCAGTGCGACTTTGAGAGAGAATTTTGATTTTGAAATTCATTAGTTCAGCAAAACGGGAGTACATACGAAAAAGATCAGCGGCAAATAATCCTGATTCATCACCACCAGTACCAGCTCTAATTTCTAAGATAATATTTTTATGATCGTTGGGGTCTTGGGGACTCAAAAGATCAGACAATTCTTCTTTATTAAGCTCAATTTGTCTTTCTAGGTCGCTAATTTCCTCTTGACTGAGGCTGATGATTTCTGGATCAGTTTCGGCGCTTAGTAAATTTTTGGTAGCAGCTAAATCATATTGTAGTTTTTCCAGTTTTTGGTTGCTAGCCATGATAGTTTTTAGTTCATTGTATCTTTTACCTACTACAGACATTTTTTTGCTATCAGAAAGCACTTCTGGTTTTTGTAAATCAGCTTCTACTTGAGCAAATTCTTCTTTTAGTTGATTAATTGTTTCGGACATATAAATTCTTTTTTTATTTACACCATTACTGGGTCATTGCCAACTTGATTGGCAATCTAGAAACTAGAGCTTTCTAGACTCCCGTTTTCACGGGAGTGACGAGTTAAGGTAAATTTAAATATAGTTTAAGTATAGCAAGATTTTACGTAAACAAAAAACTCTTAAAATTTAAGAGTTTTTTAATTAATATAAAAATGTTATTTGTTTGATTCAATTTCAGCCTTGATCTTAGCTTTTTCTTTTTCAGTTTTTCTGACAGCAGCTCTTTTCTTTTTGTCAGCCTTACCTTTACGAACAGCGCTGGTTTTCTTTTGTAATTCTTGTTGTTTTTTGAAACGATCAACACGACCGGCAGTGTCAACTAATTTTTCTTTACCAGTATAAAAAGGATGACAAGCAGAACAGATTTCTACATGGATTTCCTTTTGAGTTGAGCCGATTTTATGAATAGCGCCACAAACACAGACAATTTGTGCGTCTTCATGGTATTTTGGGTGAATGTCTTTTTTCATATAAAGTATAAATTTAATGCTTGACTAGAATAGCATTATTTTTCTTATAAGTCAACCCAGTGGCTTTAAATGCTTAGTTTTGTGTAAACCTAGGGCCTTGTAGCTTGATCTTGCTTTTTTTGAAATTTTGTGTTAAAGTATGGCTACTCTAATTAATTATTTTAAAAAACAAGCATTTTATAGAGTCTTTTTGGTCACCTTGTCTGGGTTTCGCCTGGATCGACTAAATTAGATAAAATGTGGGTAATCTCGTATTTTACGAGGTAAAGAAAGGATCTGGCATCCGCCGGAGTAAACAAATATGAAAGAATTAACCTTGCCTTCTTTGGAAGAACTTTTAAAGAAAGGCGTCCATTTTGGTCATAAGACCAACAAAAGACATCCAAAAATGTCTCCTTTTATTTTCACCAAAAGAAATGGCATCCATGTCATTGATTTGGAGCAAACAGTTATTCAGCTGAAAAAAGCTTTGACTTTTGTGGCTAAAGTTGCCGAAAAAAACGGTAATATTTTATTTATCGGTTCTAAAAAACAAGCCAAAAGTATTATCAAAGCCTCTGCTGATGATTCTGGTATGCCTTATGTCATTGGTCGTTGGTTAGGTGGCACTTTTACTAATTTTTACAATATTGTCCGTTTGACACAAAAAATGGAAAAATTAGAAAAAGAAAAGGAAGATGGTACTTGGGATCGTTATACCAAAAAAGAACAAGTGACTTTTGCCAAACAACTTGCCAAATTAGAAGACACTGTTGGTGGTATGCGTAAACTAAAACAATTACCAAGCGCTGTTTTTGTGGTAGATATTAAAAAAGAAAAAACAGCTGTCGCTGAGGCTAATAAAATGAAAGTACCGGTGATTGCTATTACTGATACCAATGTCAACCCAGAATTAGTCCAATATGCTATTCCTGCTAATGATGACGCAGTCAAATCTATTGAAGTGATTACTAATTTGATAGCAGAAACTATCAAAGCCAATCGCGTTCAATAAAAAATAATCCCTCGACTAAGGCTCGGGATGACTAGATTAGAAAATAAAATTTAAATTTAAAATTATGTCTTTAGAATTAATCAAAAAAATTAGACAAATTACTGGCGCTGGCATGGTTGATGTCAAAAAAGCTTTGGAAGAAGCTGGTGGCAATGAAGAGCAAGCAATAGATATTTTGCGTAAAGCTGGCTCAAAAATAGCTGCTAAAAAAGCTGACAGAGTAGCTAGCGAAGGTGTCTTTGCTCTAGCTAAAAATGATAAAAGTATTGCCGTTGTGAGTGTGAATTGCGAAACAGATTTTGTGGCACGTAATGAAGATTTTGTAGCTACGGTCAATAGTTTTGCTGCTAAACTTTTAGAATTAGGCGCAGCTGACTTTGAGGCTTGGGCGAACAATGAAATTACTAATACCTTGATTGTGAAGATTGGTGAAAATTTACGTTTAGGTAGTTTTGCTATTTTAGATGGTGAAAATATTGGTAGCTATTTGCATTCCAATAAAAAAGTAGTTGGTGTAGCTATTCTAAAAGGTGGTGATCAAACTTTGGCTAATGATATTGCGATGCATATTGCAGCTTCAGCACCAAAGTATTTAAAACCAGAAGAAGTGGAGACAGAAGTATTAAATCACGAAAAAGAAATCTATGCCGAGCAACTTAAGGCTGAAGGTAAGCCAGAGGCGATGCTTGAAAAAATTATGCAAGGTAAGGTAGAAAAATTTTATACTGAAGTTTGTCTAATCAAGCAAATGTTTATCAAAGATGATAAAAAATCTATTGAAAAATTGTTGGCAGAAAATAATGCTAGTTTAGAAAAATTCGCTTACTATAGTTTATAAAATTGCTAGCATTATTGTTTATATTTTTATTATAACCCCAGGCTTTGCCTGGGGTTGATATTTTTTATATTTACTGTCATAATCATGGCAATTACTTAATAAAACATGAAAGTAGTAAAAATTCAATTTCATATCGCTGATCGTGAGTATTTCTTTTTGCCAGAGTTTTCTCAAAGTTCTAGCTATCAAGAAGATGATTTTTTAGCAAACAAAAAAGTCATAGTAGAAACGGAGCTCGGTATTGATATGGGTACTATTTTGGCAATGGTAGACTTAGAGGAAGCTGATATACCAAAAGATTTAAAAAGTATGTTAAGACCAGCGACGGCTGATGATGAAGTGGAGATGGTCAAAAAATCAAGTGCGTATAGTGGGTATTTGAAACAAGTGAATGATTTGGCTAAACAGTATGAATTAAAAATAAAAGTAGTTGATGTAGCGGAAAGTTTTGACAGCCAACGTTTGACTTTTTATTTTACGGCTGACAATCGTATTGATTTTAGAGATTTAGTCAAAGACTTGGGTAAGATTTTGCATAAAAAAATTCGTCTACAACAAATCGGTGTCAGAGATCAAGCTAAAATTGACGGAGATTATGGTCCTTGTGGTTTGCCTTTGTGTTGTAAAAATTGGCTGAAAGCTTTGGGTAATGTAAACGCTGAATATATCAAAGATCAAAATTTGATGCATCGTGGCAATGAAAGATTGTCTGGTGCTTGTGGCCGCTTGAAGTGTTGTTTGCGATATGAAGAAGAAGCTTATAAATACGGTTTAGATAAATTGCCGAAAGTAGGGGACCAGATAAAAACTGGTGCCGGCATGGGGCGTGTAACCAGTATAAATCCTTTGCGACAAACAGTTGAGCTGGATATCGATGGTGCGCGAGTAGAGTATCCGTATTTGCAAGGCAGGGTTTGTGAAAAAAATTGTGAAATTAATAAAGAGTAGCAAAACCCCAGCATCTGCTGGGGTTTTTGTGAGCTGGGTTTTTTATTTTATTTTCTTTGCAAAATAAATACTCAAAAGTATAAATATTAAAGAAATCAGAGTTAGTGTTAGATGGATTAATAACTGTATAGATGAACCGGCTAAATCGCTTAAGGGCCAAGGCTGATTTATAATCCATAAGTATCTTTCAAAATCTCCATGTAACCAATAGTAAAATATAAAGTTGCAGGCAAAAAAGAAAGCGCCTGTGATAAAAAATAAAATAGAGGTAATGTATTTTTTCATAAATTTATCTTAATTTAATCTATGAAAAATAGCAAATTTATATTTTTGGTCAAAAACAGCTTTTTTTGTTATAATACTTATGTAATTTTTAAATTTATATTATGCAGACAAAAATCAAAGTAGCAATCAATGGCTTTGGCCGTATCGGCAGAGCAGCTTTTAAAATCATGCTTAAAAGCAAAAAATATGAAGTCGTCGCCATCAATGATTTGGCGCCAGTAGAAACTTTAGCTTATCTTTTGCAATATGATACAGTTTATCGTCAATTTGCTGGCAAAGTCACAGCAAATGGTAACTATTTAGTAGTAAATAATAAAAAATATTTGATTACTGCAGTACCAGAGCCAAATAAATTGCCTTGGAAAAAACTTGGTGTTGATGTGGTTTTGGAATGCACTGGTAGATTTGTAAATAGTGAAGGTGCAGCTTTGCACTTAAAAGCGGGCGCAAAAAAAGTCGTTATTTCTGCCCCAGCCAAAGGTGGCGATGTACCGACATTTTTGATTGGCGTCAATGAGAAAAATTACCAGAAACAAACATTGGTTTCCAATGCTTCTTGTACAACCAATTGTATCGCACCAGTTGCTTCGGTTTTAGCCAAAACTTTTGGTATCCAAAAAGCCATGATGACTACTATTCATTCATATACTGCTGATCAGACTTTGGTTGATGGTCCACACAAAGATTTACGTCGTGGCCGGACAGCTGGGCAAAATATAATTCCTACTTCTACAGGAGCAGCTTCTGCTTTAGGACAAGTAATTCCTGAGCTTAAGGGTTTGTTTGATGGTTTAGCCATCAGAGTTCCTACGCCAGTAGTTTCTTTAGCTGATTTTACTTTTTTATTAAAGAAAAATGTGACCGTCCAACAAGTAAATAATGCCTTGATTAAGGCCAGCAAGAGTAAAGAATTAATAAATATTTTAGGTGTAACCGATAAACCAGTAGTTTCTTCAGACTTTATCGGTGATGCACGTTCTTCGATTGTTGATTTATCTTTGACACAAGTAGTTGACGGCAATATGGTGAAAGTCATTGCTTGGTATGACAATGAATGGGGCTACGCCAATCGTTTGGTAGAAATGGCCAAAAACATTGCTTAATCTATATTGAAAAACCCTGACTTGTCAGGGTTTTTGTTTGACAAATTTGAGAAATAAGCTAATATTTTGAGTAAGTTTAAAATAATTATTTAAAGAAACAAAGATGACTAAGAAAAATTTTGTGCAAGTAGTGATTTTTTTCCTGGCAATTTGTGTTTTTTATCCACTTGGTAAAAATGCACAAGCAGCTTTGGTAGTGGATTATGGGCAGATTTCACCAACAGTTAAAGTTGAGTCGTATAAATTAGCTCGTAATGGCGATGTATTTCAAGCTAATTCTGCTTCAGCAACCATTATTAATAAAAGTGGTTTACTTTTGACAAATAGTCACGTAGTGCTTGATGACAGAAACGATCCATATGATATTTTTGCTGTTTGTCTCAGTTTTGCTGAGACACAAGAACCAGCTTGTGAATATACAGCCGTATTAGTAGCGTATGATAAAAATTTAGATATAGCATTATTACAGATGGTCGGTGTAGATAATCACGGCAATGCTTTACCAGAATTACCTTTTTTGAATTATAACTATAGTGGAGTCACTAAAGTCGGCGATAGCTTAAATGTTTTTGGTTTCCCAGCCATTGGTGGTAAAACTTTAAATAAAACTAATGGTCAGTTGTCTGGTTTTGAAGAGAGAAATGGTGTGCAATATTTTAAAACGGATACAGATTTTGCTAACGGTAATTCAGGAGGCACAGCAATTGATGCTAAAGGTAATTTTGTGGGTGTGCCCACTTATATTCGTTCGGCAATAGAAAATATTGGCTATATTTTAGATATCAAAGAAGCGGCTAAATTTATTGAGCTTCATTTGAATGACGAAATTGTTTTGAATACATCTGCTTATCAAGCTTTAATTGCACAGAAAAATATTTTTAATCAAGCTAAAGATTCAAATTATTATCAAGGTGCTTATGAGCCTTATTTTAGTCTAGGTATTCAAGGTAATTGGGAGTGGGATAGTATCACTAGAGACGGCATCAGTGTATCTTCTGAGTCAAATAAAAATTATAAAACTATTCAAATTCATGTTAAGTCTCTGCCTTTTAAATTTACAGATGAGTATATAGAAGAAATGATGCGATTATCTGGACTTTATATGGAATATGTCAGTAATTATCAGCAAGAAAGTGTTATGTTTGCTGGCCAAAAAGCTATTTTGTTGACTTACAATGTTGGTGGTGAAAAATATTATAATTATTTTATTCCTTACGGACATAATTTGATTAATATACAGTATTCAGCGGAAGTAGAAGATTTGACAGCTAACCTATTAGAGTTTGATCAGGTTTTAAATACTTTTACTTTTATAGATTCAGCAGTTGATCAGCCAGCCGTTATCAATAATTACACTGATCATTCTTTAGGATTTTCCATAGATCAAATCGGTCAATGGTATATTCAGCCAAATTTAGATGCTTATCAAGAAGATGTAATTTTAGGCTTATTTAATCCAAAAAATATTTGGGGAGAAATGAGCTTGTCTTATAGTGAAATTGATGATGATAAAAAAGAATTGTCTAACTCACAATATTTGGATAGATTGTTAACTGAGTATAAAAATGGTAAAGATGGTTTTGAATTAATTAATAAAAATGATTCTTTATTATTGGATGATTTATCTGGTTGGTCGATTACTTATACAGCGCTTGGTTTAGAACAAGATAAAGATTCAAAAATTAGTGAAGTTTATTTACGCGATGGTGAGTATGTTTACACTATGGTTTATGAGGATTTGATAGATGGTTATAATAGTTATTTGCAGGATTTTAAAAACATTTTAGCTAGTTTCAAAAATTTAAATAAATCTTTAGGCGTGCCAGGAGAAGGACTTTATGAACTGGGTTCTTTGGACTATGCGTTTTCCGATATCAAATATCATCGTTTTGCTCAATCAATTACTGAATTAGCAGACGATGGTGTAATAGTTGGTTATACTAATGATACTTTTAGACCAGAAAAAAATATTAGTGCCAATGAAGCTAAGCTTTTTATTGCAAATTCTTTTGCTAATAGTCAGCGTTCCCAAATCAATCCACAAGGAGCTAAATTTTTATTAGGCTCAAACGTGAGTTTGGCCAATGGTCTTAAGGCTTTGGTTGATTCTTATAAGTTGACACTTTGGAATGATAAATATAATGATGCGCCAAATTGGAAGCCATATTTGGACAAAGGTTTGGAAATGGAATTGTTACCTAGTGAATTGTATGACCCCCAGCATTTTTTGACCAGAGGAGAGTTTACCTATATTTTAAAAAATTTATGGGATAGTTTTAAAGTTATGTAGGGTAGGTTTTTTGCCCCAAATCGCTAATAGCGATTTGGGGCTTTGCTTTTTATACTTTTTTTAGCTAAAATACAGATAATAAGAAAATTTATGCAAATTTACTTTAATAACAGTTTAACAAAGAATAAAGAGGAGTTTAAACCAATAAAAAATAATCAAGTTGGCTTGTATACTTGCGGGCCAACTGTTTATGGCTATCCTCATATTGGTAATTTTCGTGCTTATCTGACCTGGGATCTTTTAAAAAGATTTTTAGTTTCCCAAAATTTTACAGTTACTCATATTATGAATTTGACTGACGTTGGCCACTTAGTGTCTGATGATGATTTTGGTGAAGATAAACTGGAAAAAGCGGCTAAAAGAGAAGGCAAAAATGCCTGGGAGATTGCCGAATTTTTTATTCAAGATTTTAAAAATTCTTTAAAAGATTTAAATATTTTAGAACCAACACATTTTGTTAGAGCAACGGAAACCATCAACGAGCAAATTGAATTTGTAAAGGTCTTAGAAGAAAAAGGTTTTTTATACAAAACTTCTGATGGTTTATATTTTGATACTTCTAAAATTGCTGACTACGGCAAAATTGCTAATATTCAAAATATAGATTTACAAGCGGGCGCTAGAATAGAGTTAAACAGTGAGAAAAAAAATATCACTGATTTTGCGGTGTGGAAATTTTCACCAGCCGATCAAAAGCGAGATATGGAGTGGGAGTCGCCTTGGGGCACAGGCTTTCCTGGTTGGCACCTAGAGTGTTCAGTGATGAGTCGGATGTATTTGGGTGATACTTTTGATATTCATACTGGTGGCATTGATCATTTAGCCATTCATCATCCTAATGAAATGGCGCAAAGTGAAGCTGTAACCGGAAAATTGCAGGCAAACTATTGGCTTCACAATGAATTTTTGAAGTTTGAAGGTGGCAAGATGTCAAAGTCAGCCGGTACCTTTGTCACTATAGAAAATTTAAAAGAAAAAAACATTTCGCCGCTTGCTTATCGCTATTTTGTTTTGTTGACGCATTATCGTAAAGCTTTGAATTTTTCTCAGGATGCGCTAGAGGCCGCACAAAATGCTCTGGTTAATCTAGTAAAGACTATTGCGAATTTTAATGATGGTGGTCAAGTAGATTCTGCAAGTTTAGAAAAATTTTATTCTGTTTTAGCTGATGACCTAAATACTCCGCAAGCCGTGGCAGTTTTGCAAGAAGTTTTGGCAAGTGATTTAGCTGATCAAGATAAGCTGGCTACTGTTTATCAGATGGATGAAGTTTTGGGTTTGGATTTAAAAAATTTAAAAACACAAATTTTAAGCTTATCAGCAGAAGTTAATGATTTGTTAACACAACGTGAGCAGGCAAGAAGCAATAAAGACTGGTCTTTGTCTGACGTTTTACGTGTTCGTTTGCAAAGTTTGGGAGTGGAAGTAGAGGATACAGCTGTTGGTCAAAAAGCGATGAGGATAAAGATTTAATTTATGTTTGATATTCAAATAAAAGTTGGTGCTTTAGTAGAAAATGATGGCCAACTTTGGTTGATTTCCGAAAAAGGACAAAGCAATAAATACTTATTAAATATTGTCAAAGGTACTTTTGATCCAAAATTAGATAAAAATTTATTAGC
>CAIRBL010000097.1 GCA_903876815.1 uncultured bacterium
AGTACGTCATGCCTGGAAAAATTTTAGCTGCTGTGTTTAATAACGATGGGGAGGATTTAGAAGGTTATTATTTCTCTGAAGGTCAAGATACTGACGGCGATGATATCGAGGGTTACTATAATTTGGCTGGCGAATCTTTGCAGAAAATGTTTTTGAAAAATCCTGTTGATTTTCGCTATATCAGCTCAGGCTTTACTACGGGCAAAAGGTATGTTGAAGCTTTTAATGTTTCTACCGGCCATCGAGCGATTGATTATGCAGCAGCTCAGGGCACACCAATTAGAGCAATTGGTGATGGTGTGGTGACTAATGCTGGTTGGAGTAGAGCGGGCTATGGTAATCTGACTTCTATCAGACACAATGGTACTTATTCTAGTAACTACGCTCATCAATCTAAGATGTATGTCAAAGTTGGACAAAAAGTAAGGCAAGGTGAGGTGATAGGTGCGGTTGGGTCCACTGGTTTTTCTACTGGCCCACACCTACATTTTGAAATTGTACAAAATGGTGTCAAAATAAATCCTTTAACTTTGGATATGCCAGCAGAGAAAAATTTATCTACTGAAAAGATATCAGAATTTTTACAAAGCATTGAAAATTTACAAAAACAATTGCATGAATAAACAAGAAGATTCAGTGAAGCCAAAAAATTCTAGTCGTTCTTTGTGGACCTTGTCTTGGCGCATCAAGGGTTTGAGTTTTGGCCTGTTGGCAGCGGTAGCTTTTTGTTATTTTTATTTACAAAATTGGGACAAATGGATCTTGGTGGCTGGTCTAGTGGCAGGTTATTTTTTAGGCTGGTTAGTTGGCTTATTTACTTATCGAGCAGATTAATTTTTTAGGTTGGCTTATTAGTTAATTTTTGGTATAATAAGAGTAGTTTTGACTTTAATATGGCAAGAGTAATTTCAGTGGTAAATCAAAAAGGCGGCGTCGGTAAAACTACGACCGCTATTAATTTGGCCTCTTATTTAGCAGAAGAAGGCCAGCGTGTTTTGGTGATAGATATTGATCCGCAGGGCAATGCTTCGTCTGGTTTGGGCCTTGATTTACAGACTATTACCAGAGGCTTGTATGAAGTGTTAGTGCAAGCCGAAACTAAAGTTACTGATGTTTTGAAAGCGCATAATAAAAATTTACATATTTTACCATCAACTCCAGATTTGGCTGGTGCCTCAGTAGATCTCGTTGCTCAGCCAAACCGTGAATTTATTTTGCGAGAAAATTTGAAAGAGGTTTTAGATCTTTATGATTTTATTTTGATTGACAATCCGCCATCGCTTGGACTTTTGACTATCAATGGTTTGGTAGCAGCTAATGAAGTTTTAATTCCAGTACAATGTGAGTATTATGCCTTAGAAGGTTTAGGGCAATTGTTAAATACTATCAATTTGATCAAAGAACATTTGCAACCAGAATTAAAAATTTTAGGAGCAGTCATGACTATGCACGATAATCGTAATAAATTATCACAGGCAGTTTTTTCTGAGCTGTATAAGCATTTTCCCAATCGAATTTTTCGTTCAGTCATTCCTCGTAATGTAAAATTAGCCGAAGCCCCATCTTATGGTAAAGCTATTAAAGATTATGATCAAAATTCAGCTGGAGCCAAAGCTTATCGTCGTTTGGCGCAAGAGATTTTAAATAGTTAACAAAAACAAAATTACTATGGCCTTAGGTAGAGGTTTGGGTTCTTTGATACCCGACAAAAGTAAAAATCAAATTTCTTCATCTGCTACAATTAGTGAGCATGATGTTATTCAGCATCTAAATCCAGATAATATCAAAACTAATCCTTGGCAACCAAGAAATAATTTTGATCAAGAAAAATTAGAAGAGCTAACTGAGAGTATCAAGCAGCACGGTATTATTCAGCCTTTGGTAGTAACTAAAGAATATGATGGGTATCAGCTCATTGCTGGAGAGCGTAGATTGAGAGCGGCTAAAATTTTGGGTTTCAGTACGGTTCCGGTGATTATCAGGGATGCTAATGATAAAGATAAGCTAGAACTTTCTATCATAGAAAATGTCCAACGTCATAATCTTAATCCTTTGGAGGAAGCTGAAAGTTATCAGAGATTATTGGAAGAATTTGGTTTGACCAGAGAAGAAATTTCTAAGCAAGTTGGCAAAAGTGTGTCTGTGGTTTCAAATTATTTACGTTTGTTAAAATTACCAATTGTTATCAAAGAAGCTTTACTAGAAAATAAAATTAGTTTTTCACACGCCAAAGTCATCTTGGGTTATAATGATAAATTAGAGCAAATCAAAGTTTTTAAAAAAATCTTAAAAAATGATCTGAGTGTTAGAGAAGTAGAGGATTTATCAAAAAAATCTGCAGAACTCACCAAAGAAAGAGAAGTCAAAGATCCGATTATTACTTCTTGGGAAGATCGTTTGAGCAAAAATTTGGGTTCAAAAGTCAAGATAGAAAAAAGAGGTGATAAAGGTGCAATTAAGATAAACTTTTTTTCACACGAAGAACTCAAAAGTTTGTTGGATAAATTAGAAGAATAAATAAAAAATAGCCCTCAGTGTGATCGAATGTCCACGGGGCTATTTTCTTAATTGACTGCGTATTTTTTCTTTAGCGGCCGCAGTAATGACGATATTAAGCCAATCGGGATTTGGCTTTTTTCTATTTTTATCAATCAAGATTTCTACTACATCACCAGATTTTAAAGAGTGATTCAAAGCTACCATTTGGTCATTGATTTTAGCGCCTACGCATTTGTTGCCAATGTCGGTATGAATATGAAAGGCAAAATCTAAAGGCGTAGCATTTTCTGGTAGTTCTATAACATCACCTTTGGGAGTAAAGACAAAAATACTATTTAAAAATAAATCATTTTTGATGTGTTTGATAAATTCGGCATTGTCAGTAATGTTTTTTTGAATTTCTAATAAATGTTTGATCCAGGATGGCGGATTTTTTTTGCTGACCAAATTTTTCAATTCTTTATATTGACTATGGGCAGCGATACCGAACTCTGCTTCTTCGTCCATCGCTTGACTGCGAATTTGGATTTCGGCAATTTTGCCAAATTCAGTAAAAACAGAAGTGTGTAATGATCGATAGCCATTTGGTTTTGGTTGGGCAATGTAGTCTTTGACGCGCCCTTTTAAGGGTGTCCAACGTTTGTGAATCACACCTAAAACGCTATAACAATCTGTCACGTCAGGTACGATAATACGTAAAGCAATTAGATCGTAAATTTTATTTAAGTCCTTTCCTTTACGTAATAATTTTTGGTATAAACTAAATAAGCTTTTTACCCTGCCCTTGATATGTAGGTAGTTGACATTATTTTTACTCAAATCTTTTTGGGCGAGTTTTTTAATTTTTTCAATATACTTTAATTCAGTTTTGAGTCTATCTTGTATAAGATTTTTTACCCAAAGATATTCACTAGGATAAACATAGGGGAAGGCTAAATCTTCTAAGCGAGTTTTGACTTCAAACATACCTAGACGATTGGCAATTGGAGCATAAATTTCTAGAGTCTCTTGAGCAATACGCAGACGTTTTTCTTCTCGCACACCTTCTAGAGTTTGCATGTTGTGTAAACGGTCAGCTAGTTTGATGATAATAACACGTAAATCTTTAGCCATGGCCAAAAACATTTTGCGTAAGTTTTCAGCATATCTTTCCAAGCCCCGATATTTGAGTGTACCAAGTTTAGTGACGCCAGCAACTAACTCAGCAATTTCTTTGCCAAAATTATCTTTGATATCATCGAGTGTAAAGTCAGTGTCTTCTGGCACATCATGTAAGAGTCCTGCAGCGATAGATGGTATATCCATTTTCATTTCTGCTAGATTGTAAGCCGTAGCTAAAGCATGGTAAATATAGTCTTCGCCGGTACGTCTTTTTTGACCACGATGAGCAACTGATGCAAAATGAAAAGCTTTGATCACGACATTGATGTCTTCATCTTGATAATTGTTGACTAATATTTTTTTTAAGTCATCAAAACTGACCATAAGCAAAAGATAATTTGCACTTTGTAAGATATCATTAATCATAGCTTATAATGATTTTTTTGAAAAGATTGAGCTAGAAATAGCTTATTTGGGTATTAGTGTTGACTTTTTATGATTTTTGTGTTAATATATTGCTTCGTACGCCCTTTGTCAATTGTCGAGATAGGAAAGGAGGCTTGCTTTTGGAAATGTCACTGGAAGAGTGCTTGGCTGTGCAGTTGAAAAAGCTTCAAGCTTTTATACTGCTTCTTGAAGAAATCTGGGGTTCCGAAACAGCAGGAGACAGTGTCCATGAGTAAGACTGTTCACACGCCTTTTGTGCAGTTGGCTGCACAGCAGGACATTGAATTACTTGCGGTCATCATGACGGCACACATCAATGGCTTGCCGATCAGTTTCGATGGCATGATCGGTGTCATTGACGGTGAGCCGGAGGAAGGTGATTTGTTCGGCTTTCGTTGTCCTGACACCGGTTTCGAAGACCTGGTGCCGGCTGATGCACTGGCTCTCGTAAGTCAGGAGTAACAGCAGCATGTCGCAGCAGCAAGCAGAAATCAATCGTTTGGCAGACACTGTTGAAGAACTGAGTTTGCCTGGTGGGCGTATTTTGCCAGCTGGCACTTGCGTTCATGTAGTGTGCCCTGGGGCGTGTGACGGTTTCGTACTGATCGAAGATCGGTATGCGAAGATAGGAAATCACAAGCCAGCCCCTGTCTTGAAACACAAGCTTCGTTTCCGAAGCTGAGCATTGCTGAAGCCGTGCGTTCACCCACCAGGGCGAGACGTGCGGCTTCTTTTTTTTATCAAAAAATACCCACCATATCGGTGGGTATTTTGGCTTTAGTCTAATCAGCGCTTATTCTTCAGCATCTTGTGTGTAGTCACATGACTCACATTTTATTTTATCTTTAGCAGCAAATAGTAAAAGCTGTTTACATTCTGGACAGAGTTGTCCGGTTGGTTTTGTCCAAACAGCGTGTTCACACTTTGGATATTGGTCACAGCTAAAAAATGCTTTACCACGTTTGCTTTTTTTCTCTACCATTTGTCCAACATTACATTTAGGACAAGTCACTCCTAATTCTTTTTGGATAGCTTTGGTGTTTTTACATTCAGGGTAATTTGAGCAAGCCAAAAATTTTCCAAAGCGACCATGTTTTAAAATCATCGCGCTATTACATTTGTCACATTTTTCTTCTACAGTTTCTGGCTCTTCTGGTTTGCCATCGTCACCAAGTGGTTTGGTGTTTTTACATTCAGGGTAATTTGAGCAAGCCAAAAATTTTCCAAAGCGACCTAGTTTGATGACCATGGCGCTGCCACATTTATCGCATTTCTCATCAGTCGCTGTTTCAGTTAATTCTTTTTTGTCTATCTCTTTATCTTTTTCTTGTAAATTTTTCATAAATGGTTCATAAAAAGATTTGATAATTGGTTGCCATTCTTTTTTGCCGTCAGCGATTTTGTCCAAATCATTCTCCATTTCCGCTGTAAAATTGTAGTCAACGATATCAGCAAAATTTTCAACCAATAGTTTATTGACTACTTTAGCTATTTCAGTAGGTGCTAGACGTCTTTCTATTTTGTCTACATATTTGCGTAATACCAAAGTAGCGATTGTTGGTGCATAAGTAGAAGGACGGCCAATGCCTAATTTTTCCATATCTTTGACCAAGCCCGCTTCAGAATATCTAGCTGGTGGTGTAGTGAAATGTTGAACAGAATCTAAATTTTTTAAGCTCAGCAAATCATTGATTTGTAAATTTGGTAGTTCTTCATCTTCGGCATTGTTTTGATAGATCACTTGCCAGCCAGCAAAAGTAGTGACTGAGCCACTAGCTCGTAGTGTCCATTCAGTGTCTACAGCTTGTATTTCTACACTAGTGTTTTCTGCTTTAGCATCAGTCATTTGTGAGGCCAAGGCTCTTTGCCAAATAAGTTGGTAAAGCTTGAATTGTTTGCTGTCTAAAAATTCTTTGATTTTTTCGGGCGCAAGATCAACTTCAGTTGGACGGATAGCCTCATGAGCCTCTTGAGCGAGCTTATTTTTTTTCTTAAAAATACGACCACCTGATTCTGCATATTTTTCGCCCAAAGTTTTTTTGATATATTCAATCGCGCTGCTGACAAAATCAACTGACAAATTTTTGGAGTCAGTACGCATATAGGTGATCAAACCAGTACTACCTTGTTCACCAATGTCGATACCTTCATAAAGCTGTTGAGCCAACATCATAGTTTGTTTGGCAGAGTAGCCAAAGCGACGATTAGCTTCTTGTTGTAAAGTGGAAGTAGTAAAAGGAGCTGGCGGAGTTTTGATATTTTCTTTGGCTTCAATATTTATTACTTTGAGTGTGCTATCTGTTATTTCTTTGACAGCTTTTTTGGCTTCATCTTCTTTGAGGTCAAATTTTTGTAAAGTTTGATTATCTTTTTTCCAAAGATTTATTTTGAAATCATTTTCATCTTTGCAAGCTGTGCCTTCCACTGTCCAGTATTCTTGAGTGACAAAATTATCACGCTCAGCCTCACGCTCTACAATCAAACGCAAAGCTACAGACTGGACACGACCAGCTGATAAGCCTTTGGCGACTTTTTTCCACAAAAGTGGAGAAAGTTTGTAGCCAACTAATCTATCTAAAATACGGCGAGCTTGTTGGGCGTCAACTAAGTTTAAATCCAGTTCACGTGGATGCTCGATGGCGTTCAAAATAGCTTTTTTGGTAATTTCATGAAAAGCAATTCTTTTGGCTTTGTCTTTTGGAGTTTTTAAGAGATGCAATAAATGCCAGCTGATTGCCTCACCTTCGCGGTCCTCATCAGTCGCAAAATATACCAGGTTAGATTTTTTAGCTAAATCTTGTAGTTCTTTGACTCGCTTTTTAGCTTTGGTTGGCACTACATAAGATGGTTCAAAATTATTTTCAACATCAACACCTAATTTGCTACTAGGCAAGTCTCTGACGTGACCAAAGCTGGACTCAACTTTATAGTCTTTACCTAAAAAACCTTTGATGGTTTTGGCCTTGGTTGGTGACTCGACGATGATTAAATCTTGCATAAAATTTGGAGTTTTTATCCCTAAGTTTAGCTAATTATTGTAAATTGATTGATTTTTTTAGTATGCTGGGGGTCAATTTTAGTATTTACTAGTAACATACCATACAATAAAAACAATAATTTGGCAAGGCTTATTTTTTGCTCGTTGATAAATTTTTGATGATCTGTTCTTCGCTGACCCAGTTTTGACGTAGTTTGCCACTCAAGAAAAAAGAGCCGCAAACTACTATGAGGTCTTTTTTGCCCGCCTTTTTTTGAGCAGTTTCAAGAGCCATTTGGGAATCATGAAAAATAGCGGTCGGTACATTTTTTATTTTTTTGACTTGAGAAAACAAGTTTTTTAGACTAGCACTTTTGCGTAGAGGATTATTAAAACGAGTGAGATAGGCATAGTCTATTTGTGGGACTAATTTTTTGAGAGCTGGTAAATAGTGCTTATCTTCGGCAGCGCCAAAAATCAAATGTAATTTTTGGTATTTTTGTGTCTTGATAAAATCAACCAAATTATTTAGCTTATCGACATTGTGAGCACCGTCTAAAATAATGTTTGGATTATTTTGGATTATTTCTTGTCGACAAATAAGCCGAAAGTCGTTGATGACTTTTTGTGCATTTTTTGGTTTGATGTTCAAAACTTCCAAAATATTTAAAACCAAATTTAAATTTTGATTTTGTTGTAAAGTGGCAAAATATTTTCCGCCGCTATATATTTGACTCAAATTTTTTAAAGGCACAAAAGTAGCTTGTTTTTTTTGGCAAGTGTCGGTAAAAATTTTGACTAAGTGTTTATTTTTTTCACTAGTCAAAAAGTAGGAACCTTTTTTGATGATACCAGCCTTATCAGTGGCAATATCTTTTTTGGTTGGCCCCAAAAGCTCAGTGTGATCCAAGCCGATATTGGTGATAGCTGAAACTACTGGTGGAGGAATTACATTGGTAGCATCATGCATGCCACCTAAACCTGCTTCTAAAATTGCCCAGTCACATTTTTTTTCAATAAAAAATAGTAGAGCAATAGCAGCGCATAATTCAAAATAAGAAGGTAAGTCATTGTGTAAAAGAGCGTACTTATCTAAAGCAGGTTTTATTTTTGTTTCTAAAATTTCGTGAAAAACTTTTGGTGAAATCAGTTGATGATTGACGCGAAATTTTTCGATCGTAGTAGTGGCAAAAGGTGAAGTGTAGGATCCGACATTGAGACCACTGTCAACCATCATATTTTGTAGTAGGTTGACTGTTGAGCCTTTACCGGCAGTGCCGGTCACATGGATAATCTTTAGTTTTTTTTCTGGGTTGTCTAATAGATCTAAAAATTTTTGTAAGCGACTGATAAAAATTTTGCGACTGTTTGGTCCGAGCATATAGTTAGCTCTTTTGATATTATTCAAACCTTCTAGCCAAATAATATCTTCTTGGTAAGTTTTAAGCATAGTTTATATTTTATTTATTATCTTCTTTGAGCCATTTGACACCCCAATAGCAAAAAGGTGTATCTAGTAAGGCTAAAATTATTTTAAATATATAATAAGGCCAAATCAAACTCCAGACAAAAGCAGCGTCAAATTTTGGCGTCAGGTGATAAAAAGCTAAAAACATAAAAATAGTAGTGTCGATAAATTGGCTGACCATAGTGGAGGCATTATTGCGGAGCCACAAAAATCTACCTTTAGTTTTTTCTTTCCAAAAGTTAAAAGCCCAAACATCATGAAATTGGCTCAAAACAAAAGCGACGATGGAAGCTAAGAATATGCGAGAAGAATTTTGAAAAATTTTTACAAAGGCTTCATTGTCAGTGTAGCGGGGTGCGGGATCTAGGCCAACTGTCCACTGGATGAATAAAAAACTCAAAAATAAAATAACAACTGTTGTCCAAATAAGATTGTTGACTATTTTTGTGCCTTTGACTTCTTCCAAAATATCAGTGATTAAAAAAGTCAAAGCAATTAACCAGATAGTTACAGAAAAATTGATGGGTCCTAGGCTAGTAATTTTAGTACCCAAAATATTTGCTAGTAATAAAGAGCTTATAAAAAGTGCCTGCAAGAAAAATATTTTTTGTTCTTGTGAAAGTTTGAGCATGAAAGTAGATTTAATTATAAATGATTTATTTCCCATTCATTTAGCTGATTGAGGCTAATCAAATTTTTTAATTCTAATTGACTCAAAGTTTTATTTAGTTGACCAGCTGGTATTTGCAGTTTGTTTTGTAGTTGCGTGAAAGTGTGGTTTTCCTGTTTTAAGTACTGACAAACATTCTGTTCGTCTTTGGTCAGTGAAATAAAATTTGAAGTGGAAGTTTTTTCTAAATCATATATTTTTAAAATCTCTTTACTATTTAATAAAATGTTAGCCCCTTGTGCGATCAATTCATTTGGGCCGCTAGATAGATAAAAATTTATATTACCAGGTAGAGCATAAACTTCGCGACCATTATCAATGGCACATTGAGCGGTGATCAATGTGCCAGATTTTTGGGCGCCTGAGATAACCAGTGTAGATTTGCTTAAGCCTGCTAAAATTCGGTTGCGTTTGGGAAATTGATAAAGATTTGGACGAGTTTCTGGCGGATATTCAGATAAAATCAAGCCACCAGCTTGAATAATTTTTTTAGCCAGTAGCAAATTTTGGCGTGGATACAAAACTGTATCAGCAAAGCCAGAGCCCAAAACCGCAATCGTTATCAAGTTATTTTCTAGGGCTTTGTAATGAGCCAAAGCATCGATACCTAAAGCAAGGCCACTGACAATTACTAGAGGGGTTTGCGCAAAGTCTGCTAGCAAAGAGGCTAAAGTATTTTGATGATATTGAGTCAAGGTGCGAGAGCCAACGATGGTCAGTAAATATTGATTTTGTAATAAAGCGAAATTTCCTTGGTAAAATAAAAAGAGCGGTGGATCAAAAATAGTTTTTAATAATTTTGGATATTCAGCGTCCAAAATACTTATAGCATCTTGGTAAGCCAAAAAATCAGTGCGGATTTTTGTCAAAAATTTTTGATTATTTTTTGCTTCGGCAATGATGCTTTGGAGAGCTGAAGGTGGTGTTTGTAAAATCTCCTTGGGTGAAAATCCGTTTTTTATGTAATCGGCTAATATACTTTCTTTTAAACCGCGGATAGATTTTAAGAAAAATAAACAAAATTTTTCATTTTTGAAATCGCTTTTCATCATATGATGAGTTTAATTATTATTTTCTTCGCTCTTATCATAATATATAGGAAGGAATTTGTAAAATTTAGCGGCTCTTGGCAAATCTTTTATCTTCCTATATAATTTATGTACTAAATGTTTTTAATCTAGAAATTTTTATGACAAACAAAAAAATTAATTCTATAGCTGAAGATTTGGCTCAAGAAAAAATAAGTCGCAGTAGATCTGCAAGAGCTACTAGTAAAGATGATTTGATGGACTTTGATGATTTTGTTGCTCGTACTCCAAAAAAGTCTGGTAGCAAAATGTGGATTTTTATCCTTTTGATTATTATTATTTTAGCTTTAGCTGGTGGCTTGTTGTTTTTCTCCAAAGACAAATTAGTCAAAGAAACAAGATTCAAAACTGTAGTTTTGGATACTGGTCAAGTGTATTTTGCCAAAGTAGCTAAAGAAGATGCCCTAAACATTTTCTTATCAGATGTCTATTATATCCAAACAGAACAGCAAGTGATTCCTGCTACCGAAGAAGACGGCGAAGACGAAGTTAAAGAAGTGCCTGTTTTGATCAAGCGTGGTCAAGAGCTTCATCAGCCAAGTGGCTGGATGCAGGTCAATAGAGACAAAGTAGTTTCTATTGAAGAAATTGGTGCTAACTCCGAGATCTTAAAAGAAATAGAAAGACAAGCTCAGTTGCCAGCAGCTACTAACCAATAATTTTTTCCTTTAAAACTACCCATTTTATTTTGGGTAGTTTTTTGTTTGTTTATTTAAAGTATAAACTAAAAAGGTATACTTTACACTTTTTACTTTATGGTTTATAATAATATTAGTTTTTGAAATACCAGAGGATAATAATGCGCAAAATAAAGACAGGCAAACTTATTCCCAATAAGAAATTGGTAAAAATCGGACAATTAGCCATAATGTTCGATGTTTTGCCGTCAACTATCAATTTTTATACTCGCGAAGGATTGCTGCTGGAAAGTGGACGCTCTCGCGGCGGCTACCGTCTTTATGATTCGGAAAAGGCTATAAGTATTTTGACTAAGATAGAAAATTTGCAAGCTAAAAAAAGATTGAGTATTTCAGAAATAAAAAAGTTGCTTTAATTTCCTTCAAGCCTCATTTCATGCTTTGAGGCTTGAAGGATTTTAATATATAAGAGACCAAAAAATAAAAATAAGACACTATGAAAAAAAGATTAGACAAAGTATTTTCCAAAGCCAAATGTAAACATAAAGTTTATCAACCGCGTCTTTGTAAAAAGCAAAAAAGTAGTTGGTGGAAGGCTTTGTATTCAATCTTTTTTTGACGTTTTGTCATCCAGAGTTTATCGAGGGATTGATATTGTCAAAATGGTGACTTTGGGCTAGAATAAATTTTACCTTAATATTATTGTTTTTATGGCAAATTTTAAAGATCAAGAAAAAGACATATTGGATTTTTGGGATAAAGATCAGACTTTTCAAAAATCAGTGGACAAACAGGCGCCCAAGGGTGACTATCTTTTTTATGATGGTCCGCCTTTTGCTACTGGTACGCCACACTATGGTCATTTAGTCGGTACTATCATGAAAGATGTGGTGCCACGTTTTTGGACTATGCAAGGCTATAGAGTAGAAAGAATTTGGGGTTGGGATTGTCATGGTTTGCCAATAGAAAACATTGTCGAAAAAGAACTAGGCTCACAAAGTAAAAAGGCCATCGAAGAATTAGGTGTTGCCAAATTCAATGAACTTTGTCGTTCCAAAGTATTGAGCTATGTTACTGACTGGGAAAGAGTTGTGAGGCGCTTAGGTCGCTGGGTGGATATGAAAAATGCTTACCGTACCATGGACTTGGGTTTTATGGAATCTGTTTGGTGGGTGTTCAAATCTCTTTGGGATAAAGATTTGATTTACCAAGATTATCGTTCGATGCACATTTGCCCAAGATGTGAAACTACTTTGTCACAATCAGAAGTAGCCGAAGGCTATAAAGATATTAAAGATTTATCAGTCACAGCCGAATTTGAGCTTATCGATGAGCCAAATACTTTTGTTTTGGCTTGGACTACTACACCTTGGACTTTGATCGCTAATGTCGCTTTGGCCGTCGGTGCAGAGATTGATTATGTAAAAATTGAAAAAAAAGATGAAGGCGTTGGTGGCTTAGTGAGATTTATTTTAGCTAAAGTTAAACTTGAAGAAATATTTGCCGGGCAAGAATTTAAAATTATTGAAGAATTTAAAGGCAAAGATTTAGTTGGTAAAAAATATAAACCTTTGTTTGATTATTATGCTAAAGATGAGAAACTAGCAAATCAGTCTAATGGCTGGCAAATAGTAACAGCTGATTTTGTGACAACTGAAGATGGTGTTGGCGTGGTGCATATTGCTCCAGCTTTTGGTGAAGATGATATGAATTTAGGTAAAGAAAAAAATTTACCTTTTGTGCAACACATTGGTTTGGACGGTGTGATCAGATCAGAGGTCACAGATTTTGCTGGACTTTCTGTCAAACCAAAAGATGATGTGCAAAGCACAGATGTCTTGATTATCAAATATTTGGCTAGTAAAAATTTATTGTTTGCCAAAGAAAAATATGAACACAGCTACCCACATTGCTGGCGCTGTGATACGCCACTTTTGAACTACGCTACTTCGTCTTGGTTTGTCAACGTGACAAAAATAAAAACTGATGCCTTGCTTCAAGCAGAAAAAATAAACTGGACACCTGATCACGTTAAAGCTGGTCGTTTTGGTAAGTGGCTTGAGGGGGCTCGAGACTGGTCAATTTCTCGTCAAAGATTTTGGGCTTCAGTCATGCCTATATGGGTATGCGATCAATGTGATGACAAAATAGTTTTTGGTTCCGTGGCTGACTTAGAAAAAGCCAGTAATCAAAAAATCACTGACTTACACAAACATATTGTTGATGAGGTGACTTTTGCTTGTAGTAAATGTTCAGGCACTATGCATCGTGTGTCCGATGTTTTGGATACGTGGTTTGATTCAGGCTCCATGCCTTATGCGCAGATGCATTATCCTTATGAAAACAAAACCAAGTTTGAAAAATCTTTTCCCGCCAAATTTATTGCTGAAGGCGCTGATCAAACTCGTGCGTGGTTTTATTATTTACATATTTTGGGTACAGCTTTAAAAAATAGCTCTGCTTTTGAAAATGTGATTGTCAATGGCATCGTGTTAGCCGAAGATGGCAAGAAGATGTCAAAAAAATTACAAAATTATCCTGATCCAGAAATTGTGATGGAAAAATATGGCGCCGATGCTTTGCGTTTGTATTTACTTTCTAGCCCAGTCATGTTGGCGGAAAATTTATCTTTTGCCGAAAAGGATTTGTCAGTTGTTTATCGTCGCTTTACTGCTTTATTGCAAAATGTTTTGAGTTTTTATCAGATGTTTAAGACAGAAAAGAACAATAGCAAATTTGTCCTAGCTGATTTAAACAATATTTTGGATCTTTGGATTTTGGCCAAACTAAATAATTTGAATAGCGAAATAGAACAGGCGATGAAAGAGTACAATCTAGTACGCGCCACTCGTCCAATTTTTGATTTCGTGGATGAACTGTCTACTTGGTATTTAAGGCGCAGTCGAGAAAGATTTAAAGGTGATGATGAAGCAGACAAACAGCAGGCCTTAGGTACTTTGGCTTTTGTACTACAAAATTTTGCCAAAATTATTGCTCCTTTTGCACCGATGTCAGCTGAAATTATTTGGCAGGAGTTTTATCCTCAAGCTTCAGTACATTTGGAGGCTTGGCCAGAAAAACTCGATATTAAAGATGGAGCCGATATTTTGTCTGCCATGCAAGCAGCTAGAGA
>CAIRBL010000098.1 GCA_903876815.1 uncultured bacterium
ATTCTATGGGGGAATCTTCTTTAATAGAAAACGATACCGGTTTAATGATTTGGTTAAAAAAGAATGCAAACATTAGAGGCATTGGACATCAAAAAATATCAGTAATAAATCTTCTCCATGATAGTGAAAAATAGTCCCATTACATAATATGGGGCTATTTTTTTGTTGTTTTTTTGTGTTATAATACATTTGATGTGGCAAAATAAAATTTTACAAAAAAAATCACAGGCTCATGGTTTTAGTTTAGCTAGTCTCATAATTTCTTTGGCTGTTTTTTTGGTTTTATCAGCCGTGCTTTTGGTGGCGCTTGATCCAGCAGGCAGAATCAATAAAGCTAAAGATGCTAGACGTACGCAAGATGTTGTGGTGATAGCGCAAGCTTTGAAAGATTATGTCAGACATCATCAGGGAGAACTACCATTTGCCAATGACATTTCTAATCGCAAAAGAGTTTTGTGTACTAGTTTGTCTCGTTTGAGCTGTGGTGCAGACGCTGATGCTTGTATCAAAATTGATACCACGACTGATTTTTTTGCTTCTTATTTGCCAACTTTGCCAGTTGACCCTGACAAAACAAGCACCACGGACACTGGCTATTATATTGAAGGTGATCCTGCTACTGGACAGATTACGGTTGGAGCTTGTAGCTATAGTGATGAAGCAATTGTCTATAATCCTTCTATTGAAGCTGAGGTCTTAGATTGTGGCACAGCAGGCATTGCTTATAATGGTAAATGTTGGTATTCATTGCCCTCGTCAGCTACCAATGTTAATTGCACCTATGTTTGTAGCGTTGGCTTTGGTTTGAGTTGTGATAACAGTGTTGTGCCCACAGCTAATAGCTGCCAGCTAAATCGTTTTTTTGGCACCCATACCTGTACATCTTGTACAGACACTACCACTTATGGTGATTATGCTTATTCTCCTGGTGTGGCGAATTCAGGGGTTACCAATTGTACAGAAGATAGAGACACTAATATCTGCGGTGGCACACTGGGCGTAAATTATCGACCCATTTGCCCTTGTTATTAAAATATGACTTGTTGATTTTTAGTTCAAAATCCTGTTTACTCAGGATTTTTGTTTTATCTGTAATTTATGTTATAATTTATTTGTTTATTTTAGGAAAACACTTATGACATTTGAAAAAACAAATCATTTTTTATTCAAAATTTTTGTCTTTTTATTGGTAGTTACTCAGGGCATTATTTTTGTTACCACCAGAGCAGCTTTTGATGACAACAAAAATTTAGAAGTTCAGTTTTTACTAAGTTCTCAGCAATTTGTCAGTGGTGATATTGTGCCAATGAAGGCAAACCTAGCAAGCGAACAGGATTTCGCTTTAGTTTATTTTAATCTTCAACAAGAAGGAGCGGATAATTTTTTACAAATTCAAGCAGTACATGATACTGATGGTATTTGGAGTTCAGACAGTTCTTGGGATACTGGTAATTTTGGTCCAGGCAAATATCATCTTTCGGTCAGAGCAATTGCTTTGGATGAAAATGGTGCTTGGGAAAAAACGGTGATTTCACAAAGTTTAGAGCTGGAGCTTTTAGCGCCTGTTCAAGCTGCTATTCAAACAAATAATGATTCAGGAACAATAAAGGAGTCTGATATTAAGGCGGCTTTGGCTAGCAGCACAGAAGAAATTGTGGTGGCTTCTAGCACAGAAGTTTTGGCTACCTTTGTGAGCCCTAGCGCTCAAGCTACTATCAGCACTGACGATATAACAGTTGATATAGCTTTGGATCAAGCACTTGCTGCCACAGATGTTTTGGGCTTGAGCCTATATGATAGCAATGCACAATTAATCAAAGAATACTCTCTCACAGTTTTAGCAAGTGATGCCAAACGTTGGCAGACTGATTTGGGAGTTATTAATCAGTTTAATGATGGTGAGTATAATCTAGTCGTTTGGTTGAATACTAAAGAAAATTTTATTTCCAGTCCTTTAGTATTTAATATTTTGAAAAATACTGACACGCAAGTCATGGTAGAAACCAACCCAGACAACTATCAGATTTTATTTACTCAGCCAGAAAACAACACAGTTATCACAGATAGCTCAGCGGAAATAAAATTTAATACCAATTTTATCGCCAATAGTGCTGGTATCTTGATGAATAAAATTGATGATGTTTCTATTGGTGAAGAATTTATCTTGACTAAAGTAGATGGTTTAGCTTGGACACACATTATTCAATTCAGTGATTATTTGATTAATGGTGATTATACTTTAGCGGTGATTGCGGTAGATGAAAATGGTGTGCCAGTAGAAAATAGTTTAGGCATAACTTTGGATCGCGTGGGTTTTGATCAGAATGTAGCTACTAGCACTGATGCTACAGCGAGCTCGACACCAGAAGTATCCATGTGTCAAACAGATAGTGATTGTTTGAATTTATGTAGTGGCTGTTATACAGCTAGTTCTACACCAGAAGTGGATTGCGCCGCTGTGCCTTCAGGTACTTGTGCTTGTGTGGCTAATGTTTGCTTAAGACAAGAAACAGCCAGTAGCACTGAAGATTTGCACGATGAGTGTTTGGCTGGCGAAGAGTGTTTGGCTCAGGTAGTCGAATATCAAAGTCTGGATCCTTTGTGTTTAGCAGAAAATATTTTGGAAGCAGTAGCCTGTGAAGATTATCTCAATAGAACGGTAGTAGATTTATTGTGTCAGAAAAAGCAAATTTTTGACCCAAGTCAATGTCGACAATATTTAGCAGAAACTTATGCGAGTGATGTGGTGTGTGCTAACCAAACCTTGAATGATTGTTATAGTATTTTGGCAAATCCATTTTTGAATAGGTTGGTAAATAAAAAATTAAATCAAGCAAAAATAGACACTATTTTAGAGCCGTATTTAAATCAAAATTTAGTTTTTCAAAATTTACAAACACAATTAGCTGCTGATGGTTTGCATGAAGCCGCGCCTTTGGTTGACGAAGAACAAAATATTTTTTTAATGCCAGCTCAAGATAGAGCGGTGTTGTTTGGTGAAGATAATTTGGTTCTTACTAGTCCGGGTTTTATTTTGCTAGATAGCGATAATGACACGCTTGCAGATGATTTGGAGCTTTATTATGGCTCTGATCCTTTGAATGCAGACTCTGATAAAGACGGTTATTTAGACGGCGTAGAGGTAAAAAATAATTATAACCCCAATGGCAGCGGACCTTTGGTTATAGCCAAAACTCCACTTGATCAAATTTTTGCTAGCTCTATCAAATTAGAACAACCAAAAACTAATTTTACTAATATTGATAAAAATTGGCAGATCAATTTAGCAGACATCAAACAAGAAGAAACTTTGAATTTGCAAGGTAAGGCAAATCCAAATACTTGGTTAAATATTTTTATCTATAGCGAAATACCTTTGGTTTTAAATGTAAAAGCAGACCTTGAAGGTAATTGGTCTTATGCCTTGCCAACCAAATTAGCTTTGGGTGCACACACTGTGTATGCTGCAGCCTACGATGCAGAAGGCAAGATTGTCTCTCAGGCTCCAGTAGCTAGTTTTGCGGTGACAGAACAAAATGATGAGCAAGAGCCTGATCAGGCAAATATTTCCATACAGGCAGATCCAGTGGTCGCGAAATTTAATATTAAAGATTGGATTTATTATATAATTGGTGGAGCGGTACTTTTGGTGCTCGTCATTATTGGTTTTGTGTGGTATCAGAAAAAAATAAAGTGCAAGCTTAGTTTTATTGATGAAAAAGTTTTATTTCCTAAAAGATAGTTTTAAAAATAGGATGATTGTAAGTTTACTGGCAATCTCTATTTTATCGGTTTTTAATATTTGGTTTGTTTATAAAGATAAAAAAGAATCCATGGCAGCAGATGCCTCGGTTTTTTTTATTGATAATAGTTTAAGCACTGATTGTTTGGTGGGTGCTGGTAATTATGATACTGTCAGTCGTACCTGTGCAGTGGTAGAAACTGGCTATAAAGCTTGGCGTAATCCAATCACTGGCTTGTCTTGGATCAAGTCAGCACAAACAGCCGGCACTATTGTGAGCGGTGGTCATACTGTATATTTTCGAGCAGGAATTTATAGGGATTATTTGACAAGTGCATATTGGCCTTCTGGTGTAGCTGCTAATAATAATAAAATAGAAGCTTATCAAGAAGAAAAGGTTATTTTTTCAGCAACTGCAGTTAAGACAAATTGGGAAGATATGGGCGATGGGATTTATCGTACTATTTTATCTGGTTCAGAAGATGCAAATAAAGGTGCCTTCGAGGATTATCAAGCTTTGCACGCAGCTCGTTACCCTGAAGATTACAGGACATTATTACAGGCTGATGGGGCTAGTGGAAATTTTAGTCGAGAATATTTAGTAGATTGTGAATTGAGTCAATTGCCTATTGAAAAGGTGGTGGGTTCTTGGGCGCAGGTAATGGTGGAATTTTTTTGGAGTAGAAAAGCTAAAATAGCTTCTTATGACAGTGCAACTTGTCGTGCCACTTTTTCTACGGAAACAGACGACCCTAATGATCCTACTGATGTGTCTGAAAATAATTTTTTGGATTTAACTACGGAAGGAGTTTATAAATATTATCCAGATACTCTCGGTGGGCCGTCAGATGATAGTCAATATCGTTTGATAGACAATTTACATTTATTAGACACAGCAGGTGAATATTTTTATCAGTTAGGCGTGACAGCGCAAGATCCTGACTATGTTTATGTGAGACCACTTTCCGGAGAAAATCCTAGCTCACATGTTTGGGAAGTTTCCTCAAGATCAGTGGGTGTGATGTTTAATAAAGATAGGGTGAGCAATCAAAATGTAGAATATTTAGAATTTAGAAATTTTGATATCAGATTTTCTGGAGTTCATGGGCTGTATGTTTATAACAATAGTTATTTTAACAATTTAGGCGCTATGCCCAATAATTTGGTTTTTGATAATTTGCATATTTATAATAACGGTAGCAATGGAGTTTATTTTTTTTCTTTTAGCCATGATTTAATTTTGAAAAATTCTATTTCAGAAAATAATGGTGGTATTGGTTTTGATTATATTGGGCCATATAGCTATTATGGTTATGATTCTAGTGGTAGTAATTATTATTTGGTCAATGCGCAAATATATAATAATCAATTTTTGAATAACGTTAGTTGTGGTACTTATGGTGAATATCTACAAGGCGCTGTGTATCATGATAATTATTATGAGGGTAATGGTCTATTTAATTTAAATTCAGCTTTATCTTTTCACGGTTCTTCTGCGATAGAAATTTATAATAATCATATGTTACAAAATGGTGGCAATGGTATTTTATTAGAAGGTTCACCAACACAAAGAGTTCATCATATAAATATTCATGATAATTTGATCGAAGAAGCGGCTTATTTGTCCCCTGGTTGGGTGACGGGCATTTGGCTATCTGACGCTGATGATTCTACAGTAGCCCATAATACTTTTTATAGCCCAAATGGCGTAGCTTTACACGTGGACGCTGGTCAAAATAATACTATAATTTATAATAAATTTTTAGATATTTTTAAAAATATCCCTACTACTAGTTATGGGGCTGTTTTGTTAGAAAATGCAGATAGTTCTGATCCAGAGGTCAGCTGGCCATATAGTATCAATAATATTATTGCCCATAATATTTTTGCTGGTGATTTTAAATATGGGCTTAAAGTTTATGCGGATGTTGATGATATACCAAATGGCGCTAATGTCCATGATAATATAGTAGCTAATAATATTTTTTACTCTACTAGTGATAGTAAAGTAATTCCGGTCAGTTTGATGTATGACGTTGATCATTCTTTAAATACTTATGATAATAATATCTATTATGCGCCTAATGCTAGTGAAATGAAATTTGTTTATCAAGCGTTACGTCATAGCACAAGTACAGCAGAATATAATCTGGCTACTTATCAGACACAGGCCAACCAAGAATCTAGCTCTCTCCAAACCAACCCACTCTTTGTAAATTTCGCCTCTAACAGTTTCACCTTACAAGCCAACTCTCCAGCCATAGATAATGCTATGTTACTGACAGGTATTAATAACACTACTTATGAAGGTCAAGGGCCAGACATAGGAGTGTTTGAATACGCTACAGGACCAGTTTGTGGTAATCACTTAACAGAAACAGGAGAACAATGTGATGATGGCAATACTACCAGTAACGATGGATGCTCTTCATCATGCCAAACAGAAGTAGAAGAAGATCCAGATAACAACAACGGAGGTGGCAACAATGGTGGAGGAGGCCATAACTCACCACCACCAGAAGAGGAAGAACCAGAAATTGCTTGTGGTAACTCTATCCAAGAACAA
>CAIRBL010000099.1 GCA_903876815.1 uncultured bacterium
CATTTGGCAATCTAAAAACTAGATTAGACTTTTTCAAAAAAAGACTCTATAATTACAAACGAAAAGCGAAATCACTAAACTTCACCAGAAGCAGATAAATAAAAATAAAAAATTTGGTAAAACTCTATATTGTGTGCTATAATACTTTTAAGCACTAGATATAGTGTCAAACCGCGAAAATTAGCCAAAATCTTAAAAACTATGGCTTTTTATTTTACTCTTGTTTTATAAAAAATTAACTTAATTAGATAAAAAAATAAAAACTATGTTGCAAGTCATCACCAAGCGCAATGGTCAAAACGAAAAATTTGACCAAAACAAGATTAGTCTCTCCTTAAGCGAAAGCATCCAAAGTGTCGGTTTGACTGACGAACCAAAGGCTGCCAAGCTATCTGATCAAGTTGTAGACTATTTGGAAAAAAACCATGAACATAGCGCTTTGAGTACTGATGACATTCGTAGTGCTGTGAATATTATTTTACTAGAAAATGACTTGCCCCAAGTAGCCAAAGCCTACTTTAAACACCGCGATCAAAAAAAATCTGAAGCTCGTATCAAAATTGACGTCAAAAAAATCAAAAAAAGAGACGGCAACATTGTAGACTTTGACAGAACCAAAGTCGCAACCGCTATTCAAAAAGCGGGTCTGGCTACTGGTGAGTTTGATGCTGCCGAAGCTCAAAAACTAGCCGATATCACCATCAGCGTTTTGGATCACAAATTTGATGGCCACATCATCCCAAGCGTTGAAGAAATTCAAGACGTGATTGAAATCATTTTGATTCAGGGCAACTGGGCCAAAACCGCCAAAGCTTTTATTCTTTACCGTGAACAACGCAAAAAAGCCAGACTCGAGCACGGTAAAGAAGCAACTTGCCAAGAAGTCAAAGATTTGGAAGATAAAAATATCTTTTTATCCAAACAAGCCAAACATATCTTAAATCAGTCTACCAATTTTGATACTCTAGGTCGTATCATTTTCTTAGACAGATATTCTTTGAAAGCTAAAAAAGATGATATTCAACGTGGTGATTTGGTTATCGTCATTTCCAAAGAAGACAGAAAGTATCCCAAAAAAGATTTGGGTGTTATCAAAGAAATGTTGTCAGGTGAAAGAGTCACTTTACACATGTTGACTGGTATTTATGCTGACTCTGAAAACAACTTTGAATTTACTCAAGACTTATACAAATGTGATAAACCACTAGAATCCATTGATGACTCCCATCGTCGTATTGCCAAAGCTGTAGCCTCTGTGGAAGTTGGTGAAGAAAAAAAACAACAATACTTTGAAGAATTTTTTGAAGAATTGCACGACAAACATATTCAGCCTGCTGGCCGTATCATGACTGGCGCCAATGTCGAAAGCAAAGATCACTACACCGCTAACCTGACTTTATTTAACTGCTATGTCATCCCTTCGCCTGCTGACTCTCGTCGTGGCATTATCCAAGATACGCTTTATCAGATGGTAGAAATCATGTCTCGTGGTGGTGGCGTCGGTATGTCCTTAAGCGCTCTCAGGCCACACTATGCTTATGTCAAAGGCGTACACGGCAAATCTTCAGGCTCGGTTTCTTGGGGTGGACTTTTTTCTTACACCACTGCTTTGATTGAGCAAGGCGGCTCCCGCCGGGGGGCTTTGATGCTGATGCAATGGGATTGGCACCCAGATGTCATCGAGTTTATTGAAAGTAAAACTCAAGCTGGTCAAATCGAAAACGCCAACATCTCTGTCATGGTCTCTGACAAATTTATGGAAGCTGTCAAAAATGATGGTCTATGGAATCTAGAATTTCCTGACTATGAAAACCCAACTGCCAAAGAAATTTATGAAAAAAATTGGACTGGTGATTTGCTAGCTTGGAAAAAAATGGGCTGGCCAACCAAAGTTTACAAAACTATTCGCGCTCGTGAGCTGTGGAACAAAATCATCAATTCTGCTCACAAGTCCGCTGAACCGGGCGTAGTGTTCATGGAACGCTACAACAAATTATCCAACTCCTATTATTTCAACCAAGTGATTGCTACCAACCCTTGCGGAGAACAAGGCTTACCAGGCTGGGGTGTCTGCAATCTTGGACATTTGTATCTTGCTTCTTTTGCGGAAAATGTTGGCGAAGATGCTGTCGGTCCAGTTTACAAAATGAATTGGGAAGCCTTGAAAAAATCTTCCAAACTTTTGACTCGCTTTTTGGACAACGTCATTGATCTGACGCCATACTACTTCAAAGAAAATGAAGACAACCAAAAATCTGAACGCCGTATTGGCGGTGGTACCTTGGGACTTGGTGAACTGTTGATCAAATTGCGTATGCGCTATGGCTCAGAAGAGTCACTCGAGTTTATCGACAAAATCTATAGCACGATTACTCAAGAAATGTACAAAGCCTCAGCTGATTTGGCTGACGAAAAAGGCGCTTTCCCTAAATTTGAAGCTGATAAATTCCTTGAGTCTGGCTTTATGAAAACTATGCCTGAAGATGTCCGTAATGCTATTCATGAAAAAGGCATTCGTAACGTTACTTTGACAACGCAAGCACCAACGGGCACTGTCGGCTCCATGCTCGGCACCTCAACTGGCATTGAACCATACTATGCTTTCAAGTTTTTTAGACAAAGTCGTTTGGGTTTTCATGAAGTGCTGATTCCTCTGGCTGAAAATTATGAAAATACTGACAATAAATTACCAGACTTTTTTATCTCCGCTATGGACTTAAGCCCAATGGATCACATTCGCGTGCAAGCAGCTGTCCAAAAATGGACCGACTCCTCAATTTCTAAAACTGCTAATGCACCAGCCAACTTCACAGTTGAAGAAACCGCTGAGCTTTATGAAAAAGCTTATGAGCTTGGTTGCAAAGGTGTCACTATTTATCGTGATAACTCTCGCACCGAGCAAGTACTTTCTACTTCTGCTGATACCGAAAGCAAAAACTTATCTTACAATGGCAAAGATGATCAAGGCAAAGGCGCGATAGAAGCTAAACCTGAAGCAAAAGATCCGGTCAAAGCTTTTGCTGAGCCAGATAAAGTAGAAATGACGGAAATGCAAAATCCCAAAAAACATTTTGACATCCAAGCCGCTACCCCTGAAGTAGCAGAAAATCCTGATCTCACTTATGGCTCAAATGTTGGCAATGTTTGCCCTCAATGCAAACAAGGCGTGATGGTCAAGCTAGGAGGCTGTACAGAGTGTAGTAAACAATGTGGGTTTAAAGGATCTTGTGATATGAAATAATCAATGCCCTGCCCCTCACGGGGCAGGGGTTTTAGTAAAAAATAATAACTAAAAATATGCTAGAATATTTAAAACCAAAAACTGCTTATGCACTAGGGTTCATTATGAGTGTTACGATAATTTTATTTTTCTTATTATTGTTTAAAACTGTTGATGTAAATCAAAAAATATTGGAAAATTTACCATTAACTATAATAGGGTTAACTACTGCTTATGTAGCATATCGTCAATATGTGAATGACAAAAATAAAATTAAATTGGAACTATATAAAAAAAGATACAAAATTTATGAAATCATACAAAAGCTTTTATCAAAAATAATGCAAAATAACTCTATAGAAACCATTGATATATTACAATTTAATAGGGGCACAAAGGAGACTAAATTTTTATTTCAAAAAGATATAGAAAATTATATTACCTTAATATATAAAAAAACAAACCGTTTTGAATATCTTTCGAAACAAATAGAGAGTTCATCAACATCCGATGACAAAAAAAATGAATATTTAAATGAACAAGAAGAAATTACAATATGGTTCGGCAATCAATTTGAAGAATCTACTATGCTGTTTAAAAAATATTTGGATTTTTCTGAAATTTTTTAAAAACTTTATGGTGACACACTGAACTTAATATCAACTTTTACAAAACATATGAAACAAACTTATACACTCGGTGCTTTTGCGATTATCTTAGATGAACAAGATCGTGTTTTACTTTGTCATCGCCGTGACTATGATCTTTGGAATTTACCTGGCGGAGGCGTAGAAGCAAATGAATCACCCTGGGAATGTGTAGTGCGTGAAGTCAAAGAAGAAACTGGCCTTGATGTGCAAGTTGAAAGTTTAGCTGGAGTGTATAGCAAACGAAATGAAACAGATATTTGTTTTTCATTTATTTGTAAAGTCATCGGTGGTAAAATATCTTTGACAGATGAAGCAGATAAAATAGAATACTTTAGTGTCAATGAAATTCCACGCAATACTTCACAAAATCAAGTAGAAAGAATCAAAGATGTTTTGGTAGAAAAACAAAAAATGCCAATTATGAAAATTCAAGAAAAAATATCTTCTATTGATTTAATCAAACAAGGAAAATTGTAAAATTTTCAACAAACGAAAAACTGACGCCCAACCTCATGGTCAAACGTCAGCAGGTACTGACAATCGCAGCAGTTGATACTAAAATAACAGGTTATCACTAATCCAATCAATTGGAGCGGCCACTATATTGCCCAGCGTAGTTGCTCCGTTTTGAAGAAAGCTACCTCCACTGTTACTGCAATTGTTGCAACTTGAAACATGCACTTCATGTTTACTGGAGTCGAACCCATTGACCCCACTCACCTCTTGCCTTTCACTATGACCACAGGACATACAGACCACGGTCAGTGTTGCCATTGTCTCCTCCCTTCATAAACGAACTTTTTTGACACAACCCAGTGTCAAAAATATAGTCGATATTACTATAATTTATTCATTTTGTCAATATTATCTGCTCTTTTTAGCAAAAATAAAACCCCCCGCAATTTGCACCGCAGGGGGATTCAACGATTCAGTGATCGTTGCTCGTCAGAAGGCGAATTTTGCTTCCGCCTTCACTGCCCCATCGCTCTTCGTGTCATAGAAGAGATTGACGAAACAGTTCTTCCCCACTTCCAGGTTGAGACCCGTCAGCCAAGCCTCATCGGACTGGCTGCCGAAATCATATTGGCCGTAGAGCCGCAACGACTTCGTCATCTGCCAGTAGTTCTGAGCAAAGTAGGCATTGCCCAAGCCCGGCTGACTGTAGTGCGTCGCACCAACGAAGACATTGACGAAACGCTCGGACAAGTACGTACCCTGGAAGGTCATCGTGAAGCCGACATGCTCCTCCCAGCCAGCGGACAAAGCGCCGAAGCCTAGAGTCGCGCCGTTGCGGGTATCTGTACCGAAATTGGACACCTTCAAGTTGAAGGGTCCATTCTCGTACCACAAGGCAACGCCAGAGGCCACTACGCTGAACTCGTTCAGCGCATCCGGCCAACGGGTCAGACGCAAGCCACTCGGTCCGTCGTAGAGATACTGGACCGGCATCAAATGCTGGCCAGCCAACAGGGAAACAGTTCCGCCCTTCCATTCATGATCGATCTGACCGTAGCCAAGGATCAGTTTGGAAGAATTGACGTCGTACTGAATACTGGTCATTAGACTGTCGTTGCCCAGCGCTTCGCTGTGCGTGTAGCCCTTGGCTCCCAGACGAGCCCAGCGCAGGCCATAGCCATTGCCATGCTCGGAGTCATAGGCCACAGCACCAAAACCGTAAAGATCGGTGGAACTGAGGCCCGAAGCATGAACATTGGTTGAGAACGCCAAAAGGGTGACAAACCAAAGGGTCAAGCAGATCTGCTTCACGGTGAAGCTCCTTTACTATGGGGTGGAAATCAAGGTTCAGAATATATTATAATATCACATATAGCCTATTTTGTCAAGGATTTAAACCTAAAAATACACTATTTAATCTAATATTAGCCTAAAAATTTATGCTTTACCACAAACGTTCAGCCGTAATAATTAAAAAAGATGGCAAAATACTTTTAATGCATCGCCATAAATTTAATGAAGAATACTATACTCTGCCTGGCGGTACAATTGAAAATGATGAAAATATAGAACAAACAGCGTTAAGAGAAATCAAAGAAGAAACAAATCTAGATATTGTTTTAGATAAATTATTATGGGAAATAGAAGATGAACATCATCATGGCTATTATTTTCTAGTCAAGAGTTTTAGTGGTAAACTAAAACTTGGTGGCCCAGAGCTAGAACGCGCCAAAGCTGGCAATCTATATAATCTAGAATGGGTGGAAATAAAAAATCTACAAAACATTTTACTTTATCCGGAAATTATAAAAGAAAAAATAATAAATTTATGTCAGAAATAAAATTAGGAAAATATTTACACTACAAAGGCAAAGAATATAGAGTCTTGGGTGTAGCCAGACACAGTGAAACTTTAGAAGAATTAGTTGTCTACCAATTATTGTATGGTGACTATAGTTGGTGGGTCAGACCTTTAAAAATGTTTGAAGAATTTGTCGAAGTTGATGGCCAACTAGTGCCAAGATTTAAATTTTTAGAAAATTAAAAAACGGCCGCCGCAGGATTCATAGCCCTACGACAACCGCAATCATTACCGAACAGCTGCCAACAGCTCCTCTGTAAAGAACTCCAACAACACCCAGTGCTTAAGCTCCTCCTTAAAGATCTGGGCACAACCAGGCGCCGGCTCCACCCTACAAAGCTTAACTCGTGAGCTGAAGCCAAAATCTTCCGGCTTCAAGATCTCCACTACCTCAAGCCACATGTCCTCCCATTTTTGTGTCTTGATGTATATGCGATCCTTAAGCTCGTAATCAACATAGACACCGCGCCAACGCTCCTCGTTTTTTTCTCCATAAATAAGCAGCAACATGATGTCCTCCTGATTTGATACCAATGAACCACAAGATATAATATTTAAACACAATAATTTTTTAAAGTCAAAACTATGAATTTTGATAAACTAGTCAGAGATAAAATACCGGAAAAAATAATCGCTAACGGCGAACAAGCTTTTACTCACGAAGCTGATGAAGCGGAATACAAATTAGCTTTAGAAAAAAAATTACAAGAAGAAATAACTGAATTTTTAAGCAATCCTTGTGTAGAAGAAATGGCAGATGTTTTAGAAGTCATGCGAGCTCTTTGTGATTTACATGGCGTGGACTACAGTGAGCTAGAAAAAATCCGCCAAGAAAAATTTGCCAAACGTGGAGGATTTAGTAAAAGAATTATTTTAGAAAAAACGGAACAAAAAAAGGCTTGGCTCCAGTCATCTCTGACCAAAGCCAAGCCCCACAGGTCCCGCTAGACCCGTATGTCCAGTGAAAGGAGCGCTTGTTGCGCTGCTTGCAAATCGCCGATCTGACGAGCGCGTTGCACCTCTTGTTGCACACCAACAACTTTTTTGTATTGCTGGCGCAAATTTTCACAAAAGTTTGATGGGTGCTCACCAAACTCTTTGTGCCAGAGCTCGTGCTGATTCAAGCGGCGACGCAAAAGCCGCTCACCGTTTCGAAGACTGTCCTGCAAACTCATGCTGCCGCTTTCCTGTGTTGCTGTTTTGCTTTCCGATTACGTGGCTGAACTTTGATGCCAGCCAACTTCCTCAAAGACATGAGTAATTCTTCTCGTCTATTTTCTGCCAAGAGTTGCTGACAAAATTCAAGATTAGCTTGTGCTTTTAGCAAGAGCTGAACATCTAGCTCTCTATTAGCATTTTGCTTACGATGTAAACCCAAGATAATCTGACGCACCCTGACAATATCCTCAAGATATATCATACCAGCCTGAATACTTTCTACCCTCTGAGTCAAAATCATGCGCTGGCCTCCTGTTGAATAGCTTGCCTTTGCCTCGCCGACTCATGGTGATGCTGACCGTAACCCAAGTATCGAGCATCATCCCAGTTGTGCACCGGAATCACGCCTTTTTCCTTTTCGGCCCTAGAGCTTGTGTACTCCAGCACCCTGCCATCAGCCAGCTCACAAAAACGTCGGGGACGCAAAGGACGCCATTTGTTTTCAAAGTCATCCTTTGCCTGAGAATAAAAGAAATGTTTCACTGCCATCAAGACTTTCCTTCCACTGAATTGTTGAATGTGCCGATTGGAGTGTGCATTTTAATATAAAAAAGGTATTTTGTCAATAATAAAGCTAAAATTACGAAAAAACCGTCCCAAGCGTTTTGCTCTGTGTTAAAGAGTAAAACGCCTGAAACGGTCGTCTGCAAGCTACTTTTGACGAATGCCAAAATGCCACAACAAGGACCACATAGCTCCTTCTTGGCCGCTGGTCTGCAACTCTTCCAGACGCTGCAAAGCTTTATGGGAACTACTAGCCAGTAAGGCCCAATAAGCCCTTGTTTGCTCATCTGGAGACTCTTGCGCTTGTCTGTCGCATTCAGCAATGATCATCTTGATCAAGCGAACGCCATCGGCCACATCGGCAGCCGATTGATTCACTTGCTGGTAGCGTGTATCAGACATTTGATCCTCCGCTGCTGCTAAGTCAAAAAGAGAAGAACATAAGCACAAAAACTATCTTAAACCCAAAAAACTGTTATTGTCAAGCTAAAATTAGCCAAAAAATCTAAAATATGCAAAAATATATTTACAAAACAATTAAAATTTTAATCAAAAAAATATGAAAAATACTCTGGGGCAAATACATATTTATACTGGCAACGGCAAAGGTAAAACTACAGCTGGCTTAGGTTTATGTATCAGAGCTTTGGGCGCTGGCCTGAAAATTGGACTCATCTTTTTTGATAAAGGTGGCAATTTTTATGCCGAAAGAAAAGTTTTGGACAAGCTAAAAAAAATTTATCCAAAAAAATTCTTTTACCAAGCTTTTGGTGAAGTGCGGATGCAAAAAAATAAAGGTTTTCGTTTTCAAAATACCCCAGCCGATTTAGCCCAAGCTCAGCTTGGTTTAAAACAAGCGCTAAAATTATTAAACCAAAAATTTGACCTAATAATTTTAGACGAAATAAATACAACAGTAAAAACTGGCTTGCTAGAACTCAAAGATTTACAAAATATTATTGATGCCAAACAAAAAAATACCGAATTAGTTTTGACTGGACGTTATTGTCCAAAGAAAATCATCTCACAAGCCGACCTTATCACTGAAATGAAAGATATCAAGCATTATGCCATGAAAGGTGTAAGTGTCAGACCAGGCATTGATTATTAAGCCGCTTAAAAATTTAGAAAAATATGAAAAAGAAAATCATCTCGCTTGTTATTTTACTGCTACTTATTTTATCAGCCACTATCATTTGGCAAGCAAAAAATAAACCCGCCAATACCACCGAGCTTTATGCCTTGAATAACAATGTCAAAGATACGGCTCCCAGCTCCATTGTGCAGGTCAACTTTAAGTTTGACAATGACACAACATTTTCGCTACAATACCCCTACTCTAGTGCTGACGAAAGAACCTTAAATCTCCTGTATTTGACTGAAAAATTAGCCCAAGAACAGAATTGGGAATTTTCTACCCAAAACTACGATGAGCTCGGCACCTTGGTCACTCAAATCAAAGACAAGGTCAATGGTCAAGAGCAAAAATATTGGCAATACAAAATTAACCAAAAAACTCCACTAGTCTCAGCTAACAACTATATTTTACAAGTAGGCGATGTTGTGGATTGGGAATTTAGAATTTCAGAGCTATAAAATTATGGCAAAAAATAATAATTTATTACTTATCCTTATCATTTCTGCGATTGTTTTGGGCAGTCGTTTTTTGCCACACACACCAAATTTCTCTCCTCTTTTAGCCGTTACTTTATTTACCGCTGTTTACGCTAACAAAAAATTATTTTTCTTGCCATTTTTAGTTTTGTTTATTTCTGATATCTTTATTGGTTTTTATACAGTCGGTGTGATGTTTAGCGTCTATTTCTCTTTATTGCTTACCTTATTTTTAGGCAAGCTCTTAAGCAAACATTATAATGTCATCAATACTTTGAGCGCCAGCTTATTCAGTGCTTTATTGTTTTTCTTTATCACCAATTTCGCTGTCTGGTACTTTGGTGATTGGTATGCTAGAGATTTTGCCGGCTTAATATCTTGCTACACTTTGGCTATTCCTTTTTTCAAAACAACTTTAGCTAGTAACTTATTATACACTGGCCTTTTGTTTGGCGCTTATGAAACTCTATTTTATTTTTTATTCAAAAAGAAAAACTCAATCCAAGCTACGAAAGCTTAAATAAAAAAATAACCTAAAAAAAAAAATCAACTTTGCAAGTAGTTGATTTTTTATTTTTATAAAGAATTATGTTATAATAAGCGTATAAAAAATAACACCTAGAAAAATAAAAAAACAAAAAAATGACTATTAATGATTTATTTAAAATCGCTTCTCAATCAGTTGCTTCTGACTTACATTTGATAGTTGGCAAGCCACCAATCTTACGTTTAGACGGTGAGCTAAAAACAATTCCTAACACCGAAGTTTTGACCAAAGCCAGTATAGAAAAAATGGTTTTTAGTATTATCACCGAAAAACAGCGCGACAAATTTATCAACGAAAGAGAACTAGATATTTCTTATGAAATAGCCGGCTTTTCTCGCTATCGTGTCAACTTGCATTGGGAAAAAGATAATATTGGCTTAGTTGCTCGTGTTATTTCCCAGACCATTCCTGCTATGGAAGATTTGGGCTTACCACCTATTGTTCATCGCTTAATCGAAAGAGAGCAGGGCTTGATCTTGGTCACTGGTCCAACTGGCTGCGGTAAGTCTACAACGCTTGCTGCTATGATCAAAAAAATCAACAGCATTCGTTTCGCCAATATTATCACTCTTGAAGATCCGATTGAATATATTTTTCAACCAGACAAAAGTATTATCAAGCAAAGACAGCTGGGCACTGATATGCTGACTTTTCAAGATGCTTTAAAACATGTTTTAAGACAAGACCCAAACGTCATCATGGTGGGTGAGATGCGTGACCTTGAAACTATTGCTGCTACTATTACTTTAGCTGAAACTGGACATTTGGTGCTTGCTACTTTACATACTCACAATACTGCCCAAACCATTGATCGTATTATTGATGTTTTTCCTCCACATCAGCAAGCACAGGTCAGATTACAGCTTTCTATGTCTTTAAGTGGCGTTATTTCTCAAAAATTATTACCAAAAATTGGTGGTGGTCGTGTAGCTGCTCGAGAAATCTTGATCAACACGCCAGCGATTGCCAATATTGTGCGTGAAAATAAAGTGCCTCAAATCAAAACTGTCATTCAAACATCCGCTGATGTCGGTATGTTTTCCATGGATCAAAACATCAGAGAATTATTACAGAACAATTTGATTGACGAGCCCACCGCTATGGCTCATTTGACTACTACGCAAAAATAATTAAGATAAATCTCTAACTGGATGAACGGTTTTAAATTAGAGCAAGTTTCTCTTTTTCAAAATTTGAGCAAAAATGAACTCAAAATTGTCTCCGATTTTTTGATTGATAAAAAATACTTGCGTGGTGAAAAAATCTTCAAAAAAAACGCTGTGCGTGACAAAGTTATTATCATCAAAGATGGTTTAGTACAACTACAAACAGAAATAGCTGACCACCAACAAGTTGTGGCTTTATTTAAAACTGGAGATTTTTTGGGAGAAATGGCTTTTTTAGCTCAACAAAGTTCACATCAACATACTTTGGAAGTTGCCAGTCAAAATTTAGCTACTCTAGAATTATCTGTTTACCATTGGTACAAAATTTTACAAAAATACCCAAGCATTGCTCAGCAAATTTATCAAAATATTGCTCTGAATCTCAAAAATCGTCTTGACCACGCCAACAACAAACTTGTCGCTCTCTTTGCTAGTGGACAAATCATTGCCAGCTACACTGACTTTGCACAATTAAGCCAACATTTGATTGAGATCGTACAAAAAATTATTCCTTGCCAAAAAATACTGATTGCCAGTGACGGACAAAATCCAGAAAGATTTGTAGTACGTGCTAGTTTTGGTTTTAATAAAATAAAAAATCATACTATTTTAAATATTAACAATGACCCTCTTTTGCAAAATGTTTTGGCACAAAAAAACACTCAAATTTTTAGTAAAGATAATTGGCCAATTGAATATAAAAACTTAAGCTATGATACCAAATCTTTGATAGTCACACCAATCAAAATTGCCGGTCAAATAACTGGTCTTATTATCTTGGGCGACAAACTCAATGGTCGTGCTTTCAGCACAAACAACCAAATATTATTAGACGCTATCGCAAGTCAGCTAGCTCCCGTGATAGAAGAAGAGCAAAAAAATGCTTTAGAAAAATCTAGCGAAGATTTAAAAAGAGTCTATATCGAACCCTTACTCTAATTTGATTTATCAAGCTTTTTGTGTTAATTTGAAGACCATGCACCTGTAGCTCAATGGATAGAGCACTTGGCTTCGGACCAAGGGGTTGCGGGTTCGACTCCTGCCGGGTGCACCATCTTTTAACTTCGTTCAAGATGACCTGAGACAGCTTGTAATAAGGCTGTTTTTCTGTTAGATTTACCATATGAAAATAACATACACACGAGATACTAAAGAACGTTTGGATAAATTTTTGACAGAAAATTTACCAGAATTGACTCGTAGCCAAATCAAAAAACAAATTTTGACAGGCTGTGTTTTGGTAAACAAAGAAGTGGCTTCTGTCCATCGTTGGCTCAAAAAAGATGATTGTATCGAAATCAAATCTGATGCTAAAAAAAATGATAAAAAAACCATCCCTCATACACTACAACCAAAGATCATCGAGCAAACAAGTGATTATCTTGTTATAGAAAAACCAGCTGGGCTTTTGGTGCATCCTACCGCCAAAAGAGAAACTGATACCCTAGCCGCTTGGCTACAAGATAATTTTCCACAAATTGAAAAAATTGGCGATGACCCCATTCGCCCTGGCATCGTTCATCGTCTTGACCGAGATGTTTCTGGTCTGATGGTGATTGCTCTGACTAACGATTCTTTTGATGCTCTCAAAAAACAATTTCAAAAAAGAACTACCAAAAAAGAATACTTAGCTTTGGTTCATGGTGCTATGCAAGAAATGGACGGCGAAATAAATACACCGCTAGAAAGAAACAAAGACACTGGCCTTATTCGTGCTCAAAGAGTTTTGCCTTCTGGCAAAAGCGCCATCACTCTTTATCAAGTAGTAGAAAAATTTATCAATTATACTTTGATAAAAGTGCAAATCAAAACTGGTCGTATGCACCAAATTCGCGCCCATCTCTTTAGTATTGGACACTCTATTGTCGGTGACAAGCTATATCAAACAAAAGATTTGCGCAAAAAAAATAAAACCATTGATGATACTAGAATATTTTTACATGCTCATTTTTTATCTTTTCAAGATTTAAATAATACTTGGCAAAAATATCAGTCCCCCTTGCCAAAAGAATTAAAAGATTTTTTAAAAACTATCAAATAGATGAATAATAAAATTTTTATCATCACTGGACCATCGGCTGTTGGCAAAACAACTATCGCCAAAACTATTTTTGAGCGTTTCCCAAAACTCAAAAGTGCTATCACTTATACAACACGCACAAAAAGAGATTGGTCACAAGAAGATAAATTAATTCATTATGTTAGTCACGATGAATTCAAAGAGCTGATAAAACATGATCAATTTATTGAGTGGGCAGAAGTTTATGGAGAATTCTATGGAACTGGCAAAAAAGAATTACTAGAGATTTTGGAGAATAATTCTGTTTTACTAAATATCGACGTGCAAGGCGCTCAAAATATCAAAAAACAATTCCCCGAAAGTATTGCCTTCTTTATCCAACCAGATAGCCTAAAAACTTTAAAAGAGCGCATTGATGAAAGACCTATTGATCAAAATATTAAAGATAAACGCTGGCAAGCAGCCAAAGTGGAAATGGCCAAAAGTAAAGAATTTGACCACCAAATCACCAATATTGACGGACAACTGGAAATAGCTTTAGCGCAAATATCCGAAATTATCAGACAAAATATCAGCTAAACAAGGCTAAATACACAGCTTTTAAAGCACCCTAACTCAGTTATATGAGGGTTGGCTCTGTTAGATAGTGCCTCATCTAACGGGGTTGACAAAAAATCACTTTTAGTCTAAAATAGACAAGTATCATTTAATCATTTTATTCATTTTTTAGGCAAAAATATGTCCGAAGAGAAAAAAACAACTACTGCCAAAACTGAAAATACTTTGGAAATCAAACCTGGTATGACTGTTAAGGTACACGAAAAAATCAAAGAAAAAAATGCCAAAGGCGTAGAAAAAGAAAGAATTCAGATTTTTGAAGGTTTGGTTATTGCCCATAAACACGGCAAAGAAATTGGCGCTACTATTACTGTACGTAAAGTATCTGATGGTATTGGCGTAGAAAAAATTTACCCACTCCACTCACCAGTTATCAGTAAAATCGAGCCTGTCAAACAAGCTAAAGTTAGACGTGCTAAGCTCAATTACTTACGCACCAACAAAAAAAGACTCAAAGAAACCAAGATATAAAAAAGATTCTGTGGGGCGTGTCTTTTAAGATCACATTTCACACGCCGGAGTGGTGGAATTGGTAGACACGCCAGCTTGAGGGGCTGGTCCTCGTTTTTGAGGGTGGAGGTTCAAATCCTCTCTTCGGCACCACAATCAATTTATTAGCCATTGCATTTTCTCGGGCTGTTAGCTCAGTTGGCTAGAGCGCCTGCTTTGCACGCAGGAGGTCGCAGGTTCGACTCCTGTACAGTCCACCATTCTTACTAGCCAAAGGATGCTTAGCTCAGCTGGTTAGAGCGTCTCGTTTACACCGAGAAGGCCAGGGGTTCGAATCCCTTAGCATCCACCAGACTAAGAAATAAAGATATGAAAAGATATCTTTTTTTGTTTGTTTAAAAAATCAAAACAATAAATACTAAAAAATTTTAAAATAATTTACTAAATCACAAAAATATTTTTGTGATTTTTTATTTTTTTATTACAAAATACTTGCACAATTTTTAAAATAATTATAAAATTAATGTAAAGAAAATAATTTTTAAAAAATATTTTACAAAAAAATAAAAAAACTATTCTCTTTTTAAAAAAATTGTGCTATAATTTATTTGTTGAAAAATAAAAAAATATTTTTTCACAAGACCATTAAAAAATTATCATGACTATCGGAAAATTTATTTTAGGTCTCTTGATTGCCGGTGGTGGTTTCTTAATCACTTGGAAATCAGAATGGCTTTTAAATAATTTTGGTCGCATCGCTTTTGCGGAAAAACATTTGGGCAGTGAAGGTGGTAGCCGTTTAATGTATAAACTGATCGGTATCCTCTTTATTATCATCGGTCTGATGTATGCCACTGATTTAACTGACAACCTGATTGCTAGCATAGTCAACGTGGTCTTTAACACTCAAATCAAAGTCGAATAATCCTCTGTCCTATACCAAGCTGGTACGAGATAGGGCGAAAATAAAAATAATTATCTTAAAAAAATGAAAGGGGGTGAAAATAAAATGGCAGCAAAGAAAAAAACAGCAAAAAAAGCAGTAAAGAAAACTGTAAAAAAAGTTGCAAAAAAGAAAGTTGCAAAAAAAGCAGTAAAGAAAACTGTAAAAAAAGCTACTAAAAAGAAAACCACAAAAAAGAAATAATATTTCTTTCGAAAATAAAAAATTCCTTTATCTACAAAATAGTGAAGGAATTTTTTATTTAATATGGACTTTGATTTAAAATAAAGTTTTTTGATAATTAGTCTTGGCTGCTAACTTTTCTTTGGCAGAAAAAATTTCTACTTTACCATACTGTCCATCAAAACCAGGAATAAGAGTCACTTTATTTTCTCTCATTTTGATAATGCCTTGAGCTAAATTTTCTGGCATCACTTGCGCAAGCTCATCAAGACTTAAATCTAGCAAAACTCTAAATTCATTACCAGCTTTTTGGATAATATCAAAAAAAACATTTTGCACTTTCTTACTAGTACTTGTTGTGCCAAAATAATCAGCAATCAAGTCAGGTAGCGGCATAATACTTTTATAAGGGATATGTTGCGATAAATTAATATTCTCTATTTTTATATCTGCCAAAGACTCTACTCTACTAGCTACGCCAATAGTCAATAGTTTATGACATTTGGGACAAATATTTTTTAATTTTTGAGTTTCTGCTGGCGCACAGCTAAAGCCACAAGCGCGATGCCCATCAAAGTGGTACATGCCATTTTCGGGAAAAAATTCAATCGTATACAAAAATTTCTTTTTATCTTTATTTTTCAAAATACTGACTATTTCATCATAAGTAATTTCGGCTAAATCCAAAACATTTGCTTCACGGCCAATATTTGGGCCAGAGTGAGCGTCTGAGTTGGAAACCAAAGTGATATTATTTAGTTGCGACAACTGCCAATTCATAGCTGGATCTGAAGAAAGTCCAGTTTCCACTACTTTGATATGCTCAGTCAAATCTTCAAAGCATTCTGTCAAACTATCGAAGCCAGACTTGGAACCAAAGACCGCAAACCATGGTGTCCAAATATGCGCTGGGATCATCATGGCTTTTTCATCAACTTCTAACATAATCTCCAAAACTTGTTTGGCTGACATACCCAAAATTGGCCTGCCATCAGAAGCGAGTTTTGCTCCTCTGTCCGTCAAAGCTTGATTAAATTTTTCTACTGCTGCCAAAGATGGCATCAAAATACATAAGTGTACACGCCGAGTTTGATCATTTTGTCGATAAATACAAGCAATTTCGGTAGCCAAAATAAATTTTACTTTACTCACATCATTTTTTAGGCTATATAAACCAGAATCAGCAACTTCTATTAAGTTATTTTTTAATTCTTTAAACCAAGCCGGATGAGTAAAATCTCCACAAGCCACAATATCGACACCTTTGATAGCTGACCATTTGGCAATTTCAGCTAACTCAAAATATTTGGAAGTAGCCCGCGCATATTTAGAATGTATGTGTAAGTCAATTATTTGTTTCATTATCTTGATAATAAACAATTTAATATATAAATCATAACGAAAAATAGTTTTTTAGGCAATAAAAAAACGACACCCAAATTTATAAATTTTTTTATCAGAGAACAACAGAGTTCTGGCGATGACTTACTCTGGCAGTCCTAAATGGACTACTACCATCAGCCTCTAAGAGCTTAACTGCTGAGTTCGAGATGGGATCAGGTGTACCTCTTAAAGTAGAATCACCAGAACTCTATCGTCCTCTTAAAATTTATAACCTCAAGTGTCGTTTTAACCTAGGATAATTTGATTGATGGGCGTAAACATCATGATTGCACCCAACAATAAAATCAAACCAAGAAAAAGTAAAACGATTTTTATCATTTAAACAATAGGTTTAAGAACAAAAAATTTGTATTAAAAATTTTCAAAATTTTTAGTGGTTACTTCGATTTATTAGTACTACTTTGCTTAATGCATTACTGCACTTACACATATAGCCTATCAACCTGGTAGTCTTCCAGGAATCTATAATGAATTCTAATCTTAGGGACAGCTTCGTGCTTATATGCTTTCAGCACTTATCTTAACCGAACGTAGCTACCCAGCAATGCTTTTGGTAAAACAACTGGTACACTAGA
>CAIRBL010000100.1 GCA_903876815.1 uncultured bacterium
TGGCGTCCATAAAATAGCTAAAATAAAAGCCAAAGAAGTCAAGCTCAAAACTTTTATAACCAGAAAATTTACACTCATACATTGTAAGTTAAAATATTAAAAAGAAAAATAAACATTGCAAAATTAAGCAACAAAGCCGCTAAAAGCAAAAATTGACTCCAAACAGCCTGTTTAGTCCATAAATATAGAGCCACCAAAGAATCAAAAATTGATAATAATAAACTGAGTGCAGGTAATATAAAAAGCCAACGCCAATGCCCTAAAATATCAAAGCCGAAATAAATATTATAATGAATAATAGCTAAAGAACTTAAATGAAATTTTTTCAATAAAAATAACAACCAAGTTGATAAAATCAATAGAAGACTGGCATTTATCAACCAAAAATTTAATTTATCCTTATAAAAAACTTTAAAACGACTTAAACCAAACATATTTGATTATATTTTAACATAAAATAAGAAAAAAATCCTCTACACAGCCCTGACTTCTTTGATCTCTGGCATTTGACTTTTAATTTCTTGCTCTACTAAATTTTTCAAAGTAAAATCGGCAATCGGGCAATGCGCACAAGCTCCTTGCAAGGCAACCTCAATTACTCCAGACTCTTTGTCATATTTCATCAATTTAATATCTCCTCCGTCAGACTGCAAGGCGGGTCGTAAATTTTCTATAATTTTTTCTACTTTATCCATAAATTATTTTATTTTATCTTGTAAACACAAAAAAACTTCATCAATAGATTCTTCGGCTTGTGGACTTTTTTCCCAATGCACCAAACCATCTTGAGCATAACGTGGAATAATGTGCCAATGTACGTGAGGAATCGACTGCCCAGAAATAGAACCGTTATTTAAACCTAAATTAAAATCCTCTGTGCCTAAAATGGACGCTAGCTGTTTGGCTACTTTATGTACAACTTTATTAAGCATAGCTGCTTCTTCTTCTGATAACTTCACAAATAAATCTGTGTGTTTTTTTGGAACCACCAAACTATGCCCCCTAGTATTAGGAGCAATGTTTAAAAAAGCTAAATAATCTTCATCTTCATAAATTTTTTTAGCTGGCAAAGTGCCATCAATAATTTTACAAAAAATACAATCCGTCATATTAATTAGTGCTAATTATAATAAATAATCTAAAATTTTTATCAATTTTTGTCATTTGCACCAGCTCCAAATTATACTCTCTAGCCTCTTCATTCATCAACTGTATCTCATTATCTGCTTTATCAGTAAAATAAAAAACTTCTCTAGCTGATCTCAAATTTTCTATCCTTGACCAGAGCGGCAAATCGGCTTGTGGTACAAAAACAGAAAAAACTGGAAAGAAAATCTTATCACTTCTATCTGTCATAATCACAGCTGATGGTGGTACGATATTTTTTACTGCTTGAAACTGTTGATAATAAGTCAAAATATTTTTTTTAGTTTCCAACAAACCATCATAGGGAGCGAAAAATGCCAAACGCAAAGAAAAAATACTCAGACATAAAATTAAAAATATATTTGATACTAATTTTATTTTTTTACATTTTTTAAATTTGCTTGCTAAATAATCTCCGACAGACAAGATACCTAGCGCTACAAAAGGTAAAAGCAAAATATAAATTGGCAAAAAATAGCGCACATAAGAAATGCTAATACTATTATAGGTTTTGACCATTGGATCTGCTAATTCCCAATTGGCATAGTAAATCAAAATCAGCAGACTGATAAACAAACTCAAGAAAAAATATCTGAACCAAATTTTAAAAAGTGACGTTTTATTTTTAAAAATATTAAAAAGTGCGATACCTGCAAAAATATAATAAGGCCAAATTAATAAAAATAAATAATGATAAATATTGCTAAAAAAAAACTTTAGTATGCCAAGAAAATGGCACAATTAAAAATTGCCAAATTTTTAAAATACTAAAATTATGCTGTGAAAACTCAGTTGGTAAAGTGCTTGTTTGAAAATTTAAATACCCAAAAGACAAATAAGATCCATAGGTCAATTTATTTAAAATCAAAGTTATGCTTACCAAACAAAAAGCGATTAATAAAAAAATAAATATTTTTTGTTTGTTTAAATAAAGATGAAAATAATAAATCAACAAAAGTAACAATACTAATAGCCAAATAATTTCATTTGGCCGCATCAAAATTGCTAAAAGAAAAAATATACTCGCTAAATAAAAATATTTTTTATCTCTTACTAAATATATATACAAAGAGGCTAATAAAAAAGTTATAAATAAAACATTAGGCAACATAACCTCGTTAGCAAAAAAGAACCATGGCGCAAAAAAAGCTAGTAAAATACCACTCAAAAAACCCAAAATATCTGAAGAAAAAATATGAGCAACTAAACGATAAAATAAAAATATACTCACAGCAGCCAAACAGGGAGTAAAAAATAAAATACCTAAACTACCAAAAATTTTTGTAAAGAAAGCAAATATCAACAAAGGCCACAACCAAGTCATAGGCACTAAATTAGAATTTATTACATTAATACTTCTTGTATGTAATAAATTATCAGTCAATAAATTTAAAGGCTCAAATTGAAAAAAATGATAAGTCTCAGAAAACAATTTACTAAAAAAATAGTTAGCATTACTATCGGGCCAATTAAAAATAAGATGACCAAAAATTTGATAATTTGGTAACCAAACAAAAAAATTATTAAAATTATAAAACAAAAAAGCAAAAACTAGTACTACTAAAATATAATGATTAAATTTTTTATTTAGTATTTTCTGCATTTGCTAAATCTAAAATTTTTTTAATATACTCTGTAACAATATAAGGTTTAACGCTTTGACGACAATGATCTGCTAATAAATGAATCTTGTCTCTTTGCTGATAAAGACTAGCGATCTTTTCTTTGAGACCTACCTTATCACCAGCTGGATAAACCCAGCCGTTTTTGGTTTCTTGGATTAATTCTGCTGTACCACCAATATTAGCCGCTATCACAGGCAAACCGAGCGCCAAAGCCTCATAAATAACACTGGGAGAATTTTCATAGCACAAAGAAGGTACCACCAAGACATCGGCTTTCTGCAAAACAGGCAGCATCTCTTGATGAGACATCCAACCATAAAATTTTATATTTTTATTTTGACTAGCTGATTTTTTAGCAAGAACCAAATCCTGACCTACGCCAATAATGTGTAATTTAAGATTTGGTAAATTTAAACTATTCACAACTTCAATCAAATCAAAAATTCCTTTGGATTTATTTACTTGCCCTAAAAATAATAAATTAAGATTATAATCTGGATTTTTGATAATTTTCACAATATTTTTTAGCGGATTTGGCAATACTATTTTTTTTGATTTAGGGAAAAAACCAAAATCATTATAATAATTTAACAAAAATTTTGATGGCGAAATAATCACTTCAGGAGAAGCAAATAGCCAGCGCATTAATTTTGGATATCTAATGCTCTTAAAAAAACGATGCTGCAAATTATTTTCCTGACCGTACAAAATAAGTCCTGACGGTGTAACCAACTGCACATCATGCACAGTATGCCAATGTCTAATTTTTAAACGACGCAACAGTAAAGGCACCAAAAAACTCAATCCCATTAAATTATGGGTAATAATTAAATCCGGCTTTTCTACTAAGAGAATTTTTCTTATTTTAAAATAAGAAAAAATATTAAAAATATCAAATAGGTGCCAAAATAATCTAAGAAAATGAGGAAATTTAAAATCATTTAAATAGTAATAAAAATTTAAAGGAAAAAACCGATAAACATTCATCTGCTCATTGAGATCTTTGGATATGAGCAAAGAAGATAAATTATGAAATGGCTTAGAGCTAATTACAAAAACATGCTGCCAAGATTTTTTTAAACCATCAGCTTCTAAGGCCGCTATCAACTCAGCGCCGCCCCTGACAAAAGGTGGATATAAATTAGAAATTATTCCTATTTTCATTAACGCAATTTTTTAAAACATTCTCTAGCTTATAACCGACTGTTTCCCAGGTATATTTTTGCACAACTTTATTCCTACCGGCTATACCATAATTTTGTCTGGTTTTATTATTGGTTAATAAAACTTTGAGCATGGCAATTAAGTTATCTACACTGCCAGGTTTAACTAATAGGCCAGTTTTTAATTTATCAACTACCGATCTAACACCAGGCAAATCAGAAGCAACTACTGGCGTACCAGATGACATGGCCTCTAAAGCCACAATACCAAAGGCCTCTGATTTATCAATGGATGGTAAAACTAAAATATCGGCTAAATTATAAAAACGCGGTAACATATTGTCTTGTACAAAACCTGTGAAAATAATTTTTTTACTTAAACCAAAAGAATCAACCATACTCTGATAACCACTCTTAAGGTCTCCATCGCCAGCAATCAAACAGCGTACATCATCACTGTCAGCAAAAGCCTGCATAGCTTGAATCAAAACATTAACCCCTTTAAAATAATGAGCCTTATCTAAACCACCGACAAATAAAATAATTTTTTTATCGTACAAATCATATTTTTGTAATAACTCTTTATCTTTTGGTCTTGGTTTGAACAACAAATGATTAACACCACAAGGAATTTCTATAAATTTTTCTGGCTCTATCTTAAAACGACTAGCTAAATTCGAAGCTTTGGCATAATCAAAAGAAGTTACAATAATCTTGTCAGCTCTATCTAAAATTTTTGGTAGGACATATTGTGTGTGCCATTTAAAAAATTTTGCCAATACACCAGTACCTACTACATCCATGTGATAAGTTACAACTAGCTTAATGTCTTTTATTTTGTCTAAAAAATAAATAGTTTCCGCACCACCAAAAAAAGGATAGTGCAAGTGCACTACATCAAACTTTGGTAAATGCCACCAAAGTTGGGGTAAAATACCAGCATTACCATATTTAAACCAAGGCTTCAATCTTTTGACTTGAAATGGTAACTCCTCATCTTTTTTCACTTTTTTATACTTAGGCGTAAAGACGGTCACGTCATGACCTAAGGTAGCCAAAGACCAGGCATTATAATAAGCCACATTACCCATGCCTCCTCTATATGGTGGAAAAGTAGCTGAAACTTCTGCAATTTTCATCCTGTTAGATAGTTAATTTCATTATATTATTACCACACAATAAAAAACCTAGTCACCTCAAAATAAAAATCAAACATAAAATTTGCTATACGCAAAAGCGGTGAATCAAGCGGCTGAAATAAAATACGCCCTGCAAAATTATCTAGTATATTTCTATCATTTATCACTCTTAAACTCTGGATTTTTTTTCTATACCTTAATAATATCTGCCATTCTTTTTTCACAAAAATCCATTTGTAACTCTTGATTTTATTCTTTAAATAATGATTACGCCAAGCAAAATATAATTGTCCAAATTCCATCAATAGCCAAGCAGGAAAGAAAAAAATAAGAGTCAGTAATTTATAATTTTTTAATAAAATCCACAGCCTATTTCTTTCAAACCAATATACTTGACGCATACTACGAGAAAATTGATATTTATGATACACAACGCTTTCTGGAATCAAATAATTGTCATAGCCTAAGAGCTGTAAAGACCAACCTAAATCTAGGTCTTCCAAATAAGCAAACATTGTTTCATCAAATAAATAGCCCAAAGTATTTAACGCCTCCATGTTTACTAACACCCCAGCACCAGAGGCATAGTTAATCTTGGTGATGACTTGATCCGCTGGATCAAATTTACCGCTGTCCTTGCCGTAGCCAAAACCTAAAAAATGAATAACATTACCAACGGTATTAATCTTTTCTGTTTCCGGAAATAATTTGAGCTTGGACTGCAAACTGCCAAACTTATTTTCTCTTGCAAAATCATATAATGGTTGCAAAAAACCAGGACTCACTTCTGTGTCCTGATTGAGTAAATAAATGTATTTTACGTTTAGTTTTTTTGCATAACTATAAGCTAAATTATTGGCTCCAACATAGCCGGTATTTTCTGAGTTTTCTAATAAAGTAAATTGCGGAAAATTATTTTTAATAAATGCAACTGAATCATCTTTAGAAGCATTGTCTACAATTACAATTTCCAAATCAAAATCAAGATAATTTTCCTGCGCCAACTGTGGTAATAAGCTACGCAAATAATCTAGACCATTAAAACTTGGTATAACAATGATGATTTTATCTTTTTTCTCCATTTTTGATAGCATCCTCTCTAACTAATTTTGTAATCAACTTATCAGTTTTATCTAAACGAATAAAAATTTTAAAAATTAAATAAAAAATTAAAATGATAGACAAATAAACGATCAAATCCGCTCCTCTCCCTATGCCTAAAAAATTTGCCAAATAAGTAGTTATATCTGGCTGCCAAAATACTAACAAAATTGCCAGCCACAAAACAAACCAAATCAGAAAACTTACAAGACCTACTTTATTTTGTTGCCATTGTTTGAATATTTTGATCCAAATCAAAACAACCAAAAAAGTAATAAAAATTTGTAACCACATCATTTTGTTATTTTGTTAAATAATAAATCTATGATTATTTGTAAACCACTTTGTCCTCTGCCTCTGCTAGTCAAAAATGATTGACCAAATCTATGATATTGAACAAAAATTGGTATTTCTTTGATCTTGAGTTTATTCTTAAAAGCCTTAGCGGAAATTTCACTACAATGAGCAGCACCATCATTTTCAATCTGTACAAACTGAGCAGCTTTTTTAGAAAAGGCCCTAAAACCATTTTGCGGATCAGTGAGTCTGATACCTAAAAATAAATTAACCAAACGAGCAATAGGAAAAATAATATTATTTTTTATTTTTGGCACATCAGATTTTTTGCCTAAAAATCGAGAGCCAAAAACAATATCATAACCATTATGTATTTGAGTAACAAAATCAGCGATTTCTGCTACCAAAAATTGCCCATCACCATCAAAATGAACAATAATATCAGCCCCGTGACTTAAGGCATATTGATTGCCAGTCTGCAAAGCAGCGCCTTGTCCGCGATTAATTTTATGATTTAAGAGCGTGACTTGAAAATTCCTCACTATTTCTGCGGTCTTATCTACTGAGCAATCATTGACAACTACTACTTCATATGGCAAAACCGATAGCTCTTTTAAAACCTGAGCAATCCTTTTTTCCTCATTATAGGCTGGAATAATGATAAAAATTTTCATAGCTACAATCTAGTCTGAAACCACTTATAAGTCAAAGACAGGCCAGTTGTAAAATCATGCTCTGCTTGCCAAGAAAATTGTGTTTGAAATTTCTCAGCTGACAGACAACTGCGTCTAACTTCACCGCTGATCGCTTCTTGATGAATAATTTCAAAATCTTTCTGAGTAATTTTTTGCAAAGTATCAGCTAAATCCAATAAAGATTTTTCTGTAGATGTGGCAATATTATAAATATCATTTTTTTCACTAGCCAAAACTTTTATAGCCGCCGACACCACATCTGCTACATATACATAATCCCTAGTTTGTTTACCGTCACCATTGATTTTGAGAGGTAAATCTTTTAAGATATTGTCCAAAAAAATAGCTATCACGCCAGCTTCACCCTGTGGATCCTGTCTTGGACCATAGACATTGGCCAAACGCAAAATCGACCAAGACATTTTGTCTTGACTTAAAAGTTGTAAATATTTTTCGAAACAAAGTTTCGCTAAACCATATGGTGAGAGTGGTTGTTCAAAATGTTTTTCATCAGTAGGCAGAGAAGATGTTTCGCCATAAATAGCGCCACCGGTAGAAATAAAAATAAATTTTTTTACTTTTGCTTCTATAGCTGCTTGCAACAAATTTAAAGAACCTAAAATATTGATTTCTGCGTCAAATTTTGGATTCTGTAAAGAAGTGCGTACATTTTTTTGAGCAGCCAAATGATAAACTGCATCTGCTTGAAAATCCATTAAGACAGTAACTAAATTTTCATCCGTGATACTCATCTGCTTGAAAGTAGCTGCACTATTAATATTTTCTACTTTTCCAGAGCTTAAATCATCTAGCACTAAAACCTGATGACCTTGTGATAACAAAGCATCAACTAAATGTGAACCGATAAAACCAGCGCCACCAGTAACTAATATTTGCATAAAAATTATTTTGGATCTTGATTAAAAAATGGTTGATACAAATTTGAACGTGAACGTAAATAATTGATAGTATTTTTTAAACCCTCATCCAAAGATACAATCGGAAACCAATTTAGTTCTTCTTTGGCCTTAGAAATATCTGGAACAGCTGGAGTGTTGATGTAAGCAAAATTATCTTTATACTTAATCACTGCCTGAGAGCCAGTAAGACTAATAATTTTTTCAGCAATTGATGTCAAAGTATGAGCTTCATCTGAACCAAGGTTAACCGGAATTTGAATATCAGAATTCATCAAAGCCAAAATACCCTCAACTATATCTTTAACATAACAAAAAGTAGAAGCAAAATCTTTATCCGCTGCTATCACCACCGCTGGGTCATTCAAAGCTTCTTGGATATAATCTGGAATTCTACGACCAGCGTGCTCTAACATTTTTGGACCATAAGTAGAAAAAAGTCTAGCTATCTTAGTATCCAAATGATAAAAATCACGATACGTAGTCACCAAAGTTTCTGCGAATCTTTTGCCTTCATTATAACAGGCGCGTGGACCTAAAAAATCCAATAAGCCATAATAATCCTCTTTAACTTTTAATTTGTCACTTGGTGGCTGTCCATAAACAGCAGCCGTTGAGGCTAAAAAATACTTAGCCTTATACTTTTTTGCCATTTCCAAACTATTGATCACGCCCAAAGAGTTGGCCTTAGCAGTTTCCACTGGTAATTTGGTATAGTCTCTAGCTGAAGTGGGACAGGCAAAATTATAAACTTCTTGAAAACCATAAACTTCTACTCTAAACTTTTGCAAGTCTGGCAAAGAATCTAGCTCAATAGTTTCGGCAATATCATGTCTGACAAATTCAAAATTTGGGTATTCCAATAAACTTTTTATGTTTTCTACGTCTGAAGAAACAAAATTATCCACACACACCACATTATCACCTCTTTGCAGTAAAGCTTCACATAAATGAGAACCAATAAAGCCAGCTCCGCCTAAAACTAAAATATTTTTATTGGCTGTTTTTGCATTGTTAAACATATTTTTTTGATTAAACTTTGTATTTATTAAATAAATAATTATATCTTACTGTGAGCACTTGCCATAAGGTTTTGAAATAAGTGGAAAATTTGACTTTAGAATCAAGATTATTTTCCCAAACAACCCCTAATTCTTTAATGAGAAATTTATTTTTCTTGGCTAAAAATAAAAACTCAAAATCAAAACCCCAATCTTCAATTTTTAACTGTCTAAATAAATTTTTACACTCTTTTCTAAAAAGTTTAAAACCACATTGAGTATCTTTGATGCCTGGTAATAAAAATAGTTGGATAAGCCAGTTCCCTATGCGACCAAAAAATACTTTCCAAGCAGCCTGTCGCTTAATAACA
>CAIRBL010000101.1 GCA_903876815.1 uncultured bacterium
ATTAAAAGTAGACTACTCAGGAAATGATGTTGATAATGACACTACGAATCCAGGCGATAAAGATAGAGAAATTTTCAAAAATAAAATTATATTTTTATTCCATTATATTTATCTTGATATTTTTATTAACAGTATCTGGTTGTAGTAGATTAAATTATTCTTTTTAAATTATTCTTTGTAAAATGACTTTAATTTTAAACATTTTAGACAATAAACACGGCGCGTGGCGTTTGTTTACTGATGAGACTGAAAAAGTACATGAGTTTGTCATGCTTCAGGGGGACGAAAATATTTTAGCTGAGCTAGATAGTTTTTTGCTTAAGCAAAAGCTTGAGCTCCAAAATATCAAAGCCTTGGGGCTGAGCATCAAAGAGGCGAGTATGACGCAAGTCAAAGTGATTGTCACTATCGTTAATACTTTGGGCTGGCAACTTAATATTCCGGTTGAAGCTAGTTTTTATTCAGAGCTATCAATAGCAGAGATAAATCAACAATTATTGGCTAGTTTAAAAAATAAACATGAATTTACTAGCATTATTCCAGAATATAGCCGCGAAGCAGAAATTACAATTAGTCAGAAAACACCAAGCTTCATAATAGAGCAATAATTATTATAATAACATTATCAACAGTACCCTTAAATAGAGTACTTTTTGTAATTGACATAATAAGGTTTTTTTGTTAATTTTACTTGAAAACGTGCACATTGAGGTGAGTGAAACAAACAACAGATGAGGAGAAAACCACGATGTTTAACCTGCAGTTTTGGTTCAGCATGGCCCTGGGTCTTGGTAGCTTGCAGCACGATTTAAATAGCGTGCAACGTTGGATCAGACCAGCAGACCCGAAGCCTATACTAGGTCCATACCTGAATGACTTTAGGGTTAGGAGACCACAAACAGTTGCGCAGCATTGTGTGGAAGCTGAGGAAATCTGCAACTTTTTCATCATGATCTTTGGACCTTATTTGGCTCAACAGGGTATCCCCTTGGACGTCTGGCTGTTGCAAAATGCTGTTCGCGTGCATGATTTCGGTGAAGGCTCCAGAGCGCATGTTGGTCATGATGTGATCTTGAGCGACAAGCGAGACGAGCATGACAAGAAGGAATACGACTATTTCGTTGAGTGGTTGCAGCATACCTATCCTGATCCTGCTTGTGCGGAGCTTCGCCAACAGCTGACCAGGGCATTTCTCTTGCAATTCTGTTTGAACGGCCACGAGCTGTTGCCGACTGAGATACTGACTGAATTGCGTGAGAAAAGACGCATGGAGGCCTTGCTTTTTATGGCGATTGAGAAGTGGGGCTACCTGCTCTATGCTATGGAGCAATACCAGCGTTACGGCAATCGCACGATTTTGGCTGATGTGATATCACGGAATACCGCTGCTTATCTCTGGCTGGCAGATAACTTGCCAGGCTTTGTAGAAGTTTGTTGGACAGAAGAGATGCAGACTTGGTGCCACGAGCATCTGGCCTAGCATAGCTGTCTTCATTCGCATACACGCAGCTCCGCGACCTTTGGTTGCGGAGCTGTTTTTGTATTTTAATTATTGCAAAAGTAGTTTTCCACAAGCATTTGTGTTGACATAGTGTTTTGTGGTGGAGTATAATGGATATAAAGAAGTGGAAAGTGGTAAAAAGTGGGGAATTATCAAAGTAGTCTGTGGATAAATATGTTTATTGGTGAATACGCTTACAATCTTGATGAAAAAAATCGTTTGGCCATGCCAACGAAATTTCGTAATTTCTTTAAAGATGGCGCAGTGATTACCAAAGGCCTTGATAGTTGTTTATTTATTTACACTAGTAAAGAATGGAATAAATTGGTAGAAAAGTTAGCCGCTTTACCAATCAGCCAAGCTAAATCACGTGCCTTTTCTCGTTTGATGTTGGCTGGTGCGATGGATGTTTCTTTGGATAAACAAGGCAGAATGATCATGCCTGATTATCTCAAAAATTTTGCCGGTTTAAATAAAAGAGTGATTTTAGCTG
>CAIRBL010000102.1 GCA_903876815.1 uncultured bacterium
AATTAATGATTACTGCTCGTTTTTCTCTTTCAGCTTCTGCTTGTTTACCAATCGTTCTTTCTAGTTCAGCTGGTAAACTGACATCTTTGAGCTCAACATTTAAAACTTTTAAGCCCCAAGCATCAGTTTCTTTGTCAACAATTTCTCGGATTCTATCAGCGATTTTATCTCGGCTAGATAATAATTCATCCAAAGTGACTTCACCGACAATGTTTCTCATAGTTGTTTGCGCATATTGAGAAATAGCATAGCGGAAGTCTTCCACTTCAATAATCGCTTTTTCTGCTTCACTGACTTTGTAATAAATCACAGCATTGACACGTACGGAGACATTATCTCTAGTAATGGCATTTTGATCTGGTACGTCAACTGCTTTAGTTCGGACATCGACTTTTTGAAAGCCTTGAATAATTGGCCAAACTATCCGCCAACCTGGTTGCATAATGGCAGTAAATTTACCAAAAGTAAATTTGATACCTCTTTCGTACTGATTGATCTGTCTGACACTAATCAAGACGAGAAAAATCACGATGATTAAAATTGTGTAGCCCATACAAATTTTTTAATGATTAATTATATTGATATCTTATCATAATGACTAGATTTTAGTAAATAAGCTAATTTTTTAGTTACTTGAACAAAATGATGATTTGTGCCAAGCTTATAGTGGATAAGGGTTCTTCCACTAATTTTCGAGGTGTTCCATGCCTGAGCCAAACAACAACGATAAAAACATCACCAGTGCACCAATCTATACTCCACTCGTTGTGGGCTCTGGTGCTGCAGCTGTTTTCTTTGGATGGATGACATTTGGCGCGTGGGTCGATCGGCAGCAAGCTACTTTCGAGTGGTCAAGTCTGATTGTCCCAGGTTTCATGTGTCTTGTGGCTTTGGCTCTGCTTGGCTGGTCCCTCAGACCTCGCAGATAGCCTAATCAGGAGGTCAACATGACCGAATTGACAAGAGGCGCGTTGCTTGCTGACGCGTCTCTTTCTCTTTTTATATAATTTTGACTTTTAGCTCAAAAAATAGGATAATTAAAGGGCTTTAAGTATTTAGAAAAAATTTATGGACAATACAAACATTCCAAAAACAACGCCAAAAGATGTCTTTTTGCATTTATTTGGCATTGTGACTTTTTATTTGACCATCATTTCTTTTATTACCCTTTATATTCAGTACATCAATGCTTTGTTTCCTGATGCGGTAAATTTTTATTATAACGGTATTAGTCAAGGCATTCGCTGGTCAACCTCTATTTTGGTGATTGCCTTACCGGCTTATTTGATTAGCAATTGGCTTTTAAATAAAGATATAAAAATTGACCCAATGCATCGAGAGATCAAAATACGCAAATGGTTAGTTTATTTGACTTTGTTTGTTTCAGCAGTGACCGTTATCATTGATTTGATGGTTTTGGTATACAATTTTTTGAACGGAGAGTTGAGCACTCGTTTCTTTTTGAAAATTATTGTGGTTTTATTGGTAGCAGCAGCAGTCTTTGCTTATTATTTTTGGGAACTGAAAAATAAAGAAATAAATACTAAATTACCACAACTCTTAGCTATAATTTTGATAGTAGTGGTACTTGCTAGCATTGTTTGGGGATTTTTTATTATCGGCACACCAAAAGATCAACGCAACCGTCGTTTTGATGAACAGAGAGTACAGGCCTTAAGAGACATTCAATATCAAGTTTTGGATTATTGGCAAAAGAAAAACACTTTACCAACAGAATTAAATGCTTTAACAGATAATATTTCTGGTTTTAAAGCTGGTGTTGATCCAGAAACAAAAAATCAATATGAATATAAAATTGTAAACGACTTAACTTTTGAGTTGTGTGCAAATTTTACCACAGACAGCAAAGACAATGTAGATAAAAATGGTTCTGATATTATGCCAACTTATAATATGGGCTGGAGTGATAATTGGGAACATAAAGCTGAAAGAACATGTTTTGAACGCACAATTGATCCAGAATTGTATAAATTACCAGGCAAAGAAATTCTTCAATAGATTATTTATAAAAACCCTCTAAATTAGAGGGTTTTTTATTTTGCTGATATTTTCTCCAGCAAGGCGTCCAGTCGCCCAAGAAGCTTGCAGATTAAAGCCGCCAGTAAAACCATCAATATCTAGTATTTCTCCAGCAAAATATAGTCCAGGACAAAGTTTTGATTCCATCGTGCTTGGATTCACTTCTGTTCGATCCACACCACCGGCAGTGACAAATTCATCACCAGCTTTACGATCAATTATAGTAAGGGGAATATTTTTTAGCCAGTTAACTGTTTGATTTAATTCTTTGTTACTCAGTTCATTATTTTTTTTATTCTCAGACATATTGATTTGTTGGAGACTTATAGTAGCTAGTGAGAGTGGAACAAATTGTTGTAGAGCATGTTTAAAAAGTTTATTAGGGTTGGCTGTGATAAATTTTTTTAGCTCAGTGATAATTTGTTCAGTTTTTAAGTCAGTCAACAAATCCAAAGAAATTTTTAATGGCTTGTTAGCATTAAATTTTTCAAAAGCAATTAAAGATGATAAGGCAAAAACCGCTGGTCCACTAATTCCCCAATGCGTAAAGACAAATGGCCCGCTAAAAGTATATTTTTTTGTAGTTTTGGTACTAAAAGTGCTTTTAATAAAAGAAATGCCAGCGATTTTGTTTGGCCATTTTTCTTTAGTTATTAAAGAACTTAGAGATGGAGCTAGCTCGGTAATATGATGTCCTAAGCTTTCGGCTAAACTATAGCCATCACCAGTGGAGCCAGTTTGACGATAAGCTTGACCACCTAAAGTTAAAATTACTTTATCTACTGGTAGTGGTTTTTGTGTTTTAAAATAGATTAAAAAGCCAGTTTTGTTGTTATGAGTGATTTTAATGACTTGATGATTAAATAAAATTTTAGTTTTATGTTCTCCCGCTTCGACGGAGCTACAGCGAGGCGAGTGAAAGACTTTTTCAAAAGCCTGCACCACATCTTTGCCGTTGTTGGACACTGGAAAAACTCGGAAATCTTTTTCACATTTTAAGGGGACACCATGTTCTTCGAACCAAGCATATGTTGTTTGCGGTGAAAATTGTCTAATGGCAGAGTTTAAAAATTTTCCACCCCGAGGATACTTACTTAAAACAGTGCTAATATCTTGAATACCGGTAGTGACATTGCAGCGGCCACCGCCAGAAATAATAACTTTTTTACCCAAAGAATCGTTTTTTTCAATTAAAACAACTTCAGTTTTTGGACTATTTTCATTGATTGTAGCAGCGGCCATCATGCCGGCAGCACCGCCACCAATTATTGCTATTTTCATATTTTAAAGATTACACGGAATTAGAGCATTTGACAATATTTTGATAATGTAATATATTTATTACGTAAGAAATATATTACATAAATATTTAATTATTAATTTATCCGGCATCCGCCGGATCAATAAAATTATGTTAGGAAAACCACAATGGTTTCAACGCCGCAAATATGCGGGCTGGGGTATTTACCCCAAAACTTATCAAGGTTGGCTATATTTATTTGTTCTGATAGCCGGGCTAATTTTGATTCAGCTTATTCATTGGCCGGGTAATAATACAGCTGTAATTTTAATGTTAGTTTGGGCTGGTATTTTTGTCATAGATACTATTGACATTATGATTCGTATGCCCAGAGATGAACGTGATCGTATTCACGAAGCAATGGCTGAAAGAAATGCTTTGTGGGTGATGATTGCTGTTTTAGTTTTTGGCATAGCTTATAGAACTGCTCAAAATTTAGTAAACGGAAAAATTTATATTGATCCAATCATTATCATTGCTTTGTTTGCTGGTTTAGCTGCTAAAGCTGTGACTAATATTTATTTAGATAAAAAAGACTAATGACTACAAAAATAACTTATTTTCGTAATAAACTAGGCTTAACTCAAGAGCAATTAGCTGAAATTGTTGGCGTTGCTAGGCAAACTATTATTGCCTTAGAACAAGGGCGATACAATCCGTCTTTAGCTTTAGCTGCGGCAATCACTAAAGCTTTGAAGCAAAAACATATTGAAGAAGTATTTAAAGTGTAAAAAATCTCCCCGCCCTGAGCGTAGTCGAATGGGCCGGGGAGATTTGAATTAGACGATGGAATTATAGTATGTAATATATGGATTGACAAAATACTAAAAAAATATTATCATAATTTCGTTATTTATATTTATTCGGGGATCGTCTAAGGGTAGGACAACTGGTTTTGGTCCAGTCAATTGGGGTTCGAATCCCTATCCCCGAGCCATTACAGCTTATTAAGCTGTTTTTTGTTTTTATGGTATAATATAGATAAATATGAAAAATAAAATTTTCAAACAAAAAGGTTTTACTTTAATAGAATTAATGATAGTAATAGCAGTTATTGCCTTACTGGCCGCCGCTGTTTTTGTCGCTGTTGATCCAGCGAAACGTATTGGCCAAGCTCAAGATGCACAACGTTGGCAAGACGTAACGGCCATTGCTGATGCTATCAAGATGTATATGGCGGATAATCAAATAGTTTATCCAACATCAACAAAAAACATAGATGTTTATTCAGCTATAACACCTCTTAATGGTGGCGGCACTGGTGGTGGCTATGCTATAGCGGTAATTGGAGCGGGTAATTATTCAGATTGTGAGTTGGATGGTGAATATTTTATTGTTGGTGATTCGGGAGCGATATTTTTGAATGAGTTGGTGCCAACGTATTTACCTACTATGCCTTTAAATCCGGGGGCTCATCATAATCTTGGTAGTACCGGATATTATTTTAATAGAAATTCACAAGGTCGCATAACTATTGGTTCTTGTGTAGAGAGCCCTTATGCCACAGCTTCTATTTACGTACAAAGATAAAAATGAAAAATAAATCTGGTTTTACTTTAATAGAATTAATGATAGTAATAGCGGTGATTGCCTTACTTGCAGCCGCTGTTTTTGTCGCTGTTGATCCAGTCAAACGTATTGGTCAAGCTCAAGACTCTCAACGCTGGCAAGACGTAACGGCTATTGCTGACGCTATAAAATTATATATGGCGGATAATAATGGTAATTTTCCTGTAGATATTATCACTGTTGAGCCACATTTAAGTTATGAGATTATGATTTTAGGTAGCACAAGTTTAACTGGGTCTTCGTGTGCGCCAGATTTATTATATGGTGATCCAGAAATTGAGCCAGCCAATGGTGTGTTGTTATCTAATTTGGTGCCAAATTATTTACCCACTATGCCTGTAGATCCAAGTGGATTAAATTTAGGATTTAATGATGAATATGGTACTGGCTATTATTTAAATAGGAATTCTAGTGGTAAAATCACCATTGGGGCATGTGATAAAAGTGATTATACTTCTGAACCTATTCGTGCGCAGAGATAAATAAAATTTTAAATAAGTAATTCAAAAATATGCAAGTAAATTATTATGCGATTTTAGTGTGTGGCATTTTAGCGATGGTTTTTGGCTATTTATGGTACGGGCCATTATTTGGTAAAATCTGGCTTAAAGTTACTAAAGCCACAGAGCTTGATTTAGAAGCGCGCAAAAAAATGCAAGCTCAAGCTACTAAATTATATTTAGTGCAATTTTTATTAACTCTGTTTCAGGTTTGGGTTTTGGCTTATTACATTGAAGGTTGGAAAGAAGCTTCGGGACTCACGAATGCTTTGTGGATCTGGGCAGCTTTTGTGGTGCCAGTGATAGCTGGTACAGCTATGTGGAATAACGATTCAGCAAAAATTTCTTGGGCTAGATTTTTGCTTCAATCTGGTTATCAGCTTGTTTGTTTTGTAGCTTTTGGTTTGATATTGGGCATGTGGAAATAAAAATTTATTTTATACAAAGCGTCAGTTCCAGTGAACTGGCGTTTTATTGACTTTTGTAAATATAAGTGAGAAAATAAAACAGATTTTTAAACATTGAAAAAATGTTTGAGAGTAAAATTAAAAATTAATTTTTATAAATTTAATGAATGACGAGACAAATATTTTGGACTATTTAAATCAAGCAGAGTTAGATGGTATCAGGAAATTTATGCATGGTAGAAAAACTCCATTTTTAGTTATTAATCTTAAGCAGATAGCCAAAAACTATGAAGAGCTAGTGGAAAAACTGCCTTATGCTAAGGTTTATTATGCTATAAAAGCTAATCCTGAAAATGAAGTTATTAAGCTTCTTTTTGCTAAGGGATCGAATTTTGATGTTGCTACTATATATGAAATGCAACAATTATTTGATTTGGGTATTCCAGCAGAAAGAATGAGTTATGGTAATACTATTAAGAAAGAAGAGGACATTGACTTTGCTTATAAACATGGTATTAGATTGTTTGCTACTGATTCGATTACTGATGTGCATAAATTAGCCCGTAAGGCACCTGGGTCGAAAGTATTTTTTAGAATTTTGACTGAGGGCGGCAACGCTGATTGGCCTTTATCAAGAAAATTTGGTGGTAATCCAGATATGATATATCATTTGATTATCGAGGCTAAAAGATTGGGCTTGGTGCCATATGGCTTGTCTTTCCATGTTGGCTCCCAACAAAGAGAAATAGGTCAATGGGATATTGCTATTTCCCAATGTAAATATTTATTTGATGCTGTGAAGTCTTCTGGGGAAAATATTGAATTAAAATTAATTAATTTAGGTGGTGGTTTCCCAACTAATTATGTTAAGCCGGTTCAATCTTTAGATGTTTATGCGCAAGAGATTACTAGATTTTTACAAGAAGATTTTGGTGATAATTTACCAGAGATTATTGTTGAGCCAGGCAGAAGTATTGCCGGCAATGCTGGTGTGATGGTTTCTGAAGTTGTAATGGTTTCAAAAAAATCTGTTTTAAATCAATATGGTTGGGTTTTTATTGATGCTGGTAAATTTGGCGGCTTAATCGAAACCATTGATGAATCTATAAAATATCCTATTTATGTTGAAGGTGTTAACTCTAATAAGGGGGGTGCTGATTTTGTCTTAGCTGGACCAACTTGTGATAGTATGGATATTTTGTACGAAGATTATAAATATAAATTACCAGAAAGTATCAAGGATGGGGATAAGATTTTGATTTTATCTACAGGAGCATATACATCTACTTATAGTTCTGTGTATTTTAATGGTTTTCCACCTTTACCAACGTACATAGTTAAGGATTGGGAATCGTGCGAGGAAGTTAAATAAAAAAATAAAATTTTTTAAAACAAAGCGTCAGTTCCAGTGAACTGGCGTTTTAGCTTGACAAAAGTATTTTTTTATGATATAGTAAGCAATCTAATTAATTCTAGCCATATTTTATATAGGCTAGCGACTCGAATCTTTTGTGTCATGATTATGTGGCCCTGAGAAGTCAGGTCACATAATTTTTTTATTTTTATGACACAAACAAAGACAATTACGCCTAATTTTGATAATTTAGGCATTAGCCCCAATTTATTGGAGGTGCTTATTCAATTAAAATTTATTAGCCCAACACCTATTCAACATCAATGTATTCCGTCGGCTTTAGAAGGTAAGGACATTGTGGGCATTGCCCAAACTGGTACAGGCAAGACTTTGGCTTTTGGTATCCCGATGATTCAGCTTTTGAGTCAAAATAAAGGTCAAGGTTTGATTTTGTTACCAACCAGAGAATTAGCTTTGCAAGTTGATGAAGTTTTACGTAAGCTTGGTCAAAAATTTGGTTTGCGTACTGCTGTATTAATTGGTGGTGCTTCAGTTGGTCTACAGATTCAAGCTATTAGACGTAAACCACATATCATTGTGTCTACTCCCGGACGCTTGATTGATCATTTGCAACAAAAAACTTTGAGTTTAGCAAATGTTAAAATGATTGTTTTGGATGAGGCAGATAGAATGTTTGATATTGGTTTTATGCCACAAATAAAACAAATTTTAAGTTTGGTTCCTACAGATCGTCAAACTTTGATGTTTTCCGCTACTATGCCTAAACCAATTGCTGATGTAGCTAATCAGTTTATGAAAACTCCATGGAGAATTGAAGTAGCACCAGCTGGCACGGTGGCCGCCAAAGTGGAACAAGAAATTTTCTTTGTCCCCAAAGAAATGCGTAGTCAAATGCTAGATAAGGTTTTAGCTGAGCATAAAGGTAGTGTTTTGATTTTTTCTCGTACCAAACATGGTGCCAAAAAAATTGCTGGCTTTGCCAGAGTTTTGGGTCATACAGCCGTAGAAATTCACTCCAACAGATCACTAGCACAAAGACAAGAGGCTTTGAGTGGCTTTAAAAATGGTAAATATCGTATTTTGGTAGCTACAGACATCGCTGCTCGTGGTATTGATGTCA
>CAIRBL010000103.1 GCA_903876815.1 uncultured bacterium
ACTCAAGCTAAATATTTTTTATTTTAGCGTCATTAAAATAGCGCCAATAGTTATTAAAGCTGCACCCAAAGCTGAACCCCAAGTAAATTTTTGTCCTAAAAATAATAAAGCAAAAATTAAGACAAAAACTACACTTAAACGATCTAAGGCTGCTACCCCGGTCGCTGGCCCATTTTTTAAAGCAAAAAAATAAAATAGCCAAGACATCGCGCCAGCCACACCAGACAAAACAATAAATAATAAGGTTTTGTTATGGATAGTATTTAAAAGCGGCAGCTTACCCAAAGATAAAGCAACGATTACTAAAAATCCTGCCATCACCAGGGCTCTAATAGTAGTAGCTAAAGTACTATCAATATTTTGGATGCCAATCTTACCAAAGATAGCAACCAGAGCTGCAAAAGCCGCTGATAGTAAAGCGTAAATAATCCACAAAGGCATAAAATTAATTTTACTTCATCACCGTCAAATCTCATGCCGCTTCTCCTCCCCGTACGGGGAGGAGAAGCGGACAAATTGACTTATGATGAATACCTATTAATGTTTTAAGTATAAACAAAAGCCAGCCCCAAAACAAGAGGCTGGGCTTTATACTTTTAAGAAAATAAGCTTATTTATTCTTAAATCTATTGCGACGGTTCAATTTCTTTCTGCGTCTACGTTTGACTGAAAGTCGTTTGTTTTTTTAGCTTTGTACCCATAGTTTAAAATCTGAATAATTCTTATGCCTATACTTATAGCACTTATTAATAAAAAAATCAATAGTAATGATAAATAGTAAAGTCTTACTATGAATAGTATTTAAAAGAGGCAACTTGCCCAAAGACAACGCCACGACAACCAAAAAACCAGCCATCACCAAAGCTCTCACTGTAGTGGCTAAAGTACTATCAATATTTTGAATGCCGATCTTGCCAAAGATGGCAACTAAAGCTGCAAAGGCAGCTGAAAGCAAAGCATAGATCATCCAAATAGGCATAGATATGTTATTTTATTGTTGCAATATAATTTCCAATTTATCTTCTGAGGATTTTGCTTCTTGCTTTAATTCTTTTGCTCTATTATATATTTGAAGTTTTGTTGGGTCCAATTGATAACTATTCATATGACTTTTTAAACCATCAACAAAATCTCGCAAAGTAATAGGTGATTGAATATTAAATCCTTCAAGTAAACTTTGATTATCGCCACCGTTTAAAAGCCTATTAAGATTGTTCATGTTTTCACGCATCTCATCTTTTGGTTGATATTCCGCTTCTAAAGTTTGTAAATTGCTCTGAATATCTTGTTTTTTAGTTTCTAGAGATCTTTTTTCTTCTTCTCTTTTTTTTCTTTTACCACCAAAAAGGCCATTCCCCTCGCTATCAGCATTATCATCAATGGATTTAATTTCTTCTTCAATTGCTTTTAATTCTTTTTTTAGTGATCTGATTTCATCTTGTAAACTATCCAAATCTCTACTATTAATAGACTCAAAGCCCAATTCTTTATACCCACTATATCGAACTAATTGATCCATTTGTTCACCCAAGGATGACAAAAGTATATTTAAACGCGGAGATAATTCTGCGGCTTTTTTTTGCATATTAAGCACTTTTTCAATTGCCCGTATATCATCGCTATTATTTCCGGCATACCTGGAGGAAAAATTTTTAGCCCAATCGGCATCTATTTTATAATCTATTTTACTTTTTAATTTCTCCGCCAACTCTTCTTGCTTTTTTTGTTCCTTTTGCAAATCAGTCCAAATTTCTGTTGGAGATTTTTCTTTAAATAATTTTGTAACACTCGGACTAAATTTTATATCTCTACTCACTCTTTCTTCTTCTCGCATTTCAGACAAAAGATCGCTCTGAACTCTCCTATGTCTGTAAAGAAAATTAGCGACTCGCTCTTCTCCTCCTACGTCTGTTTGAAATGTTTGAAAAAATTTTATTTGGTCTTCTAATTCTCTCTTTATTAGCTCCGGATTTATTAAGTTAAGATTAGAACCTTTTTTATGTTGAAGGCTATAACGACCACTTGCTATCTTCTCTCGTTCTTCTCCTATAACCATTCTAATATTAGACTCGTTATCGTATCCACTCTGAGGATAATATATAAGGAAAACATCTCTATGATGCAGTCTTAAAATTTGTTTTGCTATTGATCTCGGGTCTGCTACGCTTATGCTGTAAGATTTACAAATTTCCGCCAAAATAGACTCATCTTCAAAAAATTTAGCCATTCTCTCTAGAGCATCTGATTTTTCTTTTTCCAATTCTTCTAATTTCTCGCTATTTTCTTGCCACCTATCTGGTAAGTTATCAATTAAATCAACGGCATCTTGTAACTCTGTCAAACCTTTTGCTTTAGCTTCTTCGACAAGTTGTTCATCAATTATTTGATGATAATAATCTTTTACAACACTCTTGACGACATCTTCACCATGTTCTTCTGCGAGTGCGATATCGCTACCGCTAACTGTTCTTACTCGTTCGTGATTATTGGGGGATAAATTTAAATCAGTGAGTTCTAATTTTTCTGCTTCTTTGCTATGTTGTAATTTTATTTTCTCAAAAATTTCCGCCTTAAGAGCTTCTTCACCTTCTGGTATTTGATGATAAAGTTCTGTTCTTTTATCTTCCAATTGTTTTATTAATTCTGTCAAAGCTGTTACGGTATCTTTGTAATTCATTTTTTTAGCTTCTTCTCCGGTTTCTTGTGAAATTGCCCCTATGGCTTCATTTTTCACATTCCTTCTTTCTTGTATGCTAGACCTCGTTATTTCATATTGTTCATCTTTTTTTTGTTTTTGATTATCAAAATTAACAATATCTTCTTCTTGGCTGTATTGTTCGTTGGCTAATAAATCTTTAATAGAATGTATGCCATTAGCTTCTAAAACTGGTCTATAATCTGGGTTTTCTAATAATTGATTAAATTGTGTTTCTAATTGATTAAATTGTGTCGTGAGATCTTTTTTTGTTTCCAAAGCCAAACCAACTGCTCCAGAGGCCTGTTCATTACTATTTTGCATTTTTTCTAACAGGCTTTTAAAATTAAGAATAACATTATCAACTTGTGAAATTTCTCCTCTTAAGTTAGCTAAATCACTCTCCTTTTGGCGGGCTTCTTCTACTAATTTAGCTTCTTCTTCTGCCTGAGCTTGTGTTGCTAATTCAGCCTCTTGCACGGCTTGAGCTTGCTTTATCTCTTTTACCTGGGGTTCAAAAATATTTTTTAACATATTCTTATATATACTATTTAATTCTTATATATCGCAAACATAAAAATTATTTGCTAATTATTTTTTTAATATTCTTGATGTCCTCATAGCCCGTAATCTTCATCGCATATCTTACTTCCAACATAGTATGAGCTGCAAGTTTCTGAGCCTTGCTGGTACCTTCAAGTAAAGCTTCCCTGACAAGCTCTGGATGTGCTTGAAAATAAGCGCGCTTTTCTCTAATAGGCTCTAAAAATTTATTTAATACTTCTGTCAAAATTCCTTTGACTGTAACATCACCAAGCTTGCCTTCTTTGTACTGTTTTTTTAAATTTTTTAATTCTGCCTGATCTGGATAAAAAGCATCCAAATACATAAATACTACGTTGCCTTCAATATGACCAGGATCAGTACTTTTGAGTCTAGTAGGATCAGTAAACATTTTTTTCACTTTCTTTTCAACTGTTTGAGCATCATCAGATAAATAAATACAATTACCCAAGCTCTTGCTCATTTTAGCTTTACCATCAAGGCCAACCAAACGTGGCACTCGACCAAGTAAAGCATTTGGCAAGGCGAAAATCTCTCCATACATACGATTGAACTTTCTAGCAATTTCACGAGTCAGTTCAATATGCGGTAATTGATCTTCACCGACTGGCACTAAATTTGCCCGCGACAAAAGAATATCTGCTACCTGACTAGCTGGATAATTATAAAAACCTAAAGATATATCTTTTTGTAATAAAGACTCCGCTTTTAAAGTTGGATTACGGTCAATCAAAACCTTGGGTGTAATCATGCTCAGTAGCATGCTTAATTCCGCGTGTTCTGGCACATAGCTTTGTACTACAAAAGTTGTTTTCTGAGGATCCAAACCCACCGACAGCCAATCTATTGTTACTTCAATCACCGAATCCCTGATCTTATCAATATTGTCAGCGTAGTCACCAAAAGCTTGATAATCAGCAATCAAAAAATGACAATCATATTTAGCTTGCAATTTAATCCAATTTTCTAAAGCGCCAACATAATGACCAAGATGTAGTGGTCCAGTTGGTCTCATGCCAGTCAAAATACGATCTTTGGCAACTGATGTTTTGGGCATATTTTTATCTTTAAAAATTATTAATACCTACTCAGATTATAAACGAAAAAACAGCTCTCAACAAGAGGCTGTTTATCTGGTGGGCGTGGGGGGAGTTGAACCCTCGACTTCTACAATGTGAATGTAGCACTCTAACCACTGAGTTACACGCCCTTAATAAAATGAATCAGCTGCGCGCTCCCTGCCTGCCGGCAGGTAACCAGCTGAGCTATACACCCAAAGATGGTCGTCCTGCCGGGACTCGGACCCGGGACCCCCACTTTATAAGAGTGGTGCTCTAACCAGCTGAGCTACAGGACGATATTAAATACAACAAAATTATTATAAAGGAAGCACCTGCTTTTGTGAAGAGTCTAGGGAGATTAATCAGGATTATTAATAATAGTTAATTTATTTTGCAAATTGGCTATTATTTCTTCTTGGCTCAACTCAATATTTTTATCTAAAGTAAATTTAGCAAACTGACGATGGCCAGTGCCGTGCCAATGTTTTGTTAAATCCAAAGCATTGATATTATTTTTACTATACAACCAAACTTCCGTGCTACTAAAATCTACTTGGTAAAAAATAATAGCTACTTGTGATTGCGGACTAGATAAAATAAGATCTTTGACTAGCTCCTGAAAATCATCTGGCAAATTTTCTGCTTCATCATGTTCTAAATAAGAAAAAATCACTCCCCCACTTTTTGTGATGCGAGATAAGACCTTGCCCCAGACTTTTAATACCTCAATATTTTTTGTACGGTACAAAACTTCAATAATTTTTGCTCGGTCAGCCCCAGCTACAATCAAAGAGCTGGCTAAATCCAAAGTCTGTGGAGTCACTTGTGGTGACTGAAAACTATTGGTCGCCGCTATCATACCTGCTAAAATAGCAGTCGCTATATCTATATCCAAAAAATTTTGTAAAAACTGATAAGAAATTTCCGCTACTGAAGTTGCCGTACTCTCTATGATATTTAGTTGACCAAAATTTTCATTAGCCACTTGCCTATCAATATTTATAATCGGCTTTTGGTGAAAAAATTCTGGCGCCTGCAAAAATGTTTCTCCCAAATCTTGCAAGCTGGCTGCTCCTAAAACGATGATCAAGTCATAGCGATAATCTTCAGAAAAAGCTTTGACATCAGACGCATTTAAAAAACCACCCTCTGGTACTAAATCAATTGCCAAAATTTCATCTTTAACATCGTAGCTTAATTGTTTAATTTTGGTTTGTTGTAAATTGACTAAAATTTTAAACTTACCAAAAGCTTCGAGTTGAGAATTAATCTCTATTTTATTTTTTAAAAAACCCAAACGTGGTAAACGGCCAGCAAATACTAAATCTACTTTCTTCTTTTGCGCTGATAAAAAAAACGACCAAGCCGCTGCTGCGCTTGTCACATCCACACTAGGATCAGCTGGACCGGTAATCAAAATATGTTCCGCCTCTGCTAGCATCTTATTTAGTTGTTCTGTAAATGTGGCCATTTTTTTAATTATAACAGAAAAATATACAACAAAGCATAATAAATGTCAACTAAATATCGTCTAGAGCAAATAAAACCTCAAGCCACAAGCATGGACTATGTTAGCTAATTTCACATCTGGCAGGGTTGACTTTTTCTTAATTTTTTAGTAAAGTAAAGCCAATTATGGGCTTTTTTATTATTTAAAAACCTAAAAAATATGAATGTTAGTTCTCTGGCGCGCCAATTAAAAATCACCACCCAAGAATTGTTGGAAAAACTACCAGCTTTAGGTTTTGCTATTGGTGCTCGTGCTATCAAGGTTGATGATAAATTAGTACCCAAAATTTTACACGCCTGGAAACAAGCTGCCCGTCGCAGCTCTTTGCAAGAAGAAATGTCTTTGATCAAAGAAATTCACGCTAAAGATGGTAATGGTCCTATCAATAAACTAGATAAAAAAATCAGCGTCCCTGATATCATCATTGTCAAAGATTTAGCTGAGCTGATGCGTTTACCAGTAGCTAGACTGATGGCCGAGCTGATGCGCAACGGCATCATGGTATCTTTAAATGAAAAGATAGATTTTGATACTGCTACTATTATCGCTGAAGATTTGGGCTTTAAAGTAGAAAAAAGTGACCACGAAGTTGTAGAGGAAGAAAACAAGCGTGCGAAACTAGAAAAATTATTAGCCAATCGTATTTCCGTTGACTCTCGCCCACCAGTCGTAGTTGTCATGGGACATGTTGACCATGGCAAAACTAAATTGCTAGACGCTATTCGTGAAACTAATGTTGTAGATCAAGAAGCTGGTGGCATCACTCAACACATTGGTGCTTACCAAGTCAAAACCCATGATCGTTTGATCACTTTTTTAGATACTCCTGGTCACGAAGCTTTCAAAGCCATGCGTTCTCGTGGTGGACAAATCGCTGACGTCGCAATTCTCGTGGTAGCAGCTGATGATGGTTTGCAACCACAAACTTTAGAAAGTATTTCTGTCATTCAAAAAGAAAACTTACCTTTTATTGTCGCTATCAATAAAATCGATAAAGAAGGTGCTGATTTGGATAAAGTAAAACAACAATTAACTGAACTAAATCTTACTCCTGAAGATTGGGGCGGTAAAACTATTTGCCAACCAATTTCCGCCAAACTTAAAACTGGTATCAACGAACTACTTGATTTGATTTTATTAGTCGTTGATATGAATGAACTAAAAGCCGATGATTCTGGCGCCGCTGTCGGCACCATCATTGAATCACATATTGATAAAAGTGAGGGTCCAGTAGCAACTGTCTTGGTGCAAGCTGGCACACTCAAAATCGGTGATACTTTTGTAGTCGGAGCTGTATCTGGTAAAATCAAAACTCTAAAAAACTGGAATAACCAAGACGTCAAAACTGCTGGCCCTTCTACGCCAGTCAAAATCTTAGGTCTAAAACAAGCCCCAGTGATTGGTGAAATTTTAGAAGTTGTCACTGACAAAAAAGAATTTAAAACTAAAAGCAAAAACCTCAATGGCTACCAAAGTAATCGCAATAAAAATAGCTCCAACAATAATACTGACGATGAAAATGCTAGCATCTTGAACTTGATTATCAAGGCTGATGTTTTGGGTTCAGCTGAAGCAATCGAGGAATCTTTAAATAAAATTAAAGTAGCTAACACCAAAGTCAAAGTTTTGAAAAAGGGCTTAGGTCAAATCACTGAAGCTGATGTTTTAAATGCCGAAGCAACCAGCGCTTTAATCATCGGTTTTCATATCAAAGAAAATAAAAATATCATCTCTTTGGCTAGTGACAAAAATGTCAAAATTCTTCACTTTGATATTATCTACAAACTCTTAGAAGATATTGAACGCCGCTTAGAAACTATCAAAATTAAAAAAACTGTTCACAATATTTCTGGCAAATTACAAGTACTAGCAATCTTTAAAACTAACAAAGACAGCATGATTATTGGCGGTAAAGTAATTGACGGTAAAATTATCAAAAACTCTAAAATCAAAGTTTTACGTAAAGATGAAATAGAAGCTGTCGGTGAGCTAAAAAATCTTCAAGCTGGAAAAGAAAATGTCAGTGAAGTTTTGGCTGGTACTGAAGCGGGTCTTGAATACAAGGGTGATCCAATCATTCAAGTTGGAGACATCTTAGAATTTTTCCAAGAAGTTTATGAGTAAAAGAACTGAGCAAATATCCGAACTCCTAAGACAAGAAATCAACCGCGTCTTAGTCAGAGATTTTGAGTCTCCTATAGGCTCACTCGTTTCTGTGTCTGAAGTGACTGTTTCTCCTGATCTGAAAAATGCTACGGCTTTTTTGAGTATTATACCAAGCAATAAAATTGGTACCGTCTTGCAAGTCATTCAAAAATTTACCGGTCATGTGCAAAAGAGTGTAAACCAAAATTTAAAATTAAGATTTGTTCCCAAGATCCACTGGGATTTGGATGAAAGGGATTTGAAATACAAAGTCATCGACGAAGCCCTCAAACAAGAGTGAGGTGGCAAATGACACAAAACGCTGCCAAAGTCATTCGACTAGCTCAACAGTGTTCACACTGTCACGAGCCAAGCAATCCAAAACACTTTTTCTGCCCAGTCTGTGGAAACGATCTGCATCACCCCGATGCTAGGATGCTGTCCAGCAACTGTTGCAGCCACGCTCTTTACACCAGTCCTCGTTTTGATTTCTGTCCCACTTGCAGACAACTCATGAACTGCGACGCAGGACAGATTATTTAGAACCCAAGCCCCCTCAGGCTTGGGTTCTCCGCTTTATAGTTGACCCCGTTAGATAAATTAAAAAATCATACTCCAAAAAAATTCAACTTGTTCATCTAACGGGGTTGACTAAAAGGCTCTTTTAGTCTAAACTACGCTGTTATGCACGAACACCAAACTACCAGTCAAGCGATCAAAAAAACTCTGAGCCTTGCTCAAAATATTTTGATTATTTCTCACCAAAAGCCGGATGGAGATACCTTGGGCGCTAATTTAGCGTTGAATATTTTTTTAAAAAATTTAGGTAAAAATGTTACTAGCTTTTGTTTGGATCCGGTGCCAGAAATATTTAACTTTTTACCAAATAGCGAAAATATACAAAATAATCATTTAGTTTTTGCTCACAAATACGACGTGATTATCACTGTTGATTCTGGCAGCTTGGCTTATGCTGGTGTAGATAAATTGATGACCAGCCTCAAAGATTATACCCTGATCAATATTGACCATCACGCCTCAAATCCATTGTACGGCGATCTGAATCTCGTCATCACTTCAGCCTCATCTTGTACAGAAGTTATTTATCGTTTATTCAAAGATTGGCAAATAAATATTTCTGCCTCCATGGCTACCAATCTTGCTTGTGGCATGATTACCGACACCAGTGGCTTTGTCAATCCAGCTACAAATTATCATGTTTTGTTAGCTGCTTCCGACTTGATAAAACAGGGAGCAAATTTGAGTCAAATCAGCCAAATAACTTTGGGTAGCAAAAATGTCAACAATTTAAAACTATGGGGCCGTGCTTTTGCTCGACTGCAAGCTGTCAAAAAATATAATTTAGTTTACACTTTTGTGACTCAAGAAGATTTCCTTGAATGCCAAGCTGATGATGCAGCTGCCGAAGGACTTTCTAATTTTTTACACGTCTTACAAGACGCAAAAATTATTTTAGTTTTAAAAGAAGCGCCAAACAACATCATCAAAGGCTCACTACGCACTAGTTCTGATGATATAGACTTAAGTAAACTAGCTGGCTTATTTGGTGGTGGTGGCCATAAAAAAGCTTCTGGCTTTGCCTTGCCAGGAAAACTGTCTTATGATAATAATAAACTAAGAATTGTTTAAAAAAATTAATTATATGTTGATACCAACAGTTATCGAAAAAAGTAATAGTGGCGAAAGAGTTTATGATATCTACTCTCGCCTCCTTAAAGATCGCATTATTTTTTTGGGCGAAGAAATTGATGAGCACAACGCCAACCTCATCATTGCGCAATTATTATTTCTAGAAGCTCAGGACAAAGAAAAACCAATCAAAATGTATATCAATTCCCCTGGCGGATCTGTCACTGATGGACTAGCTATTTATGACACCATGCAACATATTCAGTGCCCAGTTTCTACTATCGCTGTAGGACTTGCTGCCTCTATGGCTGCTTTGCTTTTGGCTAGCGGTACACCAGGACAAAGATTTGCTTTACCAAATGCCGAAATTTTAATTCACCAAGTTATGGGTGGAGCTTCTGGTCAAGCAAGTGATATCAAAATCAAAGCTGAGCAAATTTTGAAACTAAAAGATCGTCTAAATAAAATAATTCAAAAACACACTAAACAAAGTTTAGCAAAAATAGAAAAAGATACTGATCGTGATCACTACCTGACAGCTACCGAGGCACAAAAATATAATTTGATCGACAAAATTTTAGCTAGCAAATAAAAAAATCAAAAAATCTCTTTTCAAAAAAATCAAAATGTGTTAACATCTCAAACGAGGCGGTAAGGGTTTTTCAACTCTAAGTTAAACCGTCATGGGATCACCAGTGCAGAGCTTCACATAAGGTCGAAGGACCTTGAGTGCCGCCATGCAAATGCTGGTGGTCTTTTTAGTTTTTGTCTGCCAAATGAAACACCAGTTCTCCCTGCCTGCCGATAGGCAGTGACGAGCTCGAGTTCTCGACTCGCTACGCTCGCTCGAACACAATAAGATCATGTCTTCGAGTGAACGAAGTGAATCGAGAAGTGAACAAATCACAGCAATTGACCAAAAGCTTTTTTTATGTTAAAATAAGTCCAACAGTGAAAAACTGTTATTACTTAAATAAACATTAATTGGCTGAAATTGAATTCGTAAAAACGAGTAGACAGAAAGACTTTTTGTTAAAAAATCAAAATCTTTACCATTTAAATCAAATTTTGATGCTTAATCTCAAGCACTTAAACTCAAATTTCTCATTATCACTTCTCAAAAATAGTGATAATTTGTTAGTTTCCTCTACTTGCTCCCCATTCAAACAGTCAAGCTAAAAGGGCAAATACAATGCAATACTTTATTATTTTTATCGCCAGTATCATCGGCCTGATTTTTGGTTATCTTTTGAGACAAATATTGTTAAGCAAATCAGCAGCGCACGCTGCCAAAAAAGCAGAAAATATTTTGGAAGAAGCCAAGAATAAAGCCAAGAGTTTACAGCTAGAAGCCAAAGATAAGGCGCTGGCTATTATTGACGAAGCAAAAAAAGAAGAGAAGGAAAGACAAAAAAGAATCAATGATTTAGAAAATCGCTTAAGCCAAAGAGAGGGCTTGTTTGATCGTAAGCTTTTGGAATTAGAAGATAAAAAACAAAAGACCGAAAATTTACAAAACGAGCTGACTAATCAAGCTGAGGAAATCAAAAAAATCAAAGAAGAGCAAATGGCTAAAATCGAAAAAATTGCTCAACTTTCTCAAGAGCAAGCTAAAGATGTTTTACTAAAAAATGTCGAAGCTCGCATGAAAGATGAACTCTTGAATCGTATCCGCAAAATGGAAAACGAAGGAAGCGAAGAGTTAGAACAAAAAGCTAAAAATATTTTAGCCACCGTCATTGAACGCTGTGCTGCTCCCCACACGGCTGAAACTACTACTACTTCGGTAGATTTACCAAATGACGAAATGAAAGGTAGAATCATTGGTCGTGAAGGTAGAAATATCAAAACCATTGAGCAACTCACTGGTGTAGAAATTATCATCGATGATACCCCAGAGTCTATCATGATTTCTGGCTTCAATCCTATCCGTAGGCATCTGGCCAAACGTGCTTTGGAAAAACTGATGGCCGATGGCCGTATTCACCCAAGTCGTATTGAAGAAGTTGTTGAGCAGGGTAAAAAAGAATTAGCTTTAGATATCAAAAAAGCCGGTGAAGAAGCTGCTTACAAAGCTGGCGTCGTAGGTCTAGATACCAAACTAGTTCAGATTTTGGGCCGCTTAAAATATCGTACTAGCTATGGTCAAAATCAATTACAACATGCTTTAGAAGTTTCTCATTTAGCAGCCTTGCTTGCTTCTGAACTTGGCGCTGATGTCAACGTAGTCAAAAAAGGTGGACTTTTGCATGACATTGGCAAAGCTTTAGATCACGAAATCCAAGGCTCACATCCAGAAATTGGCTATGACTTGATGAAAAAATTTGGTCTACCAGAAGAAGTGGCTTATATGTCTATTGCTCATCATGAAAATGAACCAAAAACCTTAGAAGGTGTGATTGTCAAAATCGCTGATGCTATTTCAGGCTCCAGACCAGGTGCCAGACGCGATAGTTTTGAAGAATACATTCAACGTTTGACTGAACTAGAAAATACTGCCAAAAGCTTCAAGGGTGTAGAAAAAGCCTACGCCATTCAAGCTGGCCGAGAAATCAGAGTCATTGCTTCTTCTGAAGAACTAGATGATTATGGTGCTAAAAAATTAGCTCGTGACATTGCTGATAAAATAGAAGCGGAATTAAGATACCCAGGTGAAATCAAAGTCAATGTCATTAGAGAAAAAAGAATTGTTGAGTATGCCAAATAATACCCTAAAAATTATTTTTTTTGGTGATGTAGTTGGCTCACTCGGCCGCGAAGCCGTCAAAAGAATTTTGCCCGAATGGCGCAAAACTTACCAGCCTGATTTGTTTATTGCTAATATTGAAAACCTTGCTCATGGTAAAGGTGTGACTTTAAGAACTGTAGAAGAAATCAAAGCAACTGGTGTCCAGATTTTTACTGGTGGTAATCACATTTGGTCCAAAGAAAATATTGAAGATATTGCTTCTAGTACCAAATTTCCTATTGCCTTGCCAGCTAATGACTCTCGTGCTGACCGAAAATATCACTGGCAAGAAATAAAAATTAAAGATAAAAAAATAATTGTCTTTAATTTGTCTGGCCGCACTTTTATGAAAGATGATGACTTGAGCAATCCTTTCTTGAAAGCTGATGAGCTTATCAAAAAATTTAAAAACAATATTAGTATTTTAGATTTTCACGCTGAAGCAAGTAGTGAAAAAAGAGCTTTGGGCTTGTATCTTGATGGTCGTGTCTCCGCTGTGCTTGGCACTCATACGCACGTGCCTACCAATGACGCCCAGATTTTAGAGAAAGGCACAGGCTATTTGACTGATGTCGGCATGATCGGTGCCTACCCTTCTGTCATCGGTGTCAAGTCAGAAATTATCATTGAAAAATTTATCAACGATACACCAAATGGTCGCCATGAGTTTGCTGAAACTGGTCAAATCGAGATAAATGCAGTATTATTAGAGATAGATAAGGTCACCAACAAAACTGTCCTTATCCAAAATTTAAGACAAATTTTAGCTTAATCAAATAATTAAAGTCTATGCACAAAGCAGAACTTATTGAGGCAATTGCTCAAGCCGCTGGTGTAGCCAAAAAAGACAGCGAAGCGGTCATCACAGCCTTAGAAAATTTAATTATCGAAAGATTAAAACAAGGTCAAGAATTGACCTTGACCGGCTTTGGTACATTTTCTGCCCGTACTCGCAATGCTCGTATGGGTGTCAATCCTCAAAATCCAAGTGAGAAGATAGAGATACCAACTGTGATTGTACCAAAATTTAAAGCTGGCAAAACTCTCAAAGATGCTTTAAAAAAATAGGCTACTAATACTTCTCGACTCCCTTCCTGCCTACCGGTAGGCAGGCACTCGCTCGAAGACATAAAATTTTTGTGTTCGAGCTTGTCGAGAACTAAGGTAGAATAATTAATCCATTTTTGGGTCCCGTACTTCGGGACTCTTTTTGGTTCCAGTCAGCTATAGACTCTAATAAATTCTCTGC
>CAIRBL010000104.1 GCA_903876815.1 uncultured bacterium
ATGATCCAGTTAAAAAAGGCGAGAGGCTATTTACACTTTATGCTCGCACACAAGATCGTATCAAACTTGCTACTAAAGCTTTAGAAAAAGGCGAGATATTTAAAATAGGGAGATAAAATTTTATGTTGACTAAAATAATTATTGCTTCTGGGCCAGTGATCGTAGAAAATAATAAAGTTTTACTTAATCAACATGGTGATACAGAGTTTTGGAAATTTTGTGGTGGCAGAGTAGAAGATAATGAAACTTTAGTAGAAACTGCAATTAGAGAAGTGAAAGAAGAAATGGGTTTAGAAATAAAAATTTTAAATGCTGAACCATTTTTCTTTTACACTCAAAAACAAAGTGAAGAAGGTTTAAAAGATGTTATTTTAGCTCATTATTTAGCAGAAAAAATTGGTGAGATTAAACCAGGCGAGGATATTAGAGAATGGAAATGGTTTGAAATTAATGATTTACCAGCTAATTTAGCACCAAATATTATTCCGACTTTAAAATATTTTGGATTTATACAATAAAACGAAAACCAACCCGCGGGGGTTGGTTTTGTAAACTGATGGAGACTTTAGTCTCTGGGTTTGCCAAGTACCCAGACCAAATGATCTCCGCAAGCAATGCAATCATAGATGAGCCAGCCCTCATTCATGAGACGTTGAACGTCTTTGAGGGCTTCGGTTTCATTACCGCTTTCTCGAACAATTTGATCAAGAATTCTCTTGACTTCTTTGATGTTCGTCAGGTCTCTGTACATGGTCTGCTCCTTGAACTTTGATGAACGGATTTTATATATTTAAACATAAAATATTATTTATTGTCAAGAAGTAATTATTTTTGACAAAAAGCAAAATACATAGCATAATATAAGCATTATTTAAAGATTTGCTTATGATAAAAGTTGCCTTAGGATCAGTCCAACAACCAAAGGTAGAAGCGGTAAAATCAGCTTTTGCCAAGATTTATCCTGATCAGGAAATAGAGGTAATTGCTCAAAAATCCGCTTCTGATGTAGATGATCAGCCTCGCAGTGTAGAGGAAACAAGCTTAGGTGCCTATAATCGTGCTCAAAATTTGATCAAAGCTGGCGTGCAAGCAGATTTTTATTTAGGTATTGAAGGTGGCGTTTGGCTAAACAATGTCTTAGGAAAAGAAAAATTCTTTTTAATTGGTGCTATTTATGTCACTGATGGCAAAATTGATAGTATGGCTTATGGTGAAGCAATAGAGCTACCAGACTATGCCAAAGTAGAGATTATGGATAAAAAAAGAGAATTAGCACCAGTGGCCGAAGAAATGTTTAGTAAAGCAAATGTCAGAGGCACTAATGGCACAGTCGGCGAGCTGACTAATGACTTTATTACCCGTGCCCAAGCTTTTGAAAATGGTATTTTGATGGCTATGGCCAAATTTTATAATAAACACTTGTATTAGACATGTTTTTCCAGAAAGAAAAAAAATTAAAAGTTTTAGTTGGTTTGTCGGGTGGAGTAGACAGTGCTGTCACTGCTTTGTTATTAAAAAAAGCGGGCCATCATGTTTCAGCAGTTTTTATGAAAAACTTTTCTAGTCGAGATAATACTAATCATGAGTGTCCCTGGAAAGCAGATAGAGATGAGGCCTATGCAGTTGCTAAACATTTAGACATACCGATTGAAACTTGGGATTTTGAAGAACAATATCGCGAAACAGTGGTTAACTATTTATTTGATACTTATCAAAAAGGTCAAACACCAAATCCAGATATTTTGTGTAATTCCGAAATTAAATTTAAACTTTTTTTAGCTAAAGCTATTTTAAATGGTTTTGATAAAATTGCTACCGGACATTATGCTCAAATCAAACAAGATAAAAATGGCTACCATTTGCTCAAAGGTAAAGATCCAAACAAAGATCAATCTTATTTTTTAGCCGGTTTAAACCAAGAACAATTAGCCAGAAGTTTATTTCCGATTGGACACTTAGTGAAACCAAAAGTGAGACAGCTAGCTAAAAAAGCCAAATTACCAAATGCAGAGCGCAAAGATTCACAGGGCATTTGTTTTGTTGGTAAAGTCAATTTAAAAGATTTTTTAAGCCAAAAAATAAGCCCCAAAGTAGGTGATGTTTTGGATAATAATGGCAAAAAAATAGGTGAACATGAAGGCGTGTGGTTTTATACTATCGGCCAAAGAAAAGGCATTGAAATTGGTGGCGGACCCGCTTTGTATGTAATCAAAAAAGATTTAACAAATAATATTTTAGTAGTTGGACCAAAAGAATCTTTAGAGCTTTATAGTAAAGAAGTTGAACTCATTGATTGGCACTGGATAAACCAAATATACAAATTTCCAATACAAGCTCAAGCGAAAATTCGTTATCGCCAAGAAGATCAAAAAGTCTTTGTGCAAAAATTAAACGAAAGTGAGTTTTTGGCTAAATTTTCAGAATTACAATTTGCTGTAGCCAGTGGACAGACAGTGGCAATTTATAAAAATCAAGAATTAATTGCTTCGGCTATAATTAAATAAAAATATGAAATTAAGTATTAGAAACTTCATCAACTTCTTAAGCTACGTTCTTATCGCAGTGGCTATTTATTTTTTATTTACTGGACATAGTATTTTTGTAGTTTTGGGCTATTTAGCTTTTTCAGCGGTTTTATTTTTACCACGCGTTATTTATCGTCGTTTAGGTCTTCATGAAAATATTTCTAATGAATTTTTAGACTGGATAGAAATAGGCTTTTCAGCTATCATGCTTTTGTCAGTAGCTGGATATTTATGGTTATTTGATAATATTTTCCACTATGACACCTATGTACATTTTTTCACACCCTTAGTTCTCTTTATTTTATTTGCTATATTTTTTAAAGGTGCAACTTTGCATTTAAAAATAAAAACTACCAAATCTGATTTAGTATTAGCGACTTTAGTGGTCGCCATGTCATTGATTTTACTTTGGGAATTATTTGAATATGTTATTACCATTTATTTAAACAAAAACATGTTCTTTACAGTTGGTGAGCCAAATGATACTTTATATGATGTGCTATTAGGCTTTATGAGCTTACCAGTGTCATCAGTTTTAGTTTATAAATACAGTGATTGGTTTTTCGATAAATTTAAAAAATAAATCGGCATACGCCGGACAAGATTTTCTATGAATATAAACGGACAAGAATTAAGAGAAAAATTTTTACAATATTTTAAAAATAATAATCATGCTATCATCAGCTCTGCTTCTTTGATTCCTGAAAATGACCCAACAGTTTTGTTTACAACCGCTGGCATGCATCCTTTGGTGCCATATTTAATGGGCGAAAAACATCCTAGCGGCACAAGGCTTGCTGACGTACAAAAATGTTGGCGTACTGGCGATATTGAGGAAGTGGGTGATACTACGCATCATACTTTTTTTGAAATGTTAGGCAACTGGTCTTTAGGCGATTATGATAAAATGGGTGCCATTGATTTTGCTTGGGAATTTTTGACAAAAATTTTAGAAATTGATCCAAAATTTTTGGCTTTTACTATTTTTGAAGGTGATAAAAATGTAACCAAAGATACAGTAGCCTTAGACAAATGGCTTAGTCTTGGTGTCAGTGAAAAAAGAGTAAAAGCTTTGGGTGTGGATGATAATTGGTGGGGACCAGCAGGCACCAGTGGTCCTTGTGGTCCAGATACTGAAATCTTTTATTGGACTGGAGACAAAAATAATGTGCCAGTTGAATATGATCCAAAAGACAAAAATTGGGTGGAAATCTGGAATAATGTTTTCATGGAATATAACAAAACTTTAGCTGGTCAATTTTTGCCTTTAGCACAAAAAAACATTGATACTGGCATGGGCCTAGAAAGAACTTTAGCAGTTTTAAATAATTTAGCTGATAATTATTTAACGGATTTGTTTTACCCTCTTATTCAAAAAATAGAAGAATTAAGTGGCAAAAGATACGCTGAAGATACTAAATCTTTCAGAGTGATTGCTGATCACTTGCGTTCTGCAACCTTTTTGTTAGGTGACCCCAAAGGTATCGCGCCCTCCAATACTGGCCAAGGCTATGTTTTACGACGTGTGATTAGACGAGCGATTCGTTTTGCTAAAAATCTAAATATTCAAGCTGGTTTTACTACTATTCTAGCGCAAGTAGTTATCGATAATTTCAAAACTACTTACCCAGAATTAGAAAAAAATCAAACTTTTATTTTTACTGAACTACAAAAAGAAGAAGAAAAATTTAGTAAAAGTTTAAGCAAAGGTTTAAAAATTTTGCAAACACAATTAGAAGTACATGCTGTGGTTCCTGGTCAAAAAGTAAATATCGTCGATATTTCAGACGGTTTTGTGCCGCATTATCTAACTAGCAAATTTTTATTTGATATGTATCAGGATCATGGTTTTCCATTTGAAGAATCCATAGAAGAAATAAAAAAAATTAGACCAAATTTACATGTCATACAAATTAATAATTTAAAAAAAGGATTTGATGAATTAATGGTACAGCATCAAGAATTATCTCGTACTGCTTCAGCTGGCATGTTTAAAGGCGGTTTAGCAGATGACAGTGAAATGAGCAAAAAATATCATACTGCTACTCATCTTTTACATCAAGCTTTACGTACGGTTTTAGGTGATCATGTAGAACAACGTGGCAGTAATATCAATGCCGAACGTATGCGTTTTGATTTTGTGCATCCAGATAAAATGACACCAGAGCAAATAAAACAGGCAGAGGACTTAGTTAATCAGCAAATTCAAGCTAAGTTACCCATGACTTGGCAAGAAATGACCGTAGAAGAAGCTAAAAATAAGGGTGCGATTGGTTTATTTGGCCATAAATATGGTGAAAAAGTAAAGGTTTATACCGTCGGTAACGATGATGAATTCTTTAGTCGCGAGATTTGTGGCGGCCCACATGTAGAAAATACTAGTGAATTAGGTCATTTTAAGATTCAAAAAGAGGAGTCTAGTTCTGCTGGCATTCGTCGTATTAAAGCAATTTTGGAATAATTTGGCTATAATTTTGGCTAATATTAGCAATTTATTATCCCCGCGCCCCAAAAGGCGCGGGATTGATTTTTTTAGGCATTTTTGGTATATTTAAGTTATAAATATTAAAGAAAGGCCATGAACATTAAAATTTATAACAAAAATTTCGATCTCACAGAACCTTTTCAGCAGTATGTACAAGAAAAATTTGATGCTTTGGACAAGTATCAAGAAAATATTATCTCCTGTTCACTGGATATCAAACGTGACCCACATCACCATAAAGGAGAAATATTTGCAGCTGAAGTACATATGCTTTTACCAAATAAACAAGAAATTAGAGTAGCAGAAACACATCAAGATGCTAGAGCGGTCATTGATATGCTACAAGATAAAGTATCTAGGGCCATATTAAAGCAAAAAAGTAAAAATGATGGCCGCTTAAGAAAAAACATTAAAATTTTGCAAGCTTTAAAATTTTGGGATAAAAAATAAATCATAACTATTAAATAATTAAAATAATTATTCCATGGATCTTCACAGATGCATGGTTTAATTTCAGCAAACAGTATGTCTTGGCTACAAAAAATATTCGGAGACGCAAATCAACGTTTTTTAGATAGTTTAAAACCACAAATTGAAGCTATCAACAAACAAGAAATAGCATGGTCGCAATTATCCGATGAAGAATTAAAACAAAAATCATTAGAGCTTAAAAATCAAGCTCAAAATGGTACTAGTTTAGACGATCTATTAGTACCAGCTTTTGCTTTGGTGAAATTAGCTTCTAGTCGCACCCTAAAACAAAGTCATTACAACGTTCAGCTTTTGGGTGGTATTGTGTTACATCAAGGTCAAATCGCCGAAATGAAAACCGGTGAAGGTAAAACTTTGACTTCTACTTTAGCAGTATATTTAAACGCTTTAGCAGGTCGTGGTGTGCATGTGATTACTGTCAATGACTATTTAGCTAAACGTGATGCTACTTGGATGGGTCAAGTTTATAATTTTCTAGGTTTAAGTGTTGGCGTTATTCAACATGAGGCTTCATTTTTATATAATCCTGATCAAACAGACGTGACTGATGATAAAATCAGAGATCAGGCCGTCAAAGTGGTGATGGATTATTTACAACCAGTAACTCGTAAAGAAGCTTATCAGGCAGACATTACTTATGGTACTAACAATGAATTTGGTTTTGATTATTTGCGTGACAACATGGCTCAAAGTATCAATGACCAGGTGCAACGTGGTTTAGTCTATGCTATTGTGGATGAAGTTGATAGTATTTTGATCGATGAGGCAAGAACTCCGCTTATTATTTCTGCACCAGCTGAAGAATCAGCTGCTCAATATCAACAATTTGCTTTGTTGGTCAGTCAGCTAGATGAAACAAATGACTACAACATTGACGAAAAAATGCGTACCGCAACCTTGACTGAAGATGGTATTCATAAAATGGAAAAAATATTAAACGTAGAAAATATTTATGAAAGCCATGGTTTGATCACCATTCATCATTTAGAACAAGCCTTAAGAGCACGCGCGCTGTATCACAAAGATAAAGATTATATTGTGCGTGATGGTGAAATCGTGATTATCGATGAGTTTACTGGTCGCATGATGGAAGGACGTCGCTATTCTGAAGGCTTACATCAAGCTATTGAAGCTAAAGAAGGCGTCAAAGTCCAAAGAGAAAGTATGACACTAGCTACTATTACTTTCCAAAATTATTTTAGAATGTATGATAAACTAGCCGGCATGACTGGTACAGCTGCTACTGAAGCTGAAGAAATGGCAAAAATTTATAGTTTGGACGTAACAGTTGTCCCTACTAATAAACCATTTTCCAGACAAGATTTGCGAGACAAAATTTTTAAATCTGAACGTGGAAAATTTAAAGCCATTGCCAAAGAAATTGCTTATCGTAACAAAATTGGCCAACCAGTTTTGGTGGGCACGGCTTCCATAGAAAAAAATGAACTGTTAGCTGAATTTTTAGAAAAAGAAGGTTTATCTTTTAGTTTATTAAATGCTAAAAATCATGCTAAAGAAGCAGAAATTTTGGCTCAAGCCGGTCAAAAATCAGCTATTACTGTAGCCACTAATATGGCTGGTCGTGGTGTGGATATTATCTTGGGTGGTTTACCTTTTGATAAAACAAAATACGATGAAATAAAGTCTTTGGGTGGTTTACATGTATTGGGCAGCGAAAGACATGAGTCACGTCGCATCGATAATCAGCTCAGAGGTCGCGCTGGTCGTCAAGGCGATGTCGGTTCTTCTCAATTTTTTATTTCCTTAGATGATGATTTGATGAGAATCTTTGGTTCAGAGCGAATCAAATCTGTTATGAATACTTTAGGTCTTGATGAAGAAACGGCAATTGAAAATAAAATCATTTCTAGCTCCATTGAATCAGCTCAAAGAAAAGTAGAGGGTCACAATTTTGATATTCGTAAACATTTGGTTGAATATGATGACATCATCAATAAACATCGTCAAGTTATCTATAAAATGCGTCAAAAATTTTTGACTCTTTTTACAGAAACCGTCGCAACCGAAACAGATAATTCCCAAACTTTTGTTTTGGAACAAATAAATAAAGAACTGGAAGAGGTTATATCTTTTCATACTTTAGCCAAAGATAATATCGGTGATTTTAATCCCAAAGAAATTATCGAAACTATCAAATCAATTTTTCATCTTACTGAAACAGAAATCACAGACATAGAAAATTTACTCAATCAACTCAATAAAGAAAATTCTCACGAAAACCGAACCAAGCTTATAGAACATTTGACTAACTTGGCTAAAGAAAAATATTTAGAACAAACTCAAAACATTAATTCATCTATTGACTTGCCGAATAGCCAATTTTCTCCAATGCAAATGATAGAGAGAGGCATAGTGTTGCGTAGTCTAGATACTTTGTGGGTAGAACATTTGACCGCTATGGACAAATTACGCACTGGTATTGGTTTGCAGGGTTACGGACAACGTGATCCACTAGTAGAATACAAACGTGAAGCCTTTGGTTTATTTAACAACTTACTAGCGGCTATCCGTAAACAAATAGTTTATTCTATTTTTAAAGTTGGTTTAGCTAAAAATATTGCCACTCAAAATTTAGCGCCCAGACAGTTTAATGAACAAAAACAAGGTTTTTCTCCTTTTCAAAAACAAGTAGAGGACAGAGCTCAAGCCAATCAAGCTTTGGCTTCTAAACCCAAAAATGAAGATGGTGAAAAAATTGGCCGTAACGATGATTGTCCTTGTGGCTCTGGAAAAAAATACAAAAAATGTCATGGAGCCTAAATAAATAATTTAC
>CAIRBL010000105.1 GCA_903876815.1 uncultured bacterium
AAAGATTAGTTGATGATTATTTGATCTTGTTTTAAAGTGGCTTTGAGTTTGCGCTTTTCTTTTTGTAAAATACTTACAGCAATTTGATTGGTGAGTTCAGTATCGATGAGTTTTTTTAAACCACGGGCGCCAGTTTGTAATGACAATGGTTTAGCTAGTAAATGCTTGATAATATTTGGGTCTAAACTTAAAATAATATTTTGTGCTTGTAATTTTTTTTGCAAATAATTTATTTCTTGTTTGAGTATATTTTGGGCGGCTATTTTATTTATAGGTTCAAACACAATGATATTATCCAAACGATTCAGTAGTTCAGGGGGAAAATAGTCTGGTAGAGAGGAGACTATTTTTTCTTTTGTTTTTATAAAATCATTTTGTTGTTTGCTTTCTTCTAGCTCAAAGCCCATTTCAGCTTGCTGATTAAATTCGTCTAAACCAATATTTGAAGTCATGACAATAACACAGTTTCTAAAATTTACTACTCGGCCGCTAGCATCAGTTAGCTCACCTTCTTCTAAAATTGGTAAAAGTAGGTTAAAAACGTCACTGTGTGCCTTTTCAATTTCATCAAAAAGAATAAGGGTGTGCGGTCTATTTTTAATGACGTCGCTTAGTTTATTGCTTTCTTTGTAGCCAACATATCCAGCGGGAGCGCCAATCAATTTAGAGATATTAAAACTTTCGGCAAATTCAGACATGTCAATGCGTAAAAGATTTTGGCGATTGCCGAAAATAGTTTGAGCCAGCAATTTAGCGGTCTCTGTTTTACCGACGCCAGTTGGACCCAAGAACATGAAAGAGGCTAGCGGTTTATTTTCATCGTGTAAACCAGCCTTGGCTTTACGAATAGTTGAGGCAATAGCTTCCAAAGCATTGTCTTGACCAAAAATATTTTGTTTTAGATTTTTTTCTAAAGCAATTAGTTTATTTTTTTCACTAGCATTGACAGTAGTCAGAGGAATGCCGGTAATTTTGGCAACCACTTCTTTGATATCGTCAACATTGATTTCACCTTGGTGATTGTTTTTGTATTTTTCGTATAAAGCTTGATTTTTTAATAATTGATCAAGCAAGTCTTCTTCGTGATTTTTGTATTCTAAGGCTTGCAAATAATTTTCTTCATAAATAGCATTTTTTTTATGATTTTTAGCTATTTTGATTTGACCTTCTAATTCTTTTATTTTTTGTCCAAGATTATTTTTAGTAGTTTTGATTTTAAATTTTGCTGCTGCTTCATCGATTAAGTCAATGGCTTTGTCTGGTAGTTTTTTGTCAGTCAAAAACTTTTGACTCAAATCAATCGCTGCTTTTAAAGCGTTATTGTCTATTTTGACATGATGAAATTTTTCATAATTTTCTTTTAATCCCAATAATATTTCATATGTTTCGGTCAAACTTGGCTCATTGACAGTGATGGCCTGAAAACGTCTTTCAAGTGCTTTATCGCTCTCGATATATTTTTTGTATTCTTCAAAAGTAGTGGCACCGATGCAACGGATTTGTCCACGAGCAAGGGCTGGTTTTAAGATATTCGCAGCATCCATAGAGCCACCAGTGGAGCCAGCGCCCATGATGTTGTGCAGCTCATCAATAAAGATAATAATATTTTTATCTCTTTTTGCTTCATCAATGATTTGTTTTAAGCGTGCCTCAAATTCACCTCTGTACATGGTGCCAGCGATAATGCTGGATAAGTCTAGGCTTAAAATTTTTTTATTTAACAAAATTTCTGGTACCTGACCCAAAGTGATTTTTTTGGCAAGGCCTTCAATGATGGCTGTTTTACCGACGCCAGCATCACCCAAAAGCACAGGGTTATTTTTGGTGCGGCGAGATAAAATTTGGATTAAGCGATCAATTTCATTTTGACGGCCGATGACTGGATCGATATCATTTTGAATGTCTAAATTTGTTAAGTCTATTGCAAAGTTATCTAAAGTGTTAGTTAGGCTGTCATTTTCTAAGATAGCATCTAATTCATGCTTACTTGCAGAGTCAGCTAATTCACCAAATTTAGAAGTGCCTTTTAAAACAAATTGTAAATGTTGCTGTAATTTTTCTTTGTTAGTTTGGCTTTTATCCCATATATTGAGGAGGCTTAGGTTATCACTTTCGGATAATCCCCACAAAAGATGTTCGGTGCCTACATACTTATGTTGATATTTCAAAGCAATGATGACAGCTTTTTCTATAATTTTTTGAGTTTCTGCTGATGGTTGTGGTAAATTTTCTAAATCTTGATT